>NZ_CAJPHP010000009.1:0-315624 GCF_905339975.1 Burkholderia sp. BCC1999 | reverse complement strand
AAATTGCGGGTCGCTCGCGCTTGCGGCAAGCGCCACCATGCGATTGCGCGACAGTGAATGTTCACTTACGCGCTGGCGCGGGAATGGCGGGAATCAGGCATTCGCCTGCGGGAATATCACCGCTGGTCCAGCGATGACGGATTGAAACGGCAAACATTTTTACCAGCGAATCGGAAAAAGCCGCCGAATGCGGTGCAAAGGCACCGCACAAAACAAATCGCCGGCCTGGATCCGTATCGAATCCAGGCCGGCGATCGTCATTGACTACGGGGCAGGCAACGCGTCACCGCGTTGCCGTGCGTCATGCCGAGGTCTCCCGCACTTTCACCTCGGCCACGCGCCCGCCGTCCGAATCGTTGTCATCGCGCGGATCGTCGAGTTGCCCTTCCCACTTCGCGACCACCGCAGCCGCGATCGAGTTGCCGACCGCGTTGGTGGCCGAGCGCCCCATGTCGAGGAACATGTCGACACCCATGATGAGCAGCAACCCGGCTTCAGGCATGTTGAACTGGTTGAGCGTTGCCGCGATCACGACCAGCGACGCACGCGGTACGCCGGCCATCCCCTTCGACGTCACCATCAGCATCAGCAGCATCGTGATCTGCGTGCCCAGCGGCAGATGGATGCCGTACACCTGCGCGATGAACAGCACCGCGAACGTGCAGTACATCATCGAGCCGTCGAGGTTGAACGAATAGCCGATCGGCAGCACGAAGCTCGAGATCTTGCGGTTCACGCCGAAGCGGTCCAGCGCGTCCAGCAGCTTCGGATACGCGGCCTCGGAGCTCGCCGTCGCGAACGACAGCAGGAACGGCTCGCGAATCAGCCGGATCAGCGTGAACGCACGCTTGCCCAGGAACGTCACGCCAGCGAGCGTCAGCACGCCCCACAGCAGCGCGAGCGCCAGATAGAAGCTCGCCATGAACTTCGCAAACGTCAGCAGGATGCCGAGCCCTTCGGTCGTGATCGTCGACGCGAGCGCCGCGAACACCGCGATCGGCGCAAACCACATCACCGCGCCCGTCACCTTCAGCATCACCTGCGCGAGATCCTCGATCACGCCGGTCAGGCGCTTGCCCGCATCGCCGAGCGCCGACAGCGCGGTGCCGAAGAAGATCGAGAACACCACGATCTGCAGGATTTCGTTGTTCGCCATCGCCTCGGCGATCGACTTCGGCACCAGGTGGACCACGAAGTCCTTCAGCGTGAAGGCGCCCGTCTTCAGGTTGAGGGCCGCATCGGCAGGCGGCAGCGGCAGGCTCAGGTGGCTGCCCGGCTGCAGGATCGTCGCGGTCAGCAGACCCAGCAGCAGCGACGTGAACGACGCAATGAAGAACCAGCCGAACGCCTTGACGCCCACGCGGCCCACCGCGCCGCCGTCGCCCATCTGCGCAATGCCGACGGTCAGCGTCGCGAATACCAGCGGCGCGATGATCATCTTGATCAATCGCAGGAATACATCAGACAGCAACGACACGTAACCGGCGACTTCCTTCGCCATCTTCGGGTCGGGAAACGCGCTATGACACGCGTAACCCACGGCGATACCCAGCATCATCGCCACGACGATGTACTTGGTAATGTTGTGCTTCTTCTTCATTAGTAATCCAAATCACAAAACGTATGTTGCTAACGGCTGGCAAATCATTCGCGTCCGGCTGCGAATCGGAACCTGGGTCGCCACGCGTGCGACAAGTCCGCGCTGGCGCTCACCAGGGCGGACAAGGGGGGGCATTCTAACGCAAATGGCGCATCGGCTTTCAAATCTGAAAGCGCGGCCCGTTGATCTGTGTCCGGATGTCGCCGGGAAGACAGGTTTTGTCGCGATCCAGCGCGATCCTGACCGGGACCGACCGGCGTGCAGCAGCCTGGCCGAGGGTGCGAAATGGGCCGGCACCGCCACGGCAAACGGGTTTCGCGAGTACACGCGCATCAGCGAGCCGCCCGCGCGGGGCGCCGACACGGTCAAGCGATCGCGACACACTCTCACAAAGATGCGCAGACCTCGACACTACGATACGTAAACGATATGTAATATTTGGAAATGATTCGCGTTGACGCCACGCCCGAGCGTCGACGCGCGATCGCGGGCCGGCAACGCGGCATCGTGTTCGAGTCATTGCTCCCGACGGGTTGAGCCATTCATTCCTAAGTAGTCCTCTGGATGGATGATCGAGGAAAAGCGACATCGTGATGAACATTCTGTACACCAACTTCCACGGCGACTACGGCGGCGGCCAGGATACCTACGTACGCGATCTCGCCGCCGCGATGAGCCGGCATCACCGCGTGACCGTCGCGTCTCCGGAGGGAAGCCGCCTGTCGCGCCTGTTGAAGGACAGCCCCGACGTGGCCATCTTCGACATGGAATTCAAGCCGCGCTGGAACCGGCTGTGCCAGGAAATCGTCCGGCTGCGCCGGCGAATCGCCGCCGAGCGCTTCGACGTCATCCATGTGAACGGGTCCGCCGACCACCGGCAGGTGATGCTCGCGCTGCTCGGGTGCCGGTACCGGCCCGCGGTCGTGCTCACCAAGCACAACACGTATCGCGCCGACAGCTTCGGCAACCTGCTGCGCGCACGGCTCGCCACCGACCACACCATCGCGGTCAGCGACTACGTCGCGAGCATGCTCGCGCTGCGCTCCCCGTACGGAGACGTGACGGTCGTGAAGCACGGCGTGCGCCGGTCGGCCGCCGAACGACTGGCCATCGACGAGATCCGCCGCCGCAAGATCGCGCTGTTCGGGCCGTCCGGCGCGGACGCGATCGTGCTGGGCAGCAGCGCCGGCACCGCGCCGGAGAAAGGCTGGATGGACCTGATCGCGGCACTGGGCGGCCTGCCCGAGGGCGAGCGCGAGCGGTTTCGTGTGCTGCTGGTCGGCGCGGAGCCGTCCCGCGAGCAGCGCGAACAGATCGCGCGGCACGGCATGGCGTCGCGCACCGCGTTCACCGGGCGCCTCGACGACGTACGGGCGCCGTTCTCGATCATCGACGTGTCGTTCGTGCTGTCGTACCACGAAAGCCTGTCGTACGCGTGCCGCGAAGCGATGTCGCTCGGCTGCCCCGCGATCGTCACGCGCGTGGGAGGACTGCCGGAAAACGTCGAGCCGGGCGTGGACGGCTGGGTCGTCCCGCCGCGCGAGCCCGAGGCGATCGAAGCCATCCTGCGCGCGATCGCGCGCGAACCCGGCTGCGTTCGCTCGATGGGACGCAGCGCGCGGCTGAAGGGCAGGCGCGAGTTCTCGTTCGATACGTTCGTCGACGCGACGTTGTCCGTCTATCAGAAATCGATTCGACACAACCCCTACCGTTGGGTGACATCCATGAGGTCCGTTTGATGGCGATGAATATCTGGAAGAAGTACTGGGACTTGCGGACGCAGGAATGTCCGTGCGACGTGCACTTCGTCGAATGGCTGGAGTCCGTCCGTCTCAGGGGCGTGCGCATCTATCACTTCGGCACCGGCGGGCATCACCATGTCGGCGTGGAATGCGCGCGGCCGCACCTGAACAACACCGTCTTCGGCGTGACGGCGTCGCCGAAGGAATACAAGTCGTATGTCGATCTCGTCACGCGGCAACCGGAAGTCAGCAAGACCTACCTCGCGTACTTCGGCGACATCTATACGAGCAATTCGGGCTTGCTGCCGGCGTTCGACGTCGTCACGCTTTTCCATCTGTGCGAGTTCCGCGACGAGTCGAACAGCCGCTATGGCGCGAAGACCGACGACGAGGTGCTCGACCTGTTCGCACGCCATACCGCAGCCAACGGCCATCTGCTGTTCTACAAGGGCTCGTCGGCATACCGGAAGGCCGAGCCGATCATCGCGCAGTGGGCGGCGAATGCCGATTTCGTCGAAGTCGGCGACTTCAAGACCCTGCGGATCTTCCGCAAGGCTGCGTAACCCCGCGTTTCTTCCCGTCCGCCGATGTTTACGTCCGCTCCGCGCCATCCGATCCTGATGTATCACCAGGTACGCCCGTTGCCGCCGCCGACCGACCGGCTGCGCAGCCTGAGCGTCGCACCCGATGCGTTCCGCCGCCAGATGTCGCTGTTCAAGCGGCTCGGCTACCGCGGGCTGAGCGTGCGCGAACTGCAGCCGTATCTGCGCGGCGAGCGCAGCGGGAAGGTCTTCGGCATCTCGTTCGACGACGGTTTTCTCAACGTGCTGGCCCATGCGATGCCGGTGCTGGACGAGCTCGGGTTCACCGCGACCTGCTATTTCGTCGCCGGCCGCTTCGGCGGCGAGAACGACTGGGATGCAGAAGCCGACACCGCGCGCTCACCGCTGATGACCTACGAGGACATGCTCGTGTGGCGCGATCACGGCCATGAAATCGGCTCGCATACGCTCGATCACGTCGCGCTGTCGCAGGTGCCCGGGTACGAGTCGGATCATCAGGTGAGCGAGTCGAAGCGGCGGCTCGAGGCACTGGGCGGCCAGCGCGTCGAATCGTTCTGCTATCCGTACGGCGACCTGGATGCACGCGTGCGCGACCAGGTCGCCGACGCCGGTTACGACAATGCGACGACGACCCGGCGCGGGTGCGCCGCCGCGGCCGACGATCCGTTCTTGCTGCCGCGGATTCCGGTCGCGGGCGGTGTCGGGGCCGTTCGGCTGTGGTTCAAATGCATGAAGGCGCGGGTTCGGGCACGCGGGTAGAACAGCGCCGTCGCCGGCCCGTGCATCGATACACGGGCCGTTCACCACGACGGCGTTCGGCCCGTCCATGCACGACCTTCACACGGACGAGCCTGCCGCCAGGTCAACCCGGCGAGCGAAACACGCGCGTCGCGGAAGGCGAACGCGCATGCTGCTTCAGGTACGCGAGCGCATCGTCGATCGACAGCACGTGCTGCTCCCCGCTCCTCATCCGCAACGACACCTCGCCGGCCAGTGCTTCCTTCCGTCCGGCCACCGCGACGATCGGCGCGGCCAGTTCCCGCGCGTCGAAAATCTTGCGCGGCAAGCGCTCGGCACGAAAGTCCCGCAGCACCCGGCAGCCGATCTCCTCGAACGCGAACGCCGTGTTATCGGCGAATGCACGGTCGTCCTCTCCGATGTTCGCGACGACGATCTGATCGGGCGCCAGCCACGTCGGCAACCAGCCCTCATAATGCTCGAGCAGGATGCCGATGAACCGTTCGAGGCTCCCGAGTACCGCGTGATGCAGCATGACGGGCGTCGCGCGTGCGCCGTCCTCCGCGACATAGCTCGCGCCGAGCCGTTCCGGCAACACGAAGTCGAGCTGGATCGTCCCGCACTGCCACTTCCGCCCCTGGCGGTCGAGCAGATGAAACTCGAGCTTGGGGCCATAGAATGCCCCTTCTCCCGCCAGCATCGCGAAATCCAGGCCCGCCGCTCGCGCAGCCGACGCAAGCATCGCTTCCGCACGATCCCAGACCGCATCGTCGCCCGCGCGAACCGCCGGCCTCGTCGACAGCGCCACGTCGAATCCGTCGAACCCGAAGTCGGCATAGATCGTCTTCAGCAGCACGCAGAATCGCGCCACTTCGACCTCGACCTGATCGGGCAGGCACAGCACGTGCGCATCGTCCTGCGTGAATGCACGGGCACGCATGAGCCCGTGCAGCGCGCCCGACGGCTCGGCGCGGTGCACTGCCCCGAATTCCGCGTAGCGGACCGGCAGGTCGCGATACGAGCGAACACCCTTCCTGAAAAGCTGCACATGGCACGGGCAGCTCATCGGCTTGAGGCAGTACGGGTTGCTGTCGCTCTCGAGCGAGAACATGTTTTTCCCGAACTTCTCCCAATGGCCGCTCTGTTCCCACAGCCCGCGCGACACAATCTGAGGTGTCCTGACTTCGGCGAAGCCAGCTTGCCGCATCCTGGCGCGAATGTATTCCTCGACGACCCGGTAAAGGGCCATGCCGCGCGGGTGCCAGAAAATGGCGCCCGGACTTTCATCCTGCTGGTGAAACAGATCGAGTCTGCTGCCAAGCACTCGATGGTCGAACTCGTCCATCACGTTCTCCGTTGACGTCGATGCTGGACGAACGGAGCATGAAAAAAGCCCCGTCCGTTTCCGGCGGGGCTCCTGGGGATGATGTGACGCACTGGCCTACGACGTGCAACCTCCCCCCGGCCCGCCCTTGGCGGTCGTGGTGGTGGTCGTGGTGGTCGTGACGAAACGTGCGTTCATGGGGTGAATCTAGTCAACCTCGTGCCGGCTGTCAATCACGAGTTCGAATCGCGATCGCACCGGTTCGCAACGATGCGACCCCGCGCCGCTACGCAATCGCCCTTACACCGACAAGCCGCCTGACACTTCGATCGCGGTGCCGTTGACGAAACTGGCTTCGTCCGACGCGAGGAATGCATAGACGCTCGCAGTTTCGCCCGGCGTGCCGAGGCGCCGTTGCCAGCACCCCAGTCGGTTCTGAATTCCCCCGGCTTCAACTGCAAGCCGATGCCGACGGGGGCGTCACGATGTGCAGCCACGGGCAACCGGAGGCGAGCGTCGCGAAGATCCCCGCCTCGTCCGGACGGAGGCCAGCGACCAGACGGATTGCTCCAGAGAAGGGATACTCCGGGGCAGTTTCTGTACAATCCCGGGGTGCAGCACGCTGCAGGTGTAAATTTCACCCGGCCGCACACTTTTATACTGTACCTGAGTATAGTATATTCCCATCTACCGACAGGAAAGAGGCCATGCCTTACAGTCCCAAAGAAAAGAAGCAAGCGCTCACCCGGGTTCGCCGTATTCGCGGGCAAGCGATCGCTCTTGAGCAGGCGCTTGAAGAGAACGCCGAATGCGCTGCGATTCTTCAGCAGCTTGCGGCCGTCCGGGGTGCGGTCAACGGTTTGATGGCAGCCGTGCTGGAAAGCTATCTGCGAGAAGAATTTCCGGAGAGTGAAACCGCGACCGACTCACAGAGAAAGTCCATCGAGGAAACCATCTCTATCGTTCGGTCCTACCTCCGATAACCGGTGCCAGGGCGGCGCCAGGTTTCGGATATCTAACTTGGTTGAGGAAGCGAAATCATGAAATCACGTGCAGCTGTTGCCTTCGGGCCTGGAAAGCCGCTGGAAATCGTCGAGATTGACGTCGAGCCGCCGCGTAAGGGCGAGGTTCTTGTGAAAATCACGCACACCGGTGTTTGCCATACCGATGCGTTCACGTTGTCGGGTGACGATCCGGAAGGCGTGTTCCCGGCCGTCCTCGGTCACGAGGGTGCAGGCGTCGTCGTTGAAGTCGGCGAAGGCGTCACCAGCGTGAAGCCCGGCGATCACGTCATTCCGCTCTACACCGCGGAATGTGGCGAGTGCCTGTTCTGCAAGTCGGGCAAAACCAACCTTTGCGTGGCGGTTCGTGCGACGCAGGGCAAGGGACTCATGCCGGACGGCACGACGCGCTTCTCGTACAACGGGCAGCCGCTGTTCCACTACATGGGCTGTTCGACGTTCAGCGAATACACCGTGGTCGCGGAAGTCTCGCTCGCCAAGATCAACCCGCAAGCCAATCCCGAGCACGTCTGTCTGCTTGGCTGCGGCGTTACCACCGGCATCGGCGCGGTTCACAACACCGCCAAGGTTCAACCCGGCGACTCGGTGGCCATCTTCGGTCTCGGCGGTATCGGTCTGGCCGCCGTTCAGGGTGCGCGACAGGCCAAGGCCGGTCGCATCATCGCCATCGATACCAACCCGGAAAAATTCACGCTGGCTCGCGTGTTCGGCGCAACCGACTGCCTGAACCCGAACGACTACGAGAAGCCGATCCAGGAAGTCCTCGTCGAGATGACCGGCTGGGGTGTCGACCACACCTTCGAGTGTATCGGCAACGTCAACGTCATGCGCGCTGCGCTCGAATCGGCTCACCGTGGCTGGGGCCAGTCGATCGTGATCGGCGTCGCGGGTGCCGGCAAGGAAATCTCGACCCGTCCGTTCCAGCTGGTTACCGGCCGGGTCTGGAAAGGCTCGGCATTCGGTGGCGTAAAGGGACGCACCCAGCTGCCGGGCATGGTGGAAGACGCAATGAAAGGCGAAATCGATCTCGCCCCGTTCGTCACGCACACCATGGGCCTCGACAAGATCAACGACGCATTTGACCTGATGCACGAAGGCAAGTCGATTCGTACGGTCATTCACTATTGATGCCGGCCTGACTGCGCGGCACTGCACCGTGCAGTCTTTCACTGCCCAAGGAGAGCTATTGTGAGTGCAATCTCTATCCCTCCGTCAGTGAACAACGGAACGCATCACGAACATCCCGGTTTTGCCGGCGGCTTACTCCAGTGCCGCTGTGCCGGCGACAAGGTGAACGTGCTTGCGCCCCCTGAAAAGCTTTACATCGTCGACAAGCAGGCAGCCATTCAACGACATGCCTGCCGGGAATGCGGCGACCATATGTTCGGTCGCATTGAAAACCGGCAGCATGCGTTCTACGGCCTCGACTTCGTTCACACCGAACGCTCTTCCCAAAAGGGCTGGTCGGAGCCGCGCTTTGCCGCCTTCATCTCGTCGGTCATCGAAAGCGGCATCCCGCCTTCGAAGATGGCGGAGATTCGCGACAGGCTGCGCGAACTCGATCTCGAGCCGTACGACTGTCCTTCTCCGGGCCTGATGGACGCACTCGCCATTCACGCGGCCAAGCAAAAAGGCACCTACCGCGAAGCCTGACCGCTTTCGAACCATGTAGACACGAGGTCATCGTGAATGAGCCAATCCCAGCCAGTACGGCCCAACACCCCTCGTCGTCCTCGCGATCTGGTTGACCGTACATCGAATCAAGAACGCCCATAGCGACACGAAACACCGAAACGCATTCGACTGACTGGCTGTCACCTGGAAACGTCACAGCCACGCCATCTGCTCAAATTTGGAGAGAACCCATGGAACGCGTTGAACATCACGCCAGCTTCGACGGCTGGCAGGACGTCTATCAACACCATTCCGAAACGCTCGACTGCACGATGAGGTTCGGCGTATACCTGCCCCCACAAGCGGCTCACGGCAAGCTACCGGTCCTCTACTGGCTGTCCGGCCTCACCTGCACGGAACAGAACTTCATGACCAAGGCCGCGGCTCAACGTTACGCGGCCGAACATGGCGTCATCGTCGTCGCGCCGGACACGAGCCCGCGTGGCGAGGGTGTCGCTGACGACGCTGCGTACGATCTCGGCCAGGGCGCAGGTTTCTATGTCAACGCGACGCAATCCCCGTGGGCCGCACATTATCGGATGTACGACTACGTCGTCCACGAGCTGCCCGCGCTGATCGAAGCCAGCTTGCCCGCCACGGATGCGAGAAGCATCAGCGGTCATTCGATGGGCGGGCACGGCGCCCTGGTCATTGCGCTGCGCAACCCGGGCCGCTATCGAAGCGTGTCGGCGTTCTCGCCCATCGTCGCACCATCGCGGGTTCCCTGGGGGCAGAAGGCTTTCCTCGCCTATCTCGGAGATGACCAGGAAGCCTGGAAGCAATACGACACCGTCGAACTCGTCCGTACCGCACCGGAACGTTTGCCGTTGTTGGTCGATCAGGGCCTTGACGACGAGTTTCGCGAAAAGCAGCTCCGGCCGGAGCTGCTTCGCGAGGCTTGCGAGGCCGTCGATCACCCGCTTCAGCTCAACCTGCGGCCGGGTCATGACCACAGCTATTACTTCATCGCCAGCTACATCGGCGAGCACATTGCACACCATGCGTCTGCGCTGAAGCGCTGAGCGAGAGGAGAGCAAATCGTGTTCAAGGCCGCCGGCAAACGACATCACGTCGTGATCGTGGGTGCCGGCTTCGGTGAACTCGACGTCGTCAACGGCCCGGCCAATGCCGAAGTCGACATCACGAACGCTACGCTTACTTGGCCGGCCAAATCTATTTCCCGGATGGCGTCGCACGACAGCACTGGTATCAGCCGGCCAATCAAGGGGCCGAAATCAAGATCGGGGAAAAGCTCGACGGGTTGCGCTCGCTCGACACGGCGGCGGACGGCACCGCGAAGCCTTGATCGGTCTGTATATTGAATTCGCGCGAGTCCGGCACCAACACGAACTGCAGGAGAGGAACACCATGTCAAACGATTCGTCCGGCAAACGATCCCGTCCCTCCACGGAGGGTTTCGTGGATGTGCGCGGTGCGCGAGAACACAATCTGAAGGATGTGGACGTCATCATCCCGCGCGATGCGCTGGTGGTATTTTCCGGCGTTTCCGGTTCCGGCAAATCCTCCCTTGCGTTCGGTACGATCTATGCCGAGGCACAGCGGCGCTATTTCGAGTCCGTTGCCCCTTATGCGCGGCGTCTGATCGACCAGGTGGGCGTCCCGGATGTGGATGCCATCGACGGTCTGCCGCCGGCGGTGGCGCTGCAACAGCAACGCGGGGCCAGCAACGCGCGCTCTTCGGTAGGAAGCCTGACGACCTTGTCCAGTCTGGTGCGCATGATGTACTCGCGTGCCGGTGCGTATCCGGCCAACCAGCCGATGCTCTACGCCGAGGACTTCTCGCCGAACACGCCGCAAGGCGCATGCGCGAGCTGCCACGGTCTCGGTCGCGTGTACGAAGTCACCGAAGCGACGATGGTACCGGACCCGTCATTGACCATACGCGAACGGGCGATCGCCGCCTGGCCGCCGGCCTGGCACGGGCAGAACCTGCGTGACATCCTCGTCACCCTCGGCTACGACGTCGACCGACCGTGGCGCGATCTACCGAAGAAAGACCGGGACTGGATTCTGTTCACCGAAGAGGCACCGACGGTACCGGTCTACGCGGGCCTGACACCCGCTGAAACCCGCGCGGCCCTCAAGCGCAAGCTCGAGCCGAGCTACATGGGCACCTTCACCGGAGCACGGCGCTACGTCCTGCATACCTTCGCCAATACCCAGAGCGCGCTGATGCGAAAGCGCGTGTCGCGCTTCATGGAGGGCAAGCTGTGCCCCGCTTGCCACGGCAAGCGACTCAAGGCCGAGGCACTCTCGGTGACCTTCGCCGGCGTGGACATCGGCGAATTCATGCAAATGCCGCTGGACCGCTTGGCGTCGCTGCTCGAGCCGATCGCCCAGGGCAATTTCGGAGCACACACCGCCGGAGCGGGTACGGACCGGGAGGCAACCGAGCGCGATCGCAAAGAACGCGCCGCGTCGGGTCGCGCGACGCATACGGTAACGCCAGACGTGCGCCGCACGTCCGCACTGTCGGAGGAAAAGCGCCTCGCCGCGCAACGACTGGCTCAAGGGGTGGTTGCACGATTGCGCCAATTGCGGGAACTGGGCCTGGGCTACCTCACGCTCGACCGTGCCACGCCCACGCTATCGGCCGGCGAACTGCAGCGGTTGCGATTGGCCACGCAGCTGAGTTCGATGCTGTTCGGCGTCGTGTACGTCCTCGATGAACCTTCCGCGGGCCTGCACCCTTCCGACAGCCAGGCCCTGTACGACGCGCTCGACAGGCTACGCGACGCCGGCAATTCGGTATTCGTGGTCGAACATGACCTCGACCTGATGCGCCGCGCGCAATGGCTCGTGGACGTCGGACCGGAGGCCGGAGAACGGGGCGGCAGGGTGCTCTATAGCGGGGCGCCGGACGGCCTGCGCGCGATCGACGAATCACGCACCGCGCGCTATCTGTTCGACGAGATTCCTGCTGCGCCGAGTCACGAGCGCGAACCTGCCGGATGGCTCGAGATGCGGGGAATTCATCGCCACAACCTGCATGGCGTGGACGCACGCATTCCTTTGGGCGTTTTGACGGCGGTCACGGGTATCTCGGGCTCCGGCAAATCCAGCCTGGTCGCCCAGGCGCTGCCCGAGCTGGTGCTCCTGCATCTGGGTCACGAACCCGAAGACGACGCGGACGAAAGCACCAGCGATGGTCCGGCCGTGATCGACGCCACCGCCGGCCACCTGACGGGAGATCTGGACGCGGTTCAACGTCTGGTTCAGGTGGACCAAAAACCGATCGGGCGCACGCCGCGCTCGAACCTGGCGACCTATACGGGGCTGTTCGACCACGTGCGCAAGCTTTTCTCCGCCACGCCCGATGCGCGCCGCCGCCGGTTCGACGCCGGCCGGTTTTCCTTCAACGTGCCCAAGGGACGCTGCGAAACCTGCGAAGGCGAAGGATTCGTCAGCGTGGAACTGCTGTTCATGCCCAGCGTGTACGCACCTTGCCCGACATGCCACGGCGCACGATACAACGAGGCGACACTCAAGGTGCTCTGGAACGGCCGCAACATTGCCGAGGTGCTGCAGATGACCGTGGACGAGGCGCGGGATTTCTTCGCCGACGAAGACGCGGTGGCCCGCCCGCTGCAACTGTTGCGGGAGATCGGGCTCGGTTATCTGCGCCTGGGGCAGCCGGCGACGGAACTCTCCGGAGGCGAAGCGCAGCGCATCAAGCTCGCGACGGAATTGCAACGCAGCCAGCGCGGACGCAATCTCTATGTGCTCGACGAGCCGACGACGGGACTCCATGCGTCGGACGCCGATCGACTGCTGGTGCAACTGCAGCGCCTCGTCGATGCCGGCAACTCGGTCGTGATCGTCGAGCACGATATGCGTGCGGTCGCACAGGCCGACTGGGTCATCGATGTCGGCCCAGGTGCGGGTGATGAAGGCGGGCGCGTCGTCGTAGCGGGAACGCCTCGGCAAGTCGCTCAAGCGCCAGGCAGTCGCACAGCGCGTTTTCTTGCCGAGGAACTGGCGCGAGCCGGCTCGGGCCTGACCGAACATCGTCGCAAGCAGCGACGCACGCAGGCTTGACCGACGATACTCACATGAAAGCGCCACTGCGAGAACGGCATGGAAACTTCGACGATTGGATTCACGAACAAGTCGGCCGAAAAATTCTTCAAGCTTTTGCGTGACGCAGAGGTCAAGACGCTATTGGATGTGCGACTCAACAACGTCTCTCAATTGTCGGGATTCGCCAAAAAGGCCGACCTGAAGTACTTTCTTTCACAGCTCATCGCGGCAGAGTTCGTCGAACTCCGAGACTTGGCTCCAGAAAAAGATATGCTCAGGCAATATCAAAGAAAGGAGATTGGCTGGGAAAGTTATGCCACGAAATATATCGAATGGCTGGCGAAACGTCAGGTGGAAAACAATCTCGACATCGCGCTATTTGATCGTGGATGTTTATTGTGCAGCGAAAATAGACCCCACCACTGTCACCGAAGACTGGCGGTAGAGTATTTGAATGCTCGCTGGAACAACAGGCTGAATGTCACGCATCTCTATTGAGCGCGATGGTCATCGACCGGCCTCGTATCATCAACCCGGTTCGGCCCGCACCGGACTGCGCGCGTGGCCTGAAGACGCGTGTCTTCAGGCCAGGCCGTGACACGACAACAACCCGTTCAGCCGAATCCGCATGCCACGACAACCGGGTACCTCGGATTTACGCCGGCGTGAAGCTGTAAACAGCCAGCTTGTTGCCGTCGGGATCGCGCGTATAGGCGGCAAAGGCATGCGGAGCCCAGCCACGCGGGCCAACTGCACCTTCATCGGGGCGGCCCAGGGACAGAGCGGCATCGTGGAATGCCTGGACGGCCAAACGAGTCGAGGCTTCAAAGCTCACGGTTACGCCGTTGCCGATGGTGGCGGGTTGCCCATTGGCAGGCTTCAGAACGAAGAACGAAGGCTTGCCGGCACCCCAGATCGAACCAGCGTCACCGGGCAGGTCTGCAATGCGGGACCAGCCGAGCGTTGCGAGGACCTTGTCATAAAAGGCACGTGCTTCCGGCAGGTTGTTGGTACCAACCGTAACGTGGGTGAATGTGGTCATAATTCGATTCCTCAACGAAAGTGAAAAAACAGACGATCCTGTCGATCTGGGTCATGCGCTCATGGGTCACGGAATCTGCACCCGGAATTCCAAGTCACATGCTTGTGGAATTAATGGCAATCAAATGCGCCTACAAATGCGCTTGCGTTGCACCAATTCACATCCAGCAAAATCAATTCTATTGAGACGCTCCGGATGATTCTGGCCAAGATCCAACCTTCAAATCGCATGGAGTCTGAATAATGTTTCCCTTCGGGCATGACGAGCAGGCGAAGGTCCAGTTTCCATCCGTGGATTCGCACAGGTCTGCAGGTCCGGCGTCGACCCATCCGGTGCATCTCGTGATCTACCCGGGATTCAAATTGATGGAGGCCGTGGGCCCGGTAAGCGTCTTTAGCTACGCGAACCGGCATCTTGCCGCTCAGGGGGATACGAGGCGGTACGCAATCAACCTGGTGGCGCCGACGCCGGGCGCCATTTCTTCAGACACGCTGATCTCGCTCGACGTGAGCGCAGGCTTGCCCGAGGGCGAAGCACTCTCCACGGTACTGATTGCAGGCGCGCTGGACATCGAGTCGGCGGTCGCTCGCGAGACCGCCCTTGTGGACTGGGTCCGCAGACGATCGATCGCCGCCAAGCGCTTCGCAGCGCTTTGCTCCGGAAGCTTCTTTCTTGCCACCGCCGGTGTGTTGAGTGGCCGACGTGCCGCGACTCACTGGAGCGTCGCCACACTACTGCAGCAGCGGTTTCCGTCAGTCGAAGTCGACGCTGACGCGATCTTCATTCAGGAAGACAACATCTGGACATCCGCTGGCGTCACGGCAGCGATCGACCTTACGCTGGCTTTTGTCGAACAAGATTTCGGACGCAACCTCGCGCTGGCGGTCGCCCGTGATTTGGTCATCTATCTGAAGCGCCCCGGCGGCCAGTCGCAGTTCAGCGACGTGTTGAACAGCCAGATGACCGCGGCGCCGGAGATCCGGGACGTTCAAACCTGGGTCAGTTCGAATCTGAGCAAGCCGTTGCAGCTTGAAGACATGGCCGAGAAGGCCGGGATGAGCGTTCGCAACTTCACTCGCCTGTTCAAGGAGGAGGTTGGCATGCCGCCGACCCACTATCTCGTTCGAGCACGTTGCGAGCGTGCGGCAACCCTGTTGCTGGACCGTGACCTGCCGCTGAAAACGATCGCTTCCCGCGTAGGGTTTCCAACAGAGGAACAAATGCGCAAGGTATTCGTCCGGCATTTTTCTCTGACACCACGCGCTTATCGAGCGCGCTTTTCTACTACCAGCCTGAAGACTTCGTGAAGTCGAAGCCAGCCGCCGATTTGTCGTCTTTTAGTCAAAGACAACCTATTGAGACTGCGGACATCTTTTCCGAGAACCAACAAACATCGAGCCAGCCAAGCCCAACTCCCCTCCCTCCGTACCGGCATTCGTCAAACCAACTGTACCGGTACTGTACAGAAAACCGTCGCTAAACTGACCTCCATCCCAGTCCAGAACAGAACAGAATGGAGAATCCGCGATGGAATTCCTCACCCTCAGCGCGTTGCCCGCCGGCATGCTGTTCGCGCTCGTCACGTCGATCACGCCCGGCCCGAACAACACGATGCTGCTCGCATCCGGCGTCAATTTCGGTTTCCGCCGCACGATGCCGCACCTGTTCGGCATCAGCATCGGCGTCGCGATCCTGATGCTGTGCGTCGGCTTCGGCCTCGGCGAAGCATTCAAGCGCCTGCCGCTGCTGTACACGGTCCTCGAAGCCGCCAGCGTCGCGTACCTGCTGTACCTCGCGTGGCGCATCGGCACGTCGGGCGAAGTGAAGGCGCACGGCGCCAAGCCGCGGCCGATGACGTTCGTCGAAGCCGCCGCGTTCCAGTGGGTCAACCCGAAAGCCTGGATGATGGTGCTGACCGCCGCGACGACGGTCCGCCTGTCGGCCGACTACGGGATGAATGCCGCGTGGATGTCCGTCGTGTTCATCCTGATCGGCTTCCCGTGCATCTGCCTGTGGGCCGCGTTCGGCCTCGGCCTGCGCCGCTTCCTGTCGAATCCCCGCGCGCTGCGCATCTTCAACGTGACGATGGCAGTGTTGCTGATCCTGTCGCTGTATCCGCTCATCGCACACCTTCTGCCGCAGTAAGCGCTCAAAGCGCGCCCGTTGAGATTCACGCGGGGCAGGCGTACCCTTTTGGTACGGGCGCGCGCAACCGCTTCGCCGGTTGCGCCGCTGCTGCCGGGAGACAAGCCGATGAAGCCATTGCTGAGGACGGGCGAACACATCGAGGGGATGCACTGGATCGCCGAGTATCATCCGCTCACGCACGAGATTCGCGTGCTGCGCGAAGACATCGAGATCGGCATCTACTGCGCGCCGCCGACGATGTTCGGCGAAGAGGAAGACATGGGCGCCGCGAACCTCGCCGATCATCGCAGCCGGGAGGCTGCGCTGCGCGCGTATCTGCGCAACTTCGTCAAGGAACACGACACGGAAGAATAGCGGCCCGGACGGTGCCGCTCAAAAAGGGCCGGCGCAACGCACCGGCCCGCACGCCGCTCAATGCCCGAGCGACTCGATCTTGCCTGCCGGCTGCGCGACGCCATGCGGCCGCGCCATCTGCTTGATCAGCAACGCGATGCACGCGAGCACGCCCGCGACGGCGATCGTCGCGAACACGCCCGCGAACGAAAAGTGCCGGCGCGTCAGTTCGGCGACGAGGAACGACCCCGCGATCCCGCCGAAACGACCGACGCCGAGCATCCACGCCACGCCCGTGCCGCGCCCTTCGGTCGGATAGAACGCCGCGGCGAGCGCCGGCATCGACGATTGCGCGGTGTTCATCAGCACGCCGGCCACGAACACGACCAGCACGAGCAGCCCGACGTTGCCGGCCGCCTGCCCGATCGCATACACGCTCACCGCCGTCAGCGCGTAACACACGGCGATCACGCGGTTCCCGTTGAAACGGTCCATCAGCACGCCGCACAGCACGGCGCCCACGCCGCCGAGCGGGAACAGCGCCGAGATCAGCGTCGCGCTCTTCGGCGTCAGCCCCGCATCCTTCAGCAGGATCGGCATCCAGTTGATCGACGCGTAGAAGATCACGAGACCCATGAAGTACGCGAGCCACAGCATCACCGAGCCGACGATGTACGAGCGCGACAGCACGACGCCGAGGCCCTTGCTGCCCGTCTGCGGCGCGGCTTCGGTCAACGCGAACGAACCGGCGTTCAGCGCGTCGCGCGAGATCCGCGCGAGCGTTGCGCGGATCTTGTCGACCTGCTGGCCGCTCGCGACCATGAAGCGCACCGATTCCGGCATCTTCAGCAGCAACAGCACGCCGAGCAGCAGCGGCGTCACGCCGCCGAGCATCAGCACGCTGCGCCAGCCGAAATGCGGAATCATCCACGCGGCCAGGAAACCGCCGAACGCGGCGCCGAGCGGGAAGCCGCAGAACATCAGGTTGATCACGGTCGCGCGGCGCTTGTCCGGGCAGAACTCGCCCATCATCGTGACCGCGTTCGGCATCGCCGCGCCGAGCCCGACGCCCGTGATGAAGCGCAGGATCGTCAGGTGCCCGATCGTATTCGAGAAGGCGGACATCAGGCACGCGACGCCGAACAGGAACACCGAGCCGAGCAGCAACGAACGACGCCCGAGCCGGTCGGACAGCGGGCCCGACACGAGCGCGCCGCACGCGAGGCCGAACAGCGCGGCGCTCAGCACCGGCGCGAGATCGGGCTTGGTCAGGTTCCATTCGCCGAGCAGCGACGGCGCGATGAAGCCGATCGCGGCCGTATCGAAGCCGTCGAGCAGCACGATCACGAAACACATGAGGAACACGAGCCATTGAAAGCCGCCGAACGGCTGCTCGTTGATGAAGGTCTGGACATCGACCACGGGTGCGCGATTCATCGCGAGTCTCCTGGATGGTTATGCAAGAAACGCGGCTTCAGGGCCGCGCTTTTTCCTTTCTTCGCGCACCGATTCACTGCCGGTGCGTTCTTTCATCGTCGACAGCCCGCCAACCTCGGCGGGCCGCGCGATCGGATCACCGCCGGCGCTTAGCCGGCCGCATCCTGTTCCTTGAAGATCTTGTCCGCGAGATGGAACGCGGAATTCGCAGCCGGCACGCCGCAGTAGATCGCGGTCTGCAGCAGCACTTCCTTGATCTCGTCGCGCGTCACGCCGTTGTTGCGCGCGGCGCGCAGGTGCAGCGCCAGTTCCTCGCCGCGGTTCAGCGCGACCATCATCGCGATGGTCAGCAGGCTGCGCGTATGGCGCGGCAGGCCGTCGCGCGTCCAGATCTCGCCCCATGCATAGCGCGTGATCAGGTTCTGGAATTCATCGGTCACCTCGGTGCGGTTCTCGATCGAACGGTCGACGTGCGCGTCGCCGAGCACCGCGCGGCGCACCTTCATCCCTGCTTCGTAACGTTCCTGGTCGTCCATCGCCATTGCCTCACGCGTTCAGGAAATCGAGCAGCGCACGGTTGAAGCCGTCGGTGCACTCGATGTTCGAAATGTGCGCGGCGTCGAATTCGACGTGCAGCGCACCGGGAATCGCGGCAGCCAGCGCGCGGCCCTGGTCGGGCGGCGTCGACATGTCCTTCGCGCCGGTCACGACGAGCACCGGCAGCGCGATGCCCTTCACTTCCTCGCGCAGGTCGGCCGCGTTCAGCGCGTCGCAGTTTGCCGCGTAGCCGTCCTTGTCGGTATGCACGAAGGTGTCGCGGATCGCGTCGAACAGGCGCGGCTCGCGTTCGACGAATGCGTCGGTGAACCAGCGCGGCAGCACGGCGTCGGCCAGCGCGGCCATGCCTTCGGCGCGCGCCTTCTGCGCACGCGGCGCCCACACTTCCGGCGAGCCGATCTTCGCGGCGGTATTCGACAGCACCGCGCGCACGATGCGCGACGGATAACGCGCGGCGAGCGCGGCGCCCGTCAGCCCGCCCATCGAGATCCCGCAGAAATGCGCGCAGTCGATGCCGACGTGGTCGAGCAGGCCGATCACGTCGCCGGCGAGCTGCTCGATCGTGTACGAACCGGCCGGTGCGTCGGAATGGCCGTGGCCGCGCGTGTCGTAGCGCAGGATGTTGAAGTGCTGCGTGAGCGGACGGATCTGCGGCGCCCACATCTGCAGGTCGGCACCGAGCGAGTTCGAGAAGACGAGCCACGGCGCGTCGTCGCGCGCGGCACGGTCGATCCGGTAATGCAGTTTCACGCCGTTGACAGTGGCGAAAGGCATCGAGGTTCTCCTGGTTATTGCGTGCCCGCATGCAGCGCGAGCACGGCGTCGACGTAGGCCTGCGCCTCGCCGACGTAATGAGCGGGATCGAGCAGCCGCGCGAGCGCGTCGCGCGACAGGTGCGCCGACACGGTCGCATCGGCGGCGAGTACGTCGAACAGCGTCGCGCCGGTACGCACGGCTTCCTTCGACGCGTGCTCGACGACGTGATGCGCGTCGAGCCGGCCGATCCGGTCGCCGAGCGCGAGCATCACGGCTTCGCCGAGGATCAGCCCGTGCGTCAGGTCGAGGTTCGCGGCGAGGCGTTCGGTATTGACGTCAAGGCCCGCGACGATCTGGGCAATTTGCGCAAGCGCGCCGCCGGTCAGGCGCGCGAGATCGGGCAGCGCATCCCATTCGGCCTGCCAGCCGCCGAGCGCGCGCTCATGTTCCTGCACCATGCCCGCGAACACGGTCGCGACGAGGTTCGGCGCGCGCACCGCGGCGGTGAGCACCGCCGCGCAACCGACCGGGTTGCGCTTGTGCGGCATCGTCGACGAGCCGCCCTTGCCGGCGGCGGCCGGTTCGCCAAGCTCGCCGACTTCGGTCTGCATCTGCAGCGACACGTCGCGCGCGATCTTGCCGAGCGTACCTGTCAGCATCCCGAAGCAGGATGCGGCTTCCGCGATGCGGTCGCGCTGCGTATGCCACGGCACGGCCGGCGCCGCGAGCTTCAGGTCGGCCGCGAGCGCGGCGGTAACGCCCGCCGCCTGCTCGCGCAGGCTCGCGAGCGTGCCGGCCGCGCCGCCGAACTGCAGCACGAGCGCACGCTCGCGCAATTCGGCGAAACGCGCGCGGTGGCGCAGCAGCGCATCGAGCCATTGGGCGAATTTCAGGCCGAGCGTGATCGGCAGCGCCTGCTGCAGCCACGTGCGGCCGATCATCGGCGTCGCGCGATGCGTGCGCGCGAGCGTCGCGAGCGATGCGCACGCTTCGTCGAGCATCGGCTCGAGCACGTCGAGCGTGTCGCGCAGCTGCAGCACGGTCGCGGTATCGATGATGTCCTGGCTCGTCGCGCCCCAATGCACGAACTTCGCGGCCTCGGGGTCGTCGGCCTTCACCTGCGCGGTGAGCTGCTTGACGAGCGGAATCGCGAGATTGCCGCCGAGCGCCGCACCGTGCGCGAGCGCGTCGGCGTCGAGCCGGCCGGCGTCGCACGCGCGCTCGATCGGCGCGACCGCGGCGGCGGGAATCACCTGCTGCGCGGCAAGCGCACGCGCGAGCGCGGCCTCGACGTCGAGCATCCGCTGGATCGTCGCGCGGGGCGACCAGATCCGGTTGAGCGGCTCGGTGCCGCAGATGAGGGAGGTCAGGCGAGCGCTGTCTTCGAGCATGGCATCAGATAGGGGAAACGGCGTGCGCCTATTGTCCACCCAAGCGTGCCGGCCTGCGCGCGAACGCACGCGCCGGCACGCCGGTGGGTCAGGCAGCGGCCTTCTGCGTCGCGTCGATCAGCGGTACGCCGGTCAGCTTCTGCAGTTCGTCGAACGACAGGTCGGTGAAAATCTCGCTCACCGCGAGGCCGTCGGCCGTCACGTCGAGCACCGCGAGATCCGTATAGATACGGCTCACGCATTGCACGCCGGTGACCGGGTACGAGCACTGCGCGACGATCTTGCTTTCGCCCTGCTTCGTCAGGTGCTCCATCATCACGAACACCTGCTTCGCGCCGATCGCGAGATCCATCGCACCGCCAACGGCCGGAATCGCATCGGGTGCGCCCGTATGCCAGTTCGCGAGGTCGCCGTTCGCCGACACCTGGAACGCGCCGAGCACGCAGTAATCGAGGTGGCCGCCGCGCATCATCGCGAACGAATCCGAATGGTGGAAATACGCGCCGCCGGTGAGCAGCGTCACGTGCTGCTTGCCGGCGTTGATCAGTTCGTCGTCTTCCTCGCCGGGCGCGGGCGCGGGGCCCATGCCGAGCAGGCCGTTCTCGCTGTGCAGGAAGATTTCCTTGCTCGGGTCGAGGTGGTTCGCCACCAGCGTCGGCACGCCGATGCCGAGGTTCACGTACGCGCCTTCGGGGATGTCCTGGGCGACGCGCTTGGCCATTTCATCGCGGGTCAGTCGTTTCATCTGGATGTCTCCCTCAAGCAGCTTGTGATGCAGCGTGTTCGGCAGCCAGCTCGGCCGCGTGCGCGGCCTGCGGCACCTCGACGACGCGCTGGACGAAAATGCCCGGCGTCACGATGTGTTCCGGGTTCAGCGCGCCGAGCGGCACGACTTCCGACACCTGCACGATCGCGACCTTCGCGGCGCTGGCCATGATCGGACCGAAGTTGCGCGCGGTCTTGCGATACACGAGGTTGCCCCAGCGATCGCCCTTGTACGCCTTCACGAGCGCGAAATCGGCGTGGATCGGCGTTTCGAACACATACTGCTTGCCGTCGATCACGCGCGTTTCCTTGCCTTCCGCGAGCTTGGTGCCGAAACCCGTCGGCGTGAAGAAACCGCCGATGCCGGCGCCCGCCGCGCGAATGCGCTCCGCGAGGTTGCCCTGCGGCACGAGTTCCAGCTCGATCTCGCCTGCCCGGTACAGCCCGTCGAACACCTGCGAATCGCTCTGGCGCGGGAACGAGCAGATGATCTTGCGCACCTGCTTTGCCTTCAGCAGCGCCGCGAGGCCCGTCTCGCCGTTGCCCGCGTTGTTGTTGACGATCGTCAGGTCGCGCGCGCCCTGTTCGATCAGCGCGTCGATCAGCTCGGACGGCATGCCGGCCGTGCCGAAGCCGCCGATCATGATTGTCGCGCCATCGTGGATGTCGGCCACCGCCGACTGAAGCGATTCGAAAATCTTGTTGACCATGTCTCTTCCTGATACGAACCCGCGGCTCGATGCGCGGCCTGTCGAGGGGACACGCGCGTGCCGCGTGCCGCGCCGGGGCCGATGTCGATCCCGGTATTTGTTCGCCATTCGAACCTAGATTCGATTAGCGAACGATGGGCCGATCATAGAGTCGCGCACAGCGCGTTGTCAAGGCGGGTTCCCTCGGGGGCCGTCGCATCGTCGAACGGCAACCCGACGTAGTTTTCGGCAAGCGACTGCGCGGCGGCCCGCGAGCGCGTCACGTATTTCAGTTCGGCAAACTTCAGGCGATTGACGAACGGCGAGTCCTCCGGCGACGAATGCAGCATGTTCGTCATGAAGTACGAGAAGTGCTCGGCGCGCCACACGCGTTCGAGGCAAGTCGCCGAATACGTGTCGAGCGGCGTCGTGTCGCCCGTCCGGTAGCGCGCACCGAGCGCGCGGGACAGCGCGCGGACGTCGGCCACCGCGAGGTTCATCCCCTTCGCGCCGGTCGGCGGCACGATGTGCGCGGCATCGCCGGCCAGGAACAGGCGCCCGTGCTGCATCGTCTCCGACACGAAGCTGCGCATCGGCGTCACGCTCTTCTGCGTGATCCGGCCCTCGGTCGGCGTCCAGCCCGTGTCGTTCGAGAAGCGCGTGTGCAGTTCGTCCCAGATCCGCGTGTCGGACCATTCGGCGAGGTCTTCATCGGGCTTGCACTGCAGGTACAAGCGCGTGACCGTCGGGGAGCGCATCGAGAACAGCGCGAAGCCGTTGTCGTGATGCGCGTAGACGAGTTCGTCGAGCGACGGCGCCGCATCGGTGAGGATGCCGAGCCACGCGAACGGATAGACGCGCTCGAACGTGTTCAGCCGCTCGGCCGGAATCGTCTGGCGCGCGATGCCGTGGAAGCCGTCGCAGCCGGCGATGTAGTCGCAGTCGATACGGTCTTCACGACCGTCGGCATGCTTGAACGTGACGAACGGATGCTCGCCTTCGACGTCGTGCAGCGCGACGTCGCTCACTTCGAAATGCATCTGATGACCATGCTCGACGCCGGCGGCGATCAGGTCGCGCACGACTTCGTGCTGGCTATAGACGGTAATCGCGCGGCCGCCGGTCAGTTCGGACAGGTCGATGCGATGGCGCTGGCCCGAGAACAGCAGCTCGATGCCGTGGTGTTCGAGCCCTTCGCGGCGCATCCGGTCGCCGAGGCCGGCTTCGTTCAGCGTGTCGACCGTGCCCTGCTCCAGCACGCCGGCGCGGATGCGGTTCTCGCAGTATTCGCGCGAACGCGCTTCGACGAGGATGGAATCGACGCCTTGCAGGCGCAGCAGATGGGAAAGCAAAAGGCCGGACGGACCGGCGCCGATGATGGCGACCTGGGTGCGCATTGTTCGTCTCCAGAACATTGGTTCGAGTAATGGAACACATTTGAGCGCTTTCCCGACTATGCGGCAACGCGATTCAGGAGATATGTTGTATACGTTTTGAAGATACTGCGCCGGCGATGGATACGCTCGATCTGAACCTGATTCCCTACCTCGTCGCACTCGACGACACGCGCAACGTGAGCCGCGCGGGCGACCTGCTCGGCGTGAGCCAGCCGCGCGTGAGCACGGCGCTCGGCCGCCTGCGCGAGTACTTCGGCGATCCGCTGTTCGTGCGCACGTCGCGCGGGATGGAGCCGACGCCGCGCGCGCTCGCGCTGCTGCCGGCCGCCCGCGATGCGCTCGCGCAGATCGAGCGCGGCCTCGTCGCGCCGCACGACTTCGATCCGGCCGCGAGCACGCATACGTTCTCGATCGCGCTGTCGGACGTCGGCGAGATCGTGTTCCTGCCGAAGCTGCTGCAGGCATTCGCGACGCGCGCACCGCACGCGAACCTGCGCTCGGTCTCGCTCGCGCACGACGAAGTCGGGCGTGGCCTCGAAGCCGAGTCGATCGATCTCGCGGTCGGCTACTTCCCCGATCTCGACGGCAACAACTTCTTCCAGCAGCGGTTGTTCACACACCGGTTCGTCTGCCTGATGCGGCGCGGCCATCCGTTCGAGCAGGCGCCACCGTTCACGGTCGAGCAGTTCCTCGGGTGCGGGCACGCAGTGGTGCGCGCCGAAGGCCGCAGCCAGGAGGTGCTCGAGAAATATCTCGCGAAGCAGCGCATGCAGCGCCGCGCGGTGCTCGAGACGCCGCACTTCATGAGCCTGCCGTTCATCCTGAGCCGCACCGACCTGATCGCGACGGTGCCGCATGCGATCGGCTATGCGTATGCGGCCGAGCACGCGTTCATCGTGCCCGTCGAGCCGCCGCTCGCCCTGCCGCGCTTCGACCTGAAGCAGCACTGGCATCGCAAGTACCACAACGATCCGCGCACCGCGTGGCTGCGCGGCGTCGTCGCCTCGCTGTTCAACGACGAGCAGGACGAATGGCCGAAGTGACGGACGGTGAGCGGCAGGCCGCACACACGACCCGCGAAAGCATGAAACAATGGCCGGATATCGGCCGCCGCTGGCGGCCTTCGATGGAGCCACTACATGGGTAAGGGAAAGAAAACCGCGCAGGCCGAGCCGGCCGCCTCCCGGCCGAGCCGTGAAGAAGCAGAAGACGCCGTCCGCGTGCTGTTGCGCTGGGCCGGCGACGATCCCGCACGCGAAGGGCTGCTCGATACGCCCGCGCGCGTCGTGCGGGCGTACGAGCAGTTCTTCGCCGGCTATGCGCTGGAGCCGCGCGACATCCTCGCGCGCACGTTCAGCGAAGTCGACGGCTACGACGAGATGATCGTGCTGAAGGACATCCGCTTCGAGAGCTACTGCGAGCACCACATGGTGCCGATCATCGGCCGCGCGCACGTCGCGTATCTGCCGAACCATCGCGTGGTCGGCATCTCGAAGCTCGCGCGCCTCGTCGACGCATTCGCGAAGCGCCTGCAGATCCAGGAAAAGATGACCGTGCAGATCGCCGATACGCTGTTCGACGTGCTGCAGCCGAAGGGCGTCGGCGTGATCCTCGAAGCCGCGCACCAGTGCATCTCGACGCGCGGCGTGCACAAGCCGGGCGTCGAAATGGTGACGTCGCGCATGCTCGGCACGTTCCGCACCGATCCGTCGACGCGGCGCGAATTCCTGTCGATCGTCGCGAACCCTTCTTCAGTCAACCTGACGAATACCTGATGGCGCAGACGAAGCAAGCGGCACACGCGCCTGTCGTGCTCGTAACCGGCGCCGCGCGCCGGGCCGGGCGCGCGTTCGCCGAGTATTTCGCGAAGCATGGCTATCGCACCGCGGTGCATTACGACCGTTCGGCCGACGCCGCGCAGGCAGCCGCCCGCGCGATCGCCGAACGCGGGCACGATTCGGTCGCGTTGCAGGCCGACCTGTCGGATGCCGCGCAGATCACCGCGCTGATCGACCAGGTGTATGCGCGCTTCGGGCGCCTCGACGTGCTGGTCAACAACGCGTCGGTGTTCTGGCAGGACCACTTCCCGAGCTTCGACCTCGCGGCGTTCGACCAGGCGTGGGCCGTCAACTGCCGCGCGCCGATCCTGCTCACGCGGGCATTCTACGAACGCGCGCGCGCCGCCGGCACGCAGGGCGTCGTCGTGAACGTGGTCGACCAGAAGATCAAGGAAAACTTTCACCGCGACCACTTCAGCTACACGGTCGCGAAGGCCGCGCTCGGCAACCTCACGCAAATGCTCGCGCTGTCGTCCGCGCCGGTGCTGCGCGTGAACGCGGTGTTCCCGGGGCTGATGCTGCCGAGCGACGACCAGACGCAGGCCGACTTCGAGCACGCGAGCCGCGCGTCGACGCCGCTCGCGCGCATCGCCGGCCCCGACGACGTCGCGAGCGCGATCCTGCTGCTGACCGGCAATGCGTACAACGGCGTCGATTTCGTCGTCGATGCGGGGCAGAACCTGATCCGCGTCGACCAGGACGTGCTGTACAAGCACCGCTCGCCGGACGGCAAGCACTGACACACACGGCACGCGCCCGTGCGAATCGAGCGCACCGCCGCCCGCCACGTTAAGGCTTCTCGGCGCTCCCGCCTTCGCGAACCTTGCCCTGCGCGACACTCGTGCCGGGCGGCACGCTGTGCGTGAGCCACACGTTGCCGCCGATCACCGAGCCACGCCCGATCGTCACGCGGCCGAGAATCGTCGCGCCCGCGTAGATCACCACGTCGTCCTCGACGATCGGGTGCCGCGCATTGCCCTTGACCAGTGCGCCTTCGCCATCGGCCGGGAAACTCTTCGCGCCGAGCGTGACGGCCTGGTACACGCGCACGCGCTCGCCGATGATCGCGGTTTCGCCGATCACGACACCGGTGCCGTGGTCGATGAAGAAGCTCGGGCCGATCTGCGCGCCCGGATGGATGTCGATGCCGGTGGCCGAGTGGGCGATTTCATTGATGAATCGCGCGAGTAGCGGCACACCGAGCTGGTGCAGCGCGTGGGCGAGCCGATGGTGCATCATCGCGAGCACGCCGGGGTAGCACAGCAGGATCTCGGTGATGTGCTGCGCGGCCGGATCGCCCGCGTACGCGGCCTGGATGTCGCTGACGAGCAGCGCGCGCACCGCCGGTAACTGCCGGCCGAATTCGCGCGCGATTTCGAACGCGCGTTCGTCGAGTTCCGCGAACGGCGTATCGGCATGCTCGGGCAGGAACGGCAGCGCACGGCGGATCTGTTCGGACAGAATGCGCAGCGTGCTTTCGAGCGTATGGCCGACGTAGTAGTCGACGCTTTCGTCGGTGAGGTCCGGCGCGCCGTAATGTGTCGGAAACATCGACGCGCGCAGGCCGGTCACAATCTTGCAGATCGCATCGCGCGACGGCAGTTCACGGATGCCGCGCGGATGGCGCGTGCGATGGAGTTCTTCGCGCGACTCGCGCAAGCCGGCGACGATTTCTTCGAGGCCCCACTGACGGACGGGTGATGTCGACATATGCCAATGCAGGCGGCCGCGCTCGATCGCACGGCCGCTAATAAAGTGACGGGTTCCACAAGATTACCGCGTTTTTTGTCCGGGAGCGGCACACCGGGGATCGGCCGGACGGCCGACGACGCGCGAGCGCGACGGCGTCACATCGTGACGCTGCTCGCGTCGATCCAGCGCACGGCCCAGTCGCGCGCGTGCGCGATCGCGTCGCCTTCGTCGTTGAACTGGAGCTCGATCGGAAAAAAACGGTTCGCAACAAGCTCCCCGTCGCTCGATCGGGAGATCACGACATAGGGCTTGAACGAACCATCGCTGGCGCGCGCGGGCGCGCAGTTCAACAGATAACCGCGGTGCGTGAAGGCAGTAGTCGCTTGCATGAATCCGCCACCTCTAGTCCCTTGCTTTGTTGTTCACTACCCGTCTTTAAGGGTGCTGCGGCGCCCCGGCGCGGGCAGAGGCGGCGAGACTTCATCCCCTGTCGCCGCTTCGCAGGAAAAGAATCATACTCTGTAGAAAACGCGTCTTCTAGCTGAAATAAATCATGACAAATCAGTGCGCGTCGCGCGACCGCGGCGATCGCCCGCGCGCCTTTTCCCGTCGTGCCCGGAACGGGTTTTGCTTCGATCCGGAGCGTTTCGCCGCCAGGAGAGCCGCGATGGAATCATCCGGTCAAACAGGTCGTGTGCACCCGCGCAGTGTCGAACTCGACAACGACGACACGCACGACAGCACGGTCGACACCGACGGCAAGAACCGCGAGGCCACGCGCCTCGCCGGCGGCGGACCGATCTCGCCCGACCAGATCACGCGCAGCAACGCGTCGCTCGTCAACGCGATGCCCGAAGCCGGCGACGGCTTCGCCGGTTTCGACAGCCGCCCCGGCGGCAACCATCCGGCGTTCGCGCTGCGCGCGGGTTACATGGTGATCGAGAAAGGCTTCGACGCGCCGGCTCCGAGCGACGCGATGTACGGTCCCGTCCACAGGATGTACGGCAGCGCGTACTGGCCCGGCCACGGGCGGCGGCCGGAACGCATCATCGAGCTGACAGCCGTGCCGAGGTAGCCGGCGCCGCGTTTGAATCGATCGTTCGTTTGCGGAAGTTTGCGGAACGGCATCGGTCGCAGACCGATGGCGGCGGATCGGCGCGCGCGACCGATGCTCGAGTGAACGATTTCACGCATCGGCGTCGGCGGTTTCATGCGCACCGCGAATCGTGCCGATGCACATGCGTTGATCGAAGTCATGTCAAAACGGCGCAGTTGCGATTGAATGGCGATGCGTGCGGTGCATCGATGTGCCTGTCGCGCACGATCGACGTGCGTGCCCATGCAACGCATCGCGCCGCTGCATGCGCATGCGTTCCGCCACCGGCGCGAACCGCGACTACGACCGAGCCACGCGCCACCCCTCGCGCGACGCAGCATGCGCCGCGCGCATGGCCATTCGCCACGTCGACAGACGCAGCGCGGCCACTCGGCCCGACGGGCACCGCACTGCAAAGTCCCCGCCGTTGGTTTACTCTGCCTCGCAGCATTGCGCATTGCCCAGCCTGATCGGCCATCCGGCCGACTTCGTTTCAACCCGCCACTCGGAGACACTATGTACAAGCGTATTCTGGTTGCCGTCGACGGCAGCGACACGTCCCGCCACGCGTTCGATGCCGCGCTGGCGCTCGCGAAAGCACACGGCGCCGAGCTGCAGCCGTTCTACGTCGTCGAGAACGCCGCGATCTACTACAACGTGCCCGGCTACGATCCGTCCGTGCTGCGCGATCAGCTCGTCGCACAGGGCAACGAACTCGCGCAGGAATTCACCAAGCTGATGCAGGCAGCCGGCGTGAAAGGCGAAACGCGGCTGAACGAAGCGACGTCGCTCAACGATGTGTCGTCGCTGATCCTCGACGGCGCGAAGGCGTTCGGCGCCGATCTGCTCGTGCTCGGCACGCATGGTCGCCGCGGGTTCCGCCGCCTCGTGCTCGGCAGCATCGCCGAACAATGCGTGCGGCACGCCACGCTGCCCGTGCTGCTGATTCCGGCGGCTGCGAACGTCGACGAACAGGCCGCCTGAACGCCATCCGGCGGGCGCGACCGGTCGCGACGTTTTGTCACCCGACAGCGGCAACTTGCGGTGGGACAATGATTCCGTCGATTCAACGCCGGAGTAAACGATCATGCTGACGCCCGTCGCCACACGGCCCACCGCCACGCCTCATGTCGGTAGCTGGGCTCCTCGCCAGGCCGCGCACTGCTCGTCGTGCGCAATGCGGCACCTGTGCATGCCGCAGGGCCTGGCGCCCGAAGCACTCAGTCGCCTCGAGTCGGTCATCTGCGCGGCTCGCCCCGTCAAGCGCGGCGAAGCGCTGTTCCGCGAAGGCGACGCATTCGACAACCTGTACGCAGTACGCTCGGGTTCGCTGAAAACCGTCGCGACGCGCCATGACGGCCGCGAACAGGTCACTGGCCTGCATCTCGCCGGTGAAGCGCTCGGTCTCGACGGCATCTGCGACGATAGCCACCCGCGCACCGCGGTCGCACTGGAAGACAGCTCCGTCTGCGTGATCCCGTACAGCGCGCTGAAGACACTGTGCTCCGAAGCCGGCTCGATGCAGCTGCGCATGCACAAGCTGATGAGTGAACAGATCGTGCGCGAAACGTCGCAAACGATGCTGCTCGGCTCGCTGAATGCCGAAGAGCGCGTCGCGGCTTTCCTGCTCGACGTCTCGTCGCGTTACCTGAAGCGCGGTTACTCGCCGTCGGAATTCAACCTGCGCATGACGCGCGAAGACATCGGCAGCTATCTCGGCATGACGCTCGAAACGGTCAGCCGCACGCTGTCGAAGTTCCAGAAGCGCGGCCTGATCGAAATGCAGGGCCGCCACGTGCAGATCGTCGACTTCGACGGCCTGCAGCACGTCTGATCCCGCGCGGCGCGCACGGCTCGCGCACCGCCTGCATCGCACCCCGAATCAATCGAGAAACAGCGCGGCGCGCGTCTTCAGCGCCGCGCTGAAATCGTCGAGCCAGCCGATCGACAGACGCCAGCTCTGCCAGTAAAGATCGATGTCGATGGTTCGCCCGCGCGACATATCCACGAGTTCGCCCGCCGCCAGTTGGCGATCGACCATCCGGTCCGGACACATCCCCCATCCCAATCCCGTTTCGCATGCGCGCAGATAGCCTGCGACGTGCGGTATCCAGTGCTGCGGCGGATCGAGATCCGCGCGTGTCACGCGCCGGATGAAACGCGACTGCAGTCCGTCCTTCGGATTGAACATCACGCACGGCGCGCGGCGCAGCGCATCGCGCGTGATGCCCGCCCCGAAATAGCGTTCGTAAAACGCCGGCGAGCACACCGCGCGATAACGGATGCGCCCGAGCCGCTCCGACCGGCATCCCTGAATCGGCTCGGCCTGCGCGGTCACGGCGCCCTGCACGCTGCCGTCGCGAATGCGCGACGCCGTGTAATCCTGGTCGTCGATCACGAGATCGAGCAACGTCTCGCGCTCCGTGCAGAACGGCCCAACCGCGTCGATGAACCACGTCGCGACGCTGTCGTCGTTGACGGCCACACGCAACGTCGGCCATGCGCTCGCGATCTGGCCCGGCAGCGCCGGCATCCGGCCGCCCAGTTCGGCCTCGAGCAGCTGCACGCGCTCGGTATGCCGGCACAGCAGCGCGCCCGACGTCGTCGCGACGCACGGCTGCCCGCGCTTGACGAGCACGCTGCCGACGCGCTCCTCCAGCAGCTTCACGCGCTGCGACACGGCCGACGGCGTGACATTCAGCTCCTTGGCCGCCCGCTCGAACGAACCGTGCCGGATCACGGCCGCGAGGGCATCGAGCAACGCGTAGTCGAGCATTAGATTTCCTTAATCTGCATTAGGTGAATTAGCTTCTCTTATTTTCATGCTGACCGCAGACTAGCGCTACCCGAATCATTCGTCTACTGCTTCCACCGCTGCCCACCATCATGAACTGGCTCGCTTTTTCCCACGGCGCCGCCCTGTGCGGATCGCTCATCGTCACCATCGGCGCGCAGAACGCGTTCGTGCTCCGCCAAGGCATCATGCGCGCGCATATCGGCAAGATCGTGCTGCTGTGCGCGGTGTCCGACATGATCCTGATCGGCGCGGGCGTCGGCGGCGCGTCGGTGCTCGTCGAACGCTATCCGACCTTCGTCCATGCGGTGCTGTACGTCGGCCTCGCGTATCTCGCATGGTTCGGCATCAACGCGCTGCGTCGCGCATTCAAGCCGGGCCACGAAACGCTCGACGTGCGCGGCGACACGGTCGCACCGCCGTCGCAGAGCGGGCTCTCGATCGTACTGATGACGCTCGCGTTCACGTGGCTCAATCCGCACGTATATCTCGACACGTTCCTGCTGATCGGCACGGCCGGCGCACGCGAGCCGGAGGGCGCACGGCTCGCGTTCGCGATCGGCGCGATGACGGTCAGCATCGTTTGGTTCCTCGGGCTCGGCTACGGCGCGCGGCTGCTGGCGCCGTGGTTCCGCAAGGCCGTCGCGTGGCGTGTACTGGATGGCGCGATCGGCAGCATGGTGCTGTTTCTTGCGGCGGTGCAGTTGGGCTGACCGCCCCCTCGCACGGGCGGCCGACTGCCGCCCGTCTCCCCTTCCGCACCGGCGCAACGCTGGGGCAACCGGCCTCCCTTCATCGCGCTCCCCGCTGCAAAAAATCGCTCCCGATCGAATGCAGCCATACGGGACACTCACGTAACGGACGAAGCGTCCGCCATCCGCGGCAAGCCATCCGTCATCGCGGCAACGCGCCGGCTGCACGAATCGCAGCGATCGGCGAGAATGGCCGGTGTCCCGCGACAACGGCGGAACCGCACCGCGCACCCCGCCGTCCCGCCGCATTCGTATCGCCCCACCCCGCAGTTCAACCCCGTCACCCGCAGTTATCGGAGAGGAACATGGCACACCGCACCCTCGGCACATCGACCATCCAGGTTTCGCCGCTCGCGTTCGGCGGCAACGTCTTCGGCTGGACCGTCGACGAGAACGCGTCGTTTTCGCTGCTCGACGCGCTTGCCGACACCGGCATCAATTTCATCGACACGGCCGACGTCTATTCGGCCTGGGTACCCGGCAACAGCGGCGGCGAATCGGAAACCATCATCGGCAAGTGGCTCAAGCGCTCCGGCAAGCGCGAGCAGGTCGTGATCGCGACCAAGGTCGGCCTGCTGGCCGCACGCGCGGGACTGAAGAAGGACAACATCCTGAAGGCCGTCGACGATTCGCTCGGCCGCCTGCAGACCGACTACATCGACCTGTATTTCTCGCATCGCGATCTCGCCGACACGGCCCCGCTCGAAGAAACGCTCGGCGCGTATCAAACGCTGATCGACGCCGGCAAGGTGCGCATCATCGGCGCGTCGAACTACAGCGGCGCGCGCCTGCGCGAAGCCGCCGCCATCAGCCAGCGCGACGGGCTGCCGGCGTACCAGGTCATCCAGCCCGAGTACAACCTGATCGACCGCGCCGACTACGAACGCGATCTCGAGCCGGTCGTGCGCGACCTGAAGCTCGGTGTCGTCAACTACTATGCGCTCGCGAGCGGCTTTCTGTCAGGCAAGTATCGCAGCGAAGCGGACCTGAAGAAGAGCGTGCGCGGCGATCGCGTCGCCGGCTACCTCAACGAACGCGGCCTGCGCATCCTCGCGGCACTCGACGCCGTGTCGGCGAAGCACCGCACGCAGCCGGCCGCGATCGCGCTCGCGTGGCAGATCGCGCGACCGACGATCACCGCGCCGATCGCCAGCGCGACGTCGCTCGCGCAGCTCGAACTGCTCGGCGAAGCGATCCGCGTTCAACTCGATCAGGACGATATCCGCCAGATCGACGAAGCCAGCGCGACCTGAATTCCGCGACGGCGGCAGGCCGGTGGGGAAATCGCGCGATCCGCGTGGTTTGTCGACCGGCCTGTGTCGTCTAGCCGAAAACCACGCGCGTGTTTTGACTCGCACGGCCGCTTGCGTTGACTCAGTCGGACATCGATCGCGCCATCGCCCGCTGCGCCCCGCCGCAAGTGCGTTACGCGAGCGTCCCGGGTCTTTCACGGATTGACCGCGCCGTTCGACGTGCCCGAGACTGCGCCGCTCAGGCGGTCATTGGGAGAACGTCATGCCGGACATCAGCACGGAGATCGCCACGGTCTCGACGCGCGCCGTACGCGGCGCCGAGCGCGTCGACTTCTGGGTCGACCATGTCGCGCGCACGCTCGTGCGGATCGAATGCAGCGGCAAGTCGTCCGAGGGCATCGACGCGTCGATGCGCAAGCGCGATCTCGGCCTGTTCAGTGCATGCGACATCGTCGCGAACCGGCATGCGGTCGTGCGCACACCGCACAACATCCACGCGGACCAGCGCGACGCCGTGTTCATCTGCCTGATGCACGAAGGGCAGGGCTATACGTTCCAGGACGTCGACTGCATGCAGCATGCGCCCGGCGATCTCGTGCTGTACGACACGTCGATGCCGTACGGTCACGGCTTTCCGGCCGACATGGCGATGACCGTGCTCGACGTGCCGCGCGACACGTTCGAAGCGCGCGTCGGCCCGTGGCGCTATCGCAGCCTCGTCAAGATCGATCGCGACGACGGCGTGACGTCGTGGGCCGTGCGGCAGGTCTATGCGCTGCTCGCCGCGCCGCAGGAGCCGACGCCCGACGCGCGCGAACGGCGCGCCGCCGCGATCCTCGACCTCGTGCAGTCGATGCTGCGGCTGCGCGACGGCGACGCGTCGCCGACGAAGTCGACCGTCCACACGCTGTCGCGCGCGAAGGCATTCATCGACAACCATCTCGCCGACGACGATCTCGACAGCCAGTCGGTGAGCCGCGCGATCAACCTGTCGCCACGGCAGCTTGCGCGCGTATTCGAGATCGAAGGGATGCCGCTCACGCGCTACATCCTCGCGCGGCGGCTCGAACGCTGCCGCGCCGACCTGCGCGACCGGTCGCTGAAGCACCTGACGGTCAGCGAGATCGCGTTCCGCTGGGGCTTCAACAACAGCGCGCATTTCAGCCGCAGCTATCGCGCGCGGTTCGGCGAGACGCCGAGCGAGTCGCGGGCGCCTGCCGACGCGCGCTAGGCCCGTTCGCGCCGCCACCCGCCGCCGTGTCCCGGCGAGGCAAGCGCGGCGTCCGTCCCGGTCAAATGGGGCCGCAACCCGCTCGCTAAGCTGGCTTCCTGCGCGGCGGCACTCGTTCCGCCGCCCGACAGCAAGGAGAAGAAGCGGGATGGAGACGTACGACCATATCGTCGTCGGTGGCGGTTCGGCCGGCTGTACGGTCGCGCACCGGCTGGTGAAGGCCGGCAGGCGCGTCCTGCTGCTCGAGGACGGCCCGAAGGACGACAGCCTGTTCGTCCGGATTCCGGCGACGTTCATCCGCGTGCTCGGCACGCAGCGCACGGTCACGTTCGAGAGCGAGCCGCAGCCCGGTGCGGCGGGCCGCAAGACCTATGTGCCGCAGGGCCGCACGCTCGGCGGCGGCAGTTCGGTCAACGCGATGCTGTACGTGCGCGGCACGCGCGACGACTACGACGACTGGGCCACGCTCGGCTGCACCGGATGGGGCTGGGACGACGTGCTGCCCGTGTTCAAGCGCGCCGAATCGCACCTGCGGCTGTCGGAGCCGTTCCACGGCACCGACGGGCCGCTGAAAGTCGGCGACACGCGTTTCCGGCATCCGCTGAGCCTCGCGTTCGTGAAGGCCGCGCAGGAAACCGGCATCGCGTACAACGACGACTTCAACGGCGCCGCGCAGCACGGCGTCGGCTTCTATCACACGACGATCTTCGACGGGCAGCGCGGCAGCACCGCGGCCACCTATCTCGCCGAAGCGATCGCTCATCCGAACCTGCGGGTGCTGACCGGCTGCCGCGTGATGCGCATCCGGTTCGACGGGCGGCGCGCAACGGGCGTCGAATGGCGCACCGAAAGCGGCGCAACAGGGTCGGCTGCCGCGCGCGCCGACATCGTGCTAGCGGCCGGCGCGCTGAGCACGCCGAAGCTGCTGATGCTGTCGGGCGTCGGCCCCGGCGCGCACCTGCGGGCGCACGGCATCGACGTGCTGCATGACAGCGGCGAAGTCGGCGCGAACTACCAGGATCACCTCGAGGTGTCGATCTACGGCCGCAGCCATGCACCGGTCAGCCTGCTCGGCGAGGATCGCGGGCTGAAGGCGCTGCGCCACGGGCTGCAGTGGATGCTGTGCCGCACGGGCCTACTGACGTCGAACGTCGTCGAATCGGGTGCCTTCGTCGATACGACCGGCAGTGGCCGCCCTGACATCCAGTTCCACGTGCTGCCGACCCTCGTCGGCGACGTCGATCGCGAACCGCTGCCCGGCCACGGCCTGTCGATCAACCCATGCCTGCTCAGGCCACGTTCACGCGGCTCCGTGCAACTGCGCGGCAACGATCCGGCCGCGCCGATCCTGTTCGACAGCGGCGCGCTGTCCGATCCGGCCGACGTCGACGGCCTCGTGCGCGGCGTCGCGCTCGCACGGCGGATCATCCGTGCGCCGTCGCTCGCACGCATCGTCCGCGAAGCCGAGACGTTGACCGACGCGGCACTCGCCGACTACGTGCGGCACCGCGCGAAAACCGTCTATCACCCGGCCGGCACGTGCCGCATGGGCAACGACGCGCATGCGGTCGTGACGCCGCGCCTCAAGGTACAAGGCCTGGATGGATTGCGGATCTGCGATGCATCGGTGATGCCGCGCATCGTGTCCGGCAACACGAACGCGCCGACGATCATGATCGCGGAGCGCTGCGCCGAGTTCATGCTGGCGAAGTGACGCGGTGTGGAAGCAAAAGCGGCGCGTGACACACGCGCCGCCGAACCGTCAGGAAAGCGGTGACGTCACCCATCCGCACGCGCTGCATCGCGCAGCGTCATCGGAGACGCGCCGTAGCGCTCGCGAATCGCGCGGCTGAAATGCGCCTGGCTCGAAAACCCCCAGCGAAACGCGATCTCGCCGATGCTCGTCTTGCGCAGGCGTGCATCGGTCAGCTCGCGATGCGCGTGCGACAGCCGCTCCGACCAGATGTGCTGCGTGATCGACTCGCCTTCGGCCGCGAAGAGCCGGCCCAGATGCCGCAGCGACAATCCGACGGCATCTGCGACGGCCTGCGGCCCGAGCTCCGGCTCGCCGAGATGCGTCGCGATGTACTGCTTCGCGGTCAGCAGGTATGACAGCGACGCGCGCGATGCCCCCGCGCCATTCACTTCCGTGTCGATGAGCTCCGCGATCAGCGTGCGCGTGTGCTCGGCAAACCGCGCGGCATCGCGCTCGACCGGATCCTTCATGAACCGCTCGACGCTCGCGCGCAACGTCGCGCCGAGCATCGCACCCGCGCCCGGCTTCGGCGCGATCCGCAGCGGCAGCGCGGCCAGCTCCGCATCGAGCCGGTCGTCGAACGACGTGACCGGAATGTCGATCAGCAGCTGGCGCATCGGTGTCAGGAATCCGAACAGATAAGGCACGCGCGTGTCGTAGACGACGACATCGCCGGCTTCCGCGAGCAGGCACCGGTCGCGCTGGATGAAATACGCGCGCCCGCTCAGGATCTGGCACGCGAACAGCGATTCCTTCGGCAACTGGCGCACCAGCGCAGGGCTGCGCTCGATCACGTGATCCTGCCCGCTGATGTCAGCGATGCCGAGGCCCGGCAGCGCGATGTCGGTCTTCTCGACTTCGAGCCCGGCCGGCGACAGCGACGAGCAGCGCAGCCCGACCAGCGTCGCCGCATTGAACGCATCCCAGTACGCCATCCTGTCGCGCGCCGGCACGTCGGCAGTCGAGCCGCGCGTGCATGAAAAAACGGTCGAATTCGTCACGTCGCCTCCTGCGGGCGCCTGTCGTGCGGAGCGGCACGGATTGGGGGATGGTTCGTCTGGATTTTGGTGCAATGCAATGTCCGGCGCGGTCAAGCAATTCGTCCGGCCCAGTCAAGAGCGGCGCGCACCGGCTGGCTAAAGTCGAGCCCACGACAACTCAAGGAAGGAGACAAACCGTGGTCGACAAAGCCGTATCCGAATTCTGGCAAAACATCCCGGCGATTGCCAATCCGTTCAAGCCCGATGCGCTGCCCGAAGCTTACATCCCGAACGCGGCCACCGACGACGAGCGTTATTACGTTCCGTTCACCGAAACGGTTTCGTCGCGGCCGCTGTGGATCTCGCCGTCGCAGAACAAATGGTGCGACATCCTGATGGCGAAGGAAGCGGGGCTCGTGAACCGGCACTATCACCCGCACGAGGTGTTCGCGTACACGCTGTCCGGAAAATGGGGCTACCTGGAGCACGAATGGACCGCGACGCGCGGCGATTTCGTGTACGAGACGCCGGGCGAAGGCCATACGCTGGTAGCGTTCGATCATCCCGAGCCGATGCGCGCGTTCTTCATCGTCAAGGGGCCACTGATCTGGCTCGACGAAGAAGGCAATCCCGACGGCTACTTCGACGTGCATTCGTACATCGCGATGTGCAAGGCACATTACGAGAAGATCGGCCTCGGCGCGCAAGCGATCGAGAAGCTGTTCCGCTGACGCACGGCGAGGCTCCCCATGACATCCCCCTCCTCATCCGGATCCGCCTGGACGTACGAGAACAGGCTGCTGCTGATCCTGTTCATGACGTTCGGCTTCGTGTTCTTCGACCGCCTCGCGCTGTCGTTCCTGTTCCCGTTCATGTCCGCCGAGTTGCACCTGACGAACACGCAGCTCGGCATGGTGTCGTCCGCACTGGCGCTCACCTGGGCGCTGTCCGGCGCCGCGACCGGCGCGTGGTCCGATGCGCGCGGCACGCGCAAGCCGCTGCTGATCGCGGCCGTGCTCGGCTTTTCCGTGTGCTCGGCACTGTCCGGGCTCGTCGGCGGCTTCGCGAGCCTGATCGCGTTCCGCGCACTGATGGGCATCGCCGAAGGCCCCGTGCTGCCGCTGTCGCAGTCGCTGATGGTCGACAGCTCGACGCCGAGCCGCCGCGGACTGAACATGGGCCTGCTGCAAGGCTCGGCCGCCGGCCTGCTCGGCGCGATGATCGGGCCGCCGGTCGTGATCGGCATCGCGACCACGTACGGCTGGCGCGAGGCGTTCTACGTGTCGTGCATTCCGGGCTTCCTGATCGCGTTCTGCATCTGGCGCTGGGTACGCGAAGTGCCGCCCGGCGGCGTGCGGCACGCGCAGGCCGACGGCGCCGGCATGCCTGCCGCGAGCGGCACGGCGATCAACCGCTGGGCGCTGCTGAAGGAACGCAACATCCTGCTCTGCGTGCTGATCAGCTGCTGCTTCCTCACGTGGTTCGTCGTGATCATCTCGTTCGCGCCCGTCTTCCTCGTGGAAAACCGCCACCTGTCGCCGTCCGACATGGGCGTCGTGATGACCTGCCTCGGGGCCGCGTGGGTGTTCTGGGGCTTCGCGGTGCCGGCGATCTCCGACCGGATCGGCCGCAAGCCGACGATGATCGTGTTCGCGCTGATCGCGGCCGTGTGCCCGATGGTGATGATCCACGTCGGCTCGGTCTGGGCACTCGGCGCGCTGGTGTTCGTCACGTACACGGGCCTCGGCTGCTTCACGCTGTTCATGGCGACGATCCCGGCCGAAACGGTGCCGCCGCGCGCGATCGCCAGCGCGCTCGGGCTGATCATGGGCGCGGGCGAACTGATCGGCGGCTTCGTCGCGCCGACCGTCGCCGGGTTCGCGGCCGACAAGTACGGCCTGCAGTTCGCGATGTGGACGTCGACCACCGGCGCGATCCTCGCGTGCGTGCTGTCGTTCGGCCTCGTCGAAACCGCGCCGGCCGTGCTGCGCAAGCGCGCGCTCGCCGGCGCCGCATCGGGCCGTCTCGATACACAGAACCTCGGAGGACGCTGACATGCGAGCACTTCAATGGCATGGCCCGCGCGATGTCCGTCTCGTGGAAATCGATACGCCGAGCGTCGGACCGGGCGAGGTGCGCATCGCGGTCGCGTATTGCGGCATCTGCGGCAGCGACCTGCACGAATACGCGGACGGCCCGCACGCAATTCCGGTCGACACGCCGCATCCCCTGTCGCGCCGCACCGCACCGCTGACGCTCGGCCACGAGTTCTGCGGCACGGTCGTCGAAGTCGGCGAAGGCGTGACGGCGCTGAACCCGGGCGATTGTGTCGCCGTCGAGCCTGAATATCGTTGCCACCAGTGTGCGTACTGCCGCTCGGGGTCGTACAACCTGTGCGTGTCGATGGGCTTTGCCGGGCTGATGGGAGACGGCGGGATGGCCGACTTCGCGGTCGTGCCGGCCTACATGCTGCACCGGCTGCCCGACGGCGTGAGCCTCGAACAAGCCGCCGTGATGGAACCCGCGGCCGTCGCACTGCACGCGCTGCGCCGCGCCGAGCTCCGGCTCGGCGACACGTGCGCGGTATTCGGGCTCGGGCCGATCGGCCTGCTGCTGATCCAGCTCGCGAAGCTGCAGGGTGCGACGACCATCGTCGCGGTCGACGTGTCGACCGAGCGCCTCGCGGCCGCCGCGCGCTTCGGCGCGACGCACGCATTCAATGCGCGCACGCTCGACGCGTCCGTGCTGCGCGACGCGATCCATGAGGCATCGGGCGGGCTCGGCGTCGACGCGAGCTTCGAGGCGGCCGGCTTGCCGGCCACGTTCGAGGCGGCGATGCAAGCGCTGCGCAAGGGCGGCCGCGTCGTGATGGTCGGCCTGATGCCGCAGGCGGGCTTCGACGCGTTCCGCGCGGTCAACGACGAGCTGACCTTCACGGCGAGCGTCGGCTACCGGCATGCGTATGAAGACCTGCTGCGGATCGTCGCGTCGGGCACGCTCGATCTCACGTCGATCGTCACGCGCACCGTGTCGCTGGAAGACGCCGTCGCCGACGGCTTCGACGCGCTGCTCGCCGACCGTACGCAGATCAAGATCCTGGTTTCCCCCGCGCAGCGGCACGCGCGCTCCACCCCCGCCGTCGAGAGTGTCGAACATGAGTCTCCAGTGGTTATTTGAGGGCAAGTCCGTCGTCGTGACGGGCGGCACGTCGGGCATCGGCGCGCGCACCGCGTTGCGGTTCGCGGAAGCCGGCGCGTCGGTCGTTGCGCTCGGGCTCGACGCCACCGGCCCGCATGCGCCCGTGCATGCGGGCATCCGCTGCGTCGAGCTCGACGTGACCGACAGCGATGCACTGACGCGCACGATCGCGACGCTGCCGCGGCTCGACGTGCTCGTCAACGGCGTCGGCATCAGCCGGCATTCGGACGAATACCGGATGGACCAGTTCGAGCTCGTGCTGAACGTGAACCTGACGTCGGTGATGCGCGCGTCCGACGCCGCGTTGCCGGCGCTGTCCGTACAAGGCGGCAGCATCGTCAACATCGCGTCGATGTACACGTACTTCGGCAGCAAGGACCGCCCTGCGTACAGCGCGAGCAAAGGCGGCATCGCGCAGCTCACGCGCTCGCTCGCGCAGGCGTGGGCCGATCGCGGCATCCGCGTGAACGCGGTCGCGCCCGGCTGGATCGACACGCCGCTCAGTACCGGCCTGATGGCCGACGCGCAGGCGTCGCGCCGCATCCTCGAGCGCACGCCGCTCGGGCGCTGGGGCACGGTCGACGAGGTCGCGGACGTGATCCTGTTCCTGTGCTCGCCCGGCGCGTCGTTCGTGACCGGCGCGGTCGTACCGGTGGACGGCGGGTACTCGACGGTCTAACGCACCGCGCGCAGGGTGTCGGCAGGTTCACGAAACCCGCCGGCGCCCTGCGCTGCGCAATGCCCTCCTGCAGCCACTGAACCGGGAATCGCCCGGTTCCGGTTTGTTCATATCAATCAGTAGTCCCATCAAAAATATCCGATCCGATCGGAACATGTGAGGAGCACATTGGAGATGACGAAAAAGACCTTACTGGCACTCGCGGCCTGCACGATTCCGGCCGCGGCGTTCGCACAGAGCAGCGTGACGATGTTCGGGCTGATGGATGCCGGCATCAGCTATGTCAGCAACCAGAGCGGCCACGGCGCCGCGAAATTCGACGACAACATCTTCTTTCCGAACCTGCTCGGCTTCGAGGGTAAGGAGGATCTCGGCGCGGGCACGCGTGCGATCTTCCGGCTCGTGAACCAGTATTCGCTCGGCAACGGGTCGATCATCGGCGGCGGGCTGTTCGCACGCACGGCCTACGTCGGGCTGCAGAACGACCGGTACGGCACGCTGACGCTCGGCAACCAGTACGAGTTCATGGTCGATTCGCTGGCCGCCAGCGGCAACGAGATCGCGCAGGATCTCGTCGGCCTGTACGGCTTCCGCAACGGGCCGTTCGACAAGCTCGCGCTGCCGAACAACCCGACCGGCGCATTCGACTGGGACCGCGTCGCGGGCAGCAATCGCGTCGCGAATTCCGTCAAGTACACGAGCCCGTCGCTGTCGGGCCTCACCTTCGGCGCGCTGTACGGCTTCGGGAACGTCGCCGGGTCGGTCGGCGCGAACAACACCGTCAGCGTCGGCGCAAGCTACGACAACGGCCCGTTCGGCGCGGGTGCCGCCTATACGAACCAGAAATATGGCGCGGCCGGCGGACTGCCGCCCACCAGCGTGCGCAATTGGGGGGCGGGCGTGCATTACACGGTCGGCACGGTCACGGGGAAAGCGCTCTTCACGACCGTGCACAACGCGCAGAACGGCGCAGGTGCGTGGTCGGCCGAAGCCGGCGCCGCATGGCACCCGTCGCCCGGATGGGTCGTCGGCGCGAGCTACACGTACATGAAGGGCAACGACACGCTCGACAACGCGCATGCGCATCAATTCCTGGCCGCCGTCCAGTACTGGCTGTCGAAACGCACGATGGTGTACGTCGCCGGCGTGCATCAGCGCACCGGCCACGGCAGCAACGCGCAGATCAACGGCGTGATGGATGCGGACGGTGCATCGAGCAGCGCACTGCAGTCGATCGCACGGATCGGGTTCAGCACGCGGTTCTGACGGAAAAAAAAGTGCGCCGGCCGCGATATCGGGCCGGCGCCAGCCGGCGCGCTGCCGGGCTTTCAGCCGGCAACGCGCTCGCCATGCATCTGACTCAGAAGCGGATCGTGACGGATTTCGGTTCCGTATAGGCGTCGATGAACGACGAACCGTATTCACGGCCGATGCCGGACCCTTTCGCGCCGCCGAACGGCACGGCCGGATCGACGAGCGTATGCATGTTCACCCACACGGTACCGGCCTCGATGCGCGGGACATAACGCAGCGCCTTCGCGAGATCGTTCGTCCACAGGCTCGCGGTCAGCCCGAACGGCGTGTCGTTCATCATCGCGATCAGTTCTTCGTCATCGTCGAACGGCACGAACGCGCCGACCGGGCCGAAGACTTCGTTGCGGTACACACTCGATTGCAGCGACTTCGGCAGCACGATCGTCGGCTTCACGTAAAAGCCGTCGCGCGCATAGGCGCCGCCGCCCGTGACGATCGTGTCGCCGTCCGCGCGGGCCCCGTCGAACGCGTCGAGGCACTTGCGAAACTGCGGCTCGTTGCACACCGGCCCCATCATGCCCGCGTCGTCCATCGGGTCGGACGGCTGGAAGCCGTCCAGCCGCGCCTTCAGCTTCTCGACCACCTCGTCGAACTGCGAACGATGCACGAAGAAGCGCTCAGCCGATGCGCACACTTGCCCGCTGTGCAGGAACCCGGCTTCGAGCACACCGTCGAGGATCTTCTCGACCGGCGTATCGGGCAAGAAGCCGGCCGCATTCTTGCCGCCCAACTCAAGCGTGAAGCGCGTGAAGTTCGCCTTGACGGCTTCCTCGCCGATGATGCGGCCGGTCGGCACCGAGCCCGTGAACGACACCTTCGCGATGCGCGGATCGCGGATCACCGAAGCGCCCACCCTGCCCGAGCCGTTGATCACGTTCAGCGTGCCCGGCGGCAAGCCGGCTTCGGTGCCCAACTCGGCGATGCGCAGCATCGTGAGCGGCGTGAACTCCGACGACTTGATCAGCACCGTGTTGCCGGTCGCGAGCGCCGCGCCGAATTTCCATACGGGAATCATCACCGGGAAATTCCACGGGATGATGCCGAAGACGACGCCGAGCGGCTCGCGCAACGTGAACGACGTGTACCGCTCACCGTTCATGCTCGGGAACGACGGCGCGAGCGTTTCGCCTGCGATCTTGGTGGCCCAGCCCGCGTAATAGCGCAGCCAGCGCGCCGACCAGCTCACTTCGATCGCACGCGACAGGCCGATCAGCTTGCCCGACTGCGCGGTTTCGATCTGCGCGATCTCTTCGCCGTGTGCTTCGATCAGATCCGCGAACCGCAACAGGATGCGCTCGCGCTCGGCCGGCGTCACCTGCGCCCACGCGCCGCGAAACGCACGATGCGACGACGCGACCGCCGCCTCGATCTCGCCATCGGTTGCCTGCGCGACGGAACCGGTCACCGCGCGTGTCGCCGGGTTACGCACGTCGATCCGTTCGCCGCCGCTGCCGGCGACAGCCCGGCCGTCGATGTAGTGACCATGCTCGCGCGCAAGAAACCGTTTGACCTCGTCCAGCATCTGCACCAATGCCATTTTCCTGCCTCCGGAAATCGATGTGAATGAAACGCCCGATCAGGCCGCGTTGGCGATCAGGTCCGACGCCTTTTCGGCGAGCGCGATGGTCGGCGCGTTCGTGTTGCCGCTCGGGATGCTCGGCATCGTCGAACTGTCGGCCACGCGCAGCCCTGCGATGCCGTGCACGCGCAATTGCAGGTCGACGACGGACGACGCCGCATCCGTGCCCATCCGGCACGTGCCCACCGGGTGATAGACCGTCTTCGCCGCGCCGCGCACCCAGTCTTCGATGGCGGTTTCGTCGTCGGGCGGGCAATCCGGCGAGAAGATCTCGTCGACGTGCTCCGCGAGCGCGGGCTGGCGCAGAATCTTCAGTGCCAGCTTCGCCGCGCGAATCTGGCCGTCGACGTCGCGGCGATCGGCCAGATAACGGCCGTCGATCCGCGGCAGGTCGGCCGGATTCGACGAACGGATCGTCACGCGACCGCGCGAATGCGGCTGCAGATGGCCCGTCTTGATCGTGATGCCGTGCGTCCTGCCCTGCGTCACGCCGATCGGGTCGTCGAACGAATCGATAGTCGGCAGGAAGTGGAACTGCACGTCCGGCTGCCCCTGCCCGCAGGTATCGACGAACGCGAACCCTTCGAGCACCGGCGAAGTCAGGATGCCGGAGCGGAAGAACTTCCACTCGATGCCGTGCTTGAGCGCGCGCCATCCCTTGTCCTGGCCGTAAAGCGACACCGGCGTGCGGATCGTCGCGTTGACCGACATGTGCATGTGATCGTGAAAGTTCTCGCCGACCGGCAGCACGTGCCGGACCGGCACGCCGGCGCCTTCGAGCACGCTGCGCGGCCCGATGCCGGACAACTGCAGGATCTTCGGCGAACCGATCGCGCCGGCCGTCACGATGATTTCCGCACGCGCTTTCGCCGTCACGCGGCGGCTGCCCTGGCGATAGGTGACGCCGGTCGCACGGCCGCCCTCGATCTCGACGCGCTCGACCAGCGCATCGACTTCGAGGCTTAATTCAGGACGGTTCCGGATCGCCTTCAGATAGGTGGCGGCGGTCGAGCCGCGCTCGCCGTTGAAGATCGTCGCCTGATAGAACCCGACGCCCTCCTGCCGCTCGCCGTTGTAGTCGACCAGGTAATCGAGACCCATCTGCTGGCCGGCCCGCACGAACGCCTGCGACAGCGGATGCCGGTAGCGGATCTCCGTGACCTGCAGATGCCCTTTGTTGCCGTGATAAGGGGCCGTCAACGACTCGTTGTTCTCCGCCTTCGCGAAGTAGCGCAGCATCTCGTCGGCGCCCCAGCCCTTGCAGCCGAATTCGTTTTCCCAACGGTCGTAGTCGTTGCGGTGCCCGCGTACGTACAGCATTCCGTTGACCGAACTCGATCCACCGAGCACGCGCCCCTGCGGCACCGCGATCGACCGGCCCTTCACGTCGTCCGACGGTTCGGCCGCATATGGCCAGGTGTGGCGCGGAATGGCCTTGGCGAGCCCGCCCGGCATGTGGATGAACAGGTCCTTGTCGTGCCCGCCCGCTTCCAGCAGCAGCACGGTGCCCTTGCGGCGCTCGACGAGGTGGGTCGCAATGGTGCAGCCCGCCGACCCGGCGCCAATGACGATGTAATCGAAAGTTCTATCGGACATCCTGATATGCGCCCGCCGTTGTCCGCGCAACGTTCGCCGGCGCGTGCTACCGCCGCGTGCGTCGCCAGCCTTCGGCGGTGTCTCCTTGAAAATCGGTGGTGGTTCCTGATGGCGCGAGCCAGCCCGTGCGGTTCGTTGCGACGCAACGGGAATCGCCGTGGCGACAGTCCGATGCGCATGGATGATTGTTCGACCGCGTTTCGATTCTAGAAGCGCGCCGCCGGCACACCTCGGCGTTCCGTGCACACTTTTGGCTTCAGCGTGCAGAACCGCGCGGCCACCGTACCGGCTTTTTTCATTTGCATTAATCTTGGGGCGTTCCCGGCACCTTCCCTCCCCCGGCCATGGCACATGAACTCGTCGTCAGCGCGAGCAACGGCAGCGCAAACCTGCGAGAACTCGTCGCGGACAGTTTCCTGCCGCTGGTTTTTCACGATACCGGCCCGCTTTTCCAGATGTCGGTGCGCGTCGCGTCGGTGGGCGGGCTGCGCATGGCGGAAGTGGACACCACGGCCGTCCGGGTCGACCGCGATCGCGCGCTGGCCGCGCGTACCGAAAGCGACTGCTACAAGATCCTGTTCCAGATCGCCGGGCAAAGCCGCATCACACAGCGCAACACGACGTCGACCGTCAATCCCGGCGAATGGGTGATCTACGACGCAACGCAGCCGTACCGGATCGAATCCGCGCACGCGTCGCGCTTCGTCGCCGCGCTGACGCCGCCGCGCAGCAGCACGATGTGGCGGTGGTTCGTCGAACGCGCGGGCGTTCAGGTTCGCCAGACCGTCGGCAATGCGCGGCTCGCGCTGCAGTCGATCCACTACCTGATGGACGGACAGGTGCCGAACGATCCGGAAAGCCTGTTCGGCTTCGAGCAGTCGACGCTGATGCTGCTCGATTCGGTGATCCGCCGCGAAGCCGGCGATTCGCTCACCGGCGCCGACGCACGCTGCGCGGCGCTGCGCATGAATGCCGAAATCCATCTCGCGCATCACTACCACGATCCCGACCTGTCGCCGGACCGGCTCGCCAGTGCGCTGAACGTATCGAGACGCACGCTCTACAGCGCGCTCGCCGCGACCGACCAGACACCGCAGAGCCTGATCCAGGAGTACCGGCTGCAGGCGAGCCGGCGAGCGCTGGAGGATCCGGCCGATACCCACCGGAACCTGCTGGAACTGGCGATTGCATGCGGTTTCTCGGACATCACGCATTTCGGCCGCGCATTCAAGGCGCGGTTCGGGTGCAGCCCGGGTGCTTACCGGCTCGCGCATCGGGCCAGTGCGGGGTCTTGAAGCGCGGCGACCAGCGTTTCACCCCCTTTTCCGGATACCGCAGCGATTTCGCTTCGACGGCGAGTGATGCATGCCTCGGGAATAAATCCGGCGCGGCACCGGTACATCGGGTGTCGCCACGCCGTTCGCTGCGCCGGACGTGCGGGTGCGCGACACCCCACCCGATTCAGCGAGACCGCTCATGTCACAGCCCAATCACGCCGCCTACGCACGCTTCGCGATCGCCATGCACTGGTCGATCGCGATCCTGATCCTGTTGAACTTGTCGATCGGGCTCTACATGGATACGTATCCACACAACTCGTCGCAGTTCAACGGCATCCTGTTCTATCACGCGTCAATCGGCAGCCTGATCTTCATGCTGACCGTGCCGCGCCTCGTCTGGCGCGCGACGCACACGCCGCCGCCGCTGCCCGACAGCGTTCCGGCCTGGCAGGCGCGAATCGCCGGCGCGTTGCACGGCGTGCTGTACCTGCTGCTGTTTCTCGTGCCGCTGACCGGCTACGTGCACCGCCTCGCCGGCGCGCACGCGGTCAGCTTCTTCGGCATCACGGAACTGCCGATGCTCGTCGGTCGCGACGAACCGTTGCGACTCCTCACCGATACGTTGCATCGCGCACTGGTGCTGACGCTCGGCTTGCTGCTGGCCATGCACGTCGGCGCCGTGGTGAAACACAAGTTCGTCGATCGCGACGGGGTGGCGGAACGGATGGGGATCTGAAGGAAACGGGAACACGCGCCGGCACGCGGCGCGTCGTTCATCGGGCACTCACCGCGAACCGCAGCGATTTCGGTGGACGATCTCGGGGTCGACGCTCGCATGCCCCGGCGAAATCCGCATCATCACGAGCTTTGCGTCGCCGCCCGGTGTGGACCACAAACTCATCTGCGTCAGGTCGATCCCGTTCGACGACTTCAGCCAGCGCACCATGCGGACCTGATCCGGGAAGCAGATCGTCGCGCCTTCGTTGTCTTCGAGGATGGTCCCGTACGCTTTCAGCGTCGCACGCATTGCGTCGACAGCCTGGGTTCGTGACACGGCGGCGTGCATCGCGTCGGCCGCATCGTCGTAGATCGCGTCGAACGCTTGTGCATTGAAGCGCTGTACCACCAACGCTTCCGCACGAAGCGCGGCCTGCCTGTTGTCGGCGTAGTAGCCGAAATGAATGCGCGTGCCGAGCGCGAACAATGCGATGCCCGTCAGCGCAACCAGCGCCAGCGCGATCTTCCATCTGCGGTTCGCGGTCTTCGATCCCACGGGCGGTGGCCTCTTACGAGATATCGGCGATATCGTGCATGTCACGCCGTCCCGCATCGGTTGTCAACCCACGGGAATCCTCGATGCGCTGCCTGGCCTCGGCGACGATACGCAGCGATTCGCGGACGAATCCGTCATCCGCCGTCGCTTCGAGAAGCAGCGCGTCGGCGCGTTGACGCCGGTCTTGGCGGGGATTGTGCGGCAGGATGAACGTCATTCGAATTTTCCAGGGCGCGAAAAGCGAGCGCCGCTTCTCGAGCGCGCTCGCCCGGGCGAGTGGGCCGATTGTCGCCACTGCGTGCACGGACCACAATACGCCGGCATCGGAATTGACCATTGTTGACGTGGGCCAAGGCTCGCCAGGTCATCGCGCGATGCGCAGCGTCGCCCACCGCAAGCCCCATCCAACCCCAAATAAATCCCCTTGACGACCTATCTTTCGATATATATCTTTAGATATGTTTTTCGACATATAGGACAGGATCATGCGACACAACCACTTCCGCGGCCATGACCGTTGCGACGGTCATGGTGCGCATGCCCGCCCCGACTGGTTCGGCGGTCTCTGGTACGCGATCGGCCGCCACCGCCGCGGCCACGACATGTTCGGTGGCGGCCCGTTCAGCGGCCGGGGCGGGCGCGGCGGCTTTGGCGATTTCGGCGACGACGGCATGCCGCGCGGCCGCCAGTTCAGCTCCGACGATCTCCAGCTGCTGCTGCTCGCGCTGGTCGCCGAGCAGCCGAGCCACGGCTATGAGCTGATCAAGGCGCTCGACACGCGTTCGAACGGTTTCTACAGCCCGAGCCCCGGCATGGTGTATCCGGCGCTCACGTACCTGGAAGAAGTCGGCTTCGTCGCGTCGCAGGCGGAAGGCAACCGCAAGCGCTATGCGCTGACCGACGCCGGCCGCGCGCATCTCGATGCGCAGCGCGAGCGCGTCGACACGCTGTTCGCCCGCCTCACGCACCTCGCCCGCAAGATGGAATTCATGCGCCGCGCGTTCGCCGGGGAATCGGCCGGCAACGAAGCACCGGACGAATCGCAGGCCGGCTGGCTGCCGGAATTCGTCGAGGCACGTCTCGCGCTCAAGCGCGCGCTGCTGCACAAGAGCGCTGCCGATGCCGACGAACAACGCCGCATCGCGGCCATCATGCGCCGCGCGACGGCCGAAATCGAAGGCGGCTCAGGCGCGTGATCCGCGCTGCCCCGTCACCACTCAAGGAGAACGGATAGATGCAGAACACATCCGAGCGCACCGTGACCCGCGTGCGCCATACCCTCAAATTCCGCCTGCTGCGGGTCCTGCGCGTGCATGCCGTGACGCCGCACCTGCTGCGCGTCACGCTCGGCGGTCCCGATCTCGCGGATTTCGAATCGGCGTCGTTCGACGATCACGTGAAAGTGTTTTTCCCGCCGCCCGGCGCCGAACGGCCCGCGATGCCGACGCTCGGCGCGAACGGCCCCGAGTTTCCGGAAGGCGAGCCGAAGCCGGTCGCGCGCGACTTCACGCCGCGCCGCTTCGACCGCGCCGCCGGCGAACTCGATCTGGAATTCGTGCTGAACCATCCGGGCCCCGCGTCGCAATGGGCTGCGCAGGCACGTGTCGGCCAATGGCTCGGTATCGGCGGCCCGCGCGGTTCGTTCGTCGTCCCGACCAGTTTCGACTGGCATCTGCTGATCGGTGACGATACGGCGCTGCCGGCCATCGCTCGGCGTCTCGAGGAATTGCCGGCCGGTGCGCGTGCGGCCGTCGTGCTGGAAGTCGCCGATCGTGCCGCACAAATCTCGTTCGACACGCGCGCCGACGTGCATGAAGTCTGGCGCTTCCGCGCCGAAGCCGACGCGGCCGACGGCGATGTGCTGCTGAATGCCGTTCGCGACCTGCCGTTGCCGTCGTCGGGCGACGGCTACGTTTGGGCGGCCGGCGAAGCGCTGTCGATGCGCACGGTCCGCCAGCATCTGACCGGCGAGCGCGGCATCGACAAGTCGCGCATCCGCGCGGCGGCGTACTGGAAGCGCGGCGCGGCGGCCGTGCACGAAACGCTGGAAGACTGACGGATACGGGCACCCGGCAAGGGGGCACCCGGTTGACCGGCGGATGACACAATCGTGGCGTCCGCGCACCAGCGGGCTTGGCACCGGTATCGCGGCTGGTATATATCTGTGTCTGCGACGCCGCTGTCAGGCGACAGCCGCCGCAGCCCGCCCAGGAGCGCCCGGTCATGACAAAAGAAAGCCACGCTTCGCCTTTCCTTCGCAACCTGAAGATCGCCGGCTATTGCGGCCTCGCCGCGGTGGTACTCGCGCTGTTCGTCGCGATGTGCGCGATCCTGAAGGAAAGCGCCCTCGATCGCGATGCCGCTCAGCACCCGGCCGATACGCCTGAACTGCACGATGCGGGCGGTGGCCCGTCCGCATCGGCCGAATCGGCCAAGACGCCCGGCTGACGGCGTCCTGCCCGGTTTCCTTTCGCTCAGGGCGCGTGCCGGCGCCCCATCACGACCGCGTGTACCGCATCGCCGAGGCGTTCGAGCAGCGCGATCGCGCGTTGCCCGTACAGGTGCGCGGCCAGCGCACCGGCCGTACCGACCAGCACACCGCCCGCCATGTCGAACGGCCAGTGCACGCCCGCATAGACGCGCCCCCACGCAATCGCCACGGCCATCGCGGCCATCACGAACCCGGTCACGCGCGTCGAGCCGCCGAGCATCAGGCCCACAGCCAGGCTCCACGCGAACGTCATGTGATCGCTCGGAAACGAGCTGTCCGGCGCGTGCGGAATCAGTTGCGTGCCGACGCCGGCCATGAACGGGCGCGGCGAGAACCAGACATGCCCGATCACCTGCGCAAGCGCGAGCGCCACGCATACGCCGACGCCGGCTTCGATCGCCTGGCGCCGCGTCGGGCGCGCGCCGAAGATCCAGGTCAGCAGCAGCATGGCCGGCAGTGCGTAGACGAGCCAGTCGGCGGCAAAGATCGCGAGGCGGGCGACGCCCGGCTGCGGCGCAACCCCGGCGTTGATGGCGGAAAAGAGGGTGAGATTGAGGTTCTGCATGAATCCGGTTGCGTGGGGCGTAAAAAATTCGACCGGTTGCCCGGCCCGATACGAACGATGCTAGGGCGCACCCGCTTAAGCGATGCTTAATGTGGCCGCTGGCGCGAATCCCGCTGCGGCGAACGCACTTAGAGCCTGCACTGCAACGCAAGTTCACACAATTGTCATATTCCCGCGCGACTGTCTCCCGTAAAGGCTCACCCGGCCTCCCGTAAAGACTCACCTTTTTCACATCGTGGCGTCATCGACGCGTGCGACCATCGCGCCGCCGGGCGCCATCCCTGCCGTTTGCGTCATTCATCTCAATATTTACGTCGCGAATTCTTCGAAATCGGCAACAATTAATTCCATATGCGGCATCGCACAACGGCAACGCACAGGCATAGGATTACGAGCTTACGAGCACTCATCCACGAAGCGATCAACAACAAGGAGTCCGCATGAAAGCCAGCGATGTCCGATCGAAAGCGTTTGCGATGCCGTTGACCAGCCCTGCCTTCCCGATGGGCCCGTACCGTTTCGTCGATCGTGAGTTTCTGATCATCACGTATCGCACCGATCCGGACCGTCTCCGCGAAATTGTCCCCGAGCCGCTGCAGGTCACCGAGCCGCTCGTGCATTACGAATTCATTCGCATGGCCGATTCGACCGGCTTCGGCGACTACACCGAAAGCGGCCAGGTCATCCCGGTCGAATACAACGGCCAGCCGGGCGGCTACACGCTCGCGATGTATCTCGACGATCACCCGCCGATCGCCGGCGGCCGCGAGCTGTGGGGCTTCCCGAAGAAGCTCGCGTCGCCCACGCTGCACGTGAACACCGACCACATCCTCGGCACGCTCGACTACGGCAAGGTGCGCGTCGCCACCGGCACGATGGGCTACAAGCACAAGGAACTGGACATCGACGAGCAGACGAAGCGTCTCGCCGGCCCCAATTTCCTGCTGAAGATCATCCCGCACGTCGACGGCACCGCGCGCGTCTGCGAACTGGTGCGCTATTACATGCAGGACATCAAGATGAAGGGCGCGTGGACGGGCCCCGCCTCGCTCGAACTGGCGCCGCACGCACTGGCGCCCGTGGCCGACCTGCCCGTGCTCGAAATCGTCGAAGCCCGGCACCTGGTCGCAGATTTGACGCTGGGCCTCGGCGAAGTCGTCTACGATTACCTGGCTCAGTAACACGTCCGCAGTCCTTTCTCCCTGTCAATCCTTTCACCACGGGAATTCGAAATGAGCAACCTGAATGGCAAGACCGCAGTCGTCACGGGCGCCGCGAGCGGCATCGGCAAGGAAATCGCACTCGAGCTCGCCAAGGCAGGCGCGGCCGTCGCGATCGCCGACCTGAACCAGGACGGCGCGAACGCGGTCGCCGACGAGATCATCAAGGCGGGCGGCAAGGCGATCGGCGTCGCGATGGACGTGACGAACGAGGACGCCGTGAACAGCGGCATCGACAAGGTTGCCGAAGCATTCGGCTCGGTCGACATCCTCGTGTCGAACGCGGGCATCCAGATCGTCAACCCGATCGAGAACTATTCGTTCTCCGACTGGAAGAAGATGCAGGCGATCCACGTCGACGGCGCGTTCCTGACGACGAAGGCCGCGCTCAAGCACATGTACAAGGACGATCGCGGCGGCGTCGTGATCTACATGGGTTCGGTGCACTCGCACGAAGCGTCGCCGCTGAAATCGGCGTACGTGACGGCCAAGCACGGCCTGCTGGGCCTCGCCCGCGTGCTGGCGAAGGAAGGCGCGAAGCACAACGTGCGCTCGCACGTCGTGTGTCCGGGTTTCGTGCGCACGCCGCTGGTCGACAAGCAGATTCCGGAGCAGGCGAAGGAGCTCGGCATCAGCGAGGAAGAAGTGATCAAGAAGGTGATGCTCGGCAACACCGTCGACGGCGTGTTCACGACGGTGCAGGACGTCGCACAGACGGTGCTGTTCCTGTCGGCGTTCCCGAGCGCCGCGCTCACGGGCCAGTCGTTCGTCGTCAGCCACGGCTGGTTCATGCAGTGAAGCCCCGCGCCCCCACCGAAAAGCAGGCCGTCGATGCGGCGGACCTGCATCACGAAGCCGGCGCGCCGGCCCCCGCGCGGTCGCTGCCGTACGAGACGATCGCGCTCGTCCTGCAGGGCGGCGGCGCGCTCGGCGCGTATCAGGCCGGCGTGTTCGAAGGGCTGCACGAGGCGGGCGTTCCGCTCGACTGGATCGCCGGCATCTCGATCGGCGCGCTCAACACCGCGCTGATCGCCGGCAATGCGCCCGAGCATCGCGTCGAGCGCCTGCGCGAATTCTGGGAAACGATCTGCCAGCCGGCGTTCTTCCCGACGATTCCGGCCGCGTTCGAATTCGCGCTGTTCAACAGCATCGACCAGATCCGCACGTTCTTCACCGCGTCGCAGGCAGCCAGCGCGATGATGCAGGGCCAGCAGGGCTTCTTCGTGCCGCGTTTCCCGCCGCCGCTGCCGGGCGTGTCGGATCATCCGGAGAAAATCAGCTGGTACGACACGTCGCAATTGCGCACGACGCTACTGAAACTGTGCGACTTCGACCGGATCAATTCGGGCGAAACGCGCGTGTCGGTCGGCGCGGTCAACGTCGGCACCGGCAACTTCGTGTACTTCGACAACTCGCGCATCCGTCTCGCGCCCGAGCACTTCATGGCGTCCGGTGCGCTGCCGCCCGCGTTCCCGCCCGTCGAGATCGACGGCGAGTACTACTGGGACGGCGGTGTCGTGTCGAATACGCCGCTGATGGAAGTGCTCCGCGCACGGCCGCGCCGCGACACGCTCGCGTTCCAGGTCGATCTGTGGAGCGCGCGCGGGCCGTTGCCGCGCACGATGGCCGACGTCGCCGAACGCACGAAGGACGTGCAGTATTCGAGCCGCACGCGTTTCGTGACCGACACGCTGCAGCGCGAGCAGCGCTACCGCAACGTGCTGCGCCACGTGCTCGACCAGGTACCGGACGAGCAGCGCAAGGCCGATCCGTGGTGCATCGAGGCCGATGCGATGTCGTGCAGCAAGAAGTACAACATCCAGCACCTGATCTACCAGCAGAAGGCGTACGAGCATCACTACAAGGACTATCAGTTCGGTCTGTCGACGATGCGCGACCACTGGTCCGCGGGTCTCGACGACATCCGCAAGACGCTCGCAGTGAAGGACGGCCTCGCGCTGCCCAACAACGACGCGGGCTTCGTCACGCACGACATTCACCGCCGCCGGTAATGCCGTGTACGGCGGCCCGGCGCGATGCATGCGCCGGGCCGTTCTCCTTTCAGATTCGACATGCCGATTTTCATTGCGCTCTTCGCGCTCATCGCAATTGGATGGGGCGCGGTTCACCTGTTTCACGTCATCGCCGCGCAGTTCGGCCAGCCGGTCGCGATCGCGGCCGCCGTGCTCGCCGCCGCAATCGTGATCGCACTGGTCGCGTGGTGGATCAAACGCCGCCGCGACGTCGCACCAAATACGAAGGAAGAAGGCTGGACGCACATCGTGCATCGCGCGTGGGGCGAGTTGCGCCTGTCGGCAACGCAAGGGCTGCTGTGGTTGTCGCATGACGGCGCCGACGGCCGCTATACGCTGTCGCAGCTCGACGGCTGCCAGGTCGCGCCGATCGGCGGCCGCTGGCATCTCGTCGTGCGCGTGCGCGACGCCGTGCGCAGCGAATGGAAGCTGCCGATGACGGACAAGCGCGATGCGCAGCGCTGGGCGCGCGTGCTGATGCTCGCGAAGGACAACCGGCTCTGAACCACGCGCGTTCGGCCCACACGGGCAAAACCGCACCAAGATCCGCTATCGCGCGCCGAGCGCCCACAGCGCGTCGAGCACGTGCTGCGTCGCCCGTTCGACGGGGCCGGCCCGATGGGCAATACCCAGTTCGCGCCACAACGCCGGGCGTAGCGGCCGCATGACGATGCGCGCATCCGGCAGCGGCGCGCCGGCCTCGTGCGGCAGCAGCGTCGCACCGTAACCTGCGGCGACCAGGCTCTTGATCGCATCGTTGTAGTTGAGTTCGATCCGCGGCTCGGGCCGGTGGCCGCCGAGCGCGAACCATTCCGTCGTGAGCCGCGACAGGCGCGTCGTCGCATCGTTGAGAATCAGCGGACGCGCCGCCAGATAGGCCGGCGTCACGCGCGCCGGAAGCCGCCAGTCCGCGGGCAGGAACGCCATCACCGGATCGCGCCGCCACGCGCGGATCGACAGCCCCGCGACCGCCGCCTGGGGCAACGCCACCAGACCGACGTCGAGCGTGCCCTGCGCAATGCGCGCCAGCGTGTCCTGCGACGTGAGCACCGCGATCTGGACGTCGATATCCGGATGCTGTTCGCGCAGCCGCGCCACCGCCTGCGGCAACAGATGCGCGATCGCCCCGGTCGATGCGCCAAGGCGCACGCGCCCGGTCAACCCCTGCACCTGCCGCTGCACGTCGTCCAGCGTGGATTCGACTTCGGCCAGCAGACGCCGCGCCCGCTCCACCAGCACTTCACCGATCGTCGAAGGCCGCACGTTTCCGCGCGTGCGGGACAGCAATGGCGCGCCGACGCGGCTTTCCAGCTCGGCAATATGAAGACTGACGGTGGGCGGTGCGAGATGAAGCCATTGCGCCGCCGCGACAAAGGATCCCTGGTCGGCGATCGCGACCAGCGTACGCAGGCGGTCGAGACTGATCTCGCGCATCAAACACCTCTCGTTCAGGAAAGCTGAAGCAGATAGTCAGTAAATTCAACTTTTCCTATTCTAGGCGTTCGGCGGACGATACGGCTTTCCCCCGACGACCGAACGCGAGGAACACGACCATCATGAGCTTCCCCACTGTCTTCATCGACGGCGACCAGGGCACGACCGGACTGCTGATTCACGAGCGCCTGCGCGAGCGCGCCGACTTGCGGCTGCTCACGCTTCCGGCTGCCGAACGCAAGGACCCCGTGCGCCGCGCCGACGCGCTCAACGCATGCGATATCGCGATCCTGTGCCTGCCCGATGCGGCCGCGCGCGAAGCGGTCGGCTTCGTCCGGAACCCGGCGGTACGCGTGATCGATGCGAGTTCCGCTCACCGCACGCAGCCCGAATGGGTCTACGGCTTTCCCGAGATGGCCGAAGGACATGCGCAGAACATTGCGCACGCGAAGCGCGTCACCAATCCGGGCTGCTACCCGACGGGCGCGATCGGCCTGCTGCGCCCGCTGCAACAAGCCGGCCTGCTGCCGCGCGACTACCCGGTGAGCATCCATGCGGTCTCCGGTTACTCGGGGGGCGGAAGGGCGGCCGTCGAAGCATTCGAATCGGGTGACGCCGCCGCGCGCGGGCTGCCGCTGCAGGTGTATGGCCTGGCACTGGAGCACAAGCATGCCCCCGAGATCCGGCTGCACGCCGGGCTCGCACACCGGCCGTTCTTCGTGCCGGCCTACGGTGCCTACCGGCAAGGCATCGTGCTCACCATACCGATCGAACTGCGCCTGCTTCCGGCCGGCGTGACCGGTGAGCAGTTGCATGCGTGCCTCGCGCACCATTACGCCGGCGCACGTCATGTCGACGTCACGCCGCTTGCCGACGCACGCGCGATCACGCATCTCGATCCGCAAGCGCTGAACGGCACCAATGACCTGCGGCTCGGCGTATTCGTCAATGAAGAGCACGGTCAGGTACTGCTGTCCGCCGTGTTCGACAATCTCGGCAAAGGGGCATCGGGCGCAGCCGTGCAGAATCTCGACCTGATGCTCGGCGCATCGAGCGCGGCCTGAGTCTCCCGCAGGCGCCGCCGAAGGCCCGCCCGTCGGGCCGCTCGACGTCGCATCCAGCGCTGCTTCGGTGCCTGCGCACGCCCCCCGTAAAAGCTCACCTTTAGACGATTTCAGGCCGTATCGTCACCTGCCGCTGCATTCAGGCCGGCCAGCGTCTCCACCAGAAAATCCACGCACACGCGCACCTTCGCCGACGCTGCGACGCGTTCCGGATACACAGCCCAGATGTTCGCGGGCTGGATCGCGTCCGGCAGCACGCGGCACAGTTCGCCGCGCTCGATCAGCGGCGCGGCCTCCCAGATCGACCGCAATACGATCCCGCGTCCCGCCAGCGCCCACTGCACGGCCACCTCGCCATGATTCGTCGACAGCGCGCCGCCGACCTTCACCGTGACCGTCTCGCCGCGCACGTTCAATCGCCATACACCGAACGGATGGTCGCGCTCCTTGATTGCAAGACAATCGTGCGATGTGAGATCCGCGAGCGAGCGCGGCGTGCCGCGTCGTGCGAGATAGTCGGGCGACGCGCACAGCACGCGATGATTCGCGGCGAGGCGGCGCGCGATCAGGTGATCGGCGATCTCGTCGCCGATCCGCACGTCGAGGTCGTAGCCCTCTCCCGCGACATCGACGAGCCGGTCGAACAGATCGAGCCGCACGTTCAGTTGCGGATAGCGCGCGCTGAAGTCGAGCAGCGCCGGCGCAACGACATGCCGGCCGAAGCCGAAGCTGCTCGAGATGCGCAGCGTGCCGCGCGGCACCGTGCGGGTAGTCGACACGTCCTCGACGAGATGATCGACGTCGTCGAGAATCTTCTCGGCGCGCGCGAATACGCGTTCGCCTGCTTCGGTCGCGCTCACGCGACGCGTCGAGCGATGCAGCAGGCGCGTACCGAGCTGCGCCTCGAGCAATGCGATGCGCTTGCTGACGTACGCAGGCGACACCGCGAGCTGCTCGGCGGCCGCGCTGAAGCTCGCCAGGCGGACAACCAGGCTGAACACGCGCAGGTCGTCGAGATTCGGGGATTTATTCACGATTCGTGGAAAGTCGATTAACCTTTCGAGCGATTTTAATCCGGATGGAAATAAATAGAATGACGTGACGGCCGGCTGCCTCCCTCGGCAGCCGACCAACCAGCCAAGGAGATTTGCATGACCGACAAGACCTACAGGATTGCCGTGATCCCCGGCGACGGCATCGGCCGCGAAGTGATGCCCGAGGGCCTGCGCGCGCTCGCCGCCGTCACCGCGCGCTTCGGCATCCGCTTCGACTTCGTCGAGATCGACTGGGCGAGCTGCGACTACTATGCGCAGCACGGCAAGATGATGCCGGACGACTGGAAGGCGCAGTTGTCGGGCATGGACGCGATCCTGTTCGGCGCGGTCGGCTGGCCCGCGACGGTGCCCGATCACATCTCGCTGTGGGGCTCGCTGCTGAAATTCCGCCGCGAATTCGACCAGTACATCAACCTGCGGCCCGCGCGCCTGTTCGACGGCGTGCCGTCGCCGCTCGCCGGCCGCCGCGCGGGCGACATCGATTTCATGATCGTGCGCGAGAACACCGAGGGCGAATATTCGTCGGTCGGCGGCACGATGTTCGAAGGCACCGATCGCGAAGTCGTGATGCAGCAGTCGATCTTCACGCGGCACGGCACCGAGCGCGTGCTGAAATTCGCGTTCGAGCTCGCGCAACGGCGCGCGAAGCGCCTCACCGTCGCGACGAAGAGCAACGGCATCGCGATCAGCATGCCGTGGTGGGATGCGCGCGCGGCCGAAATGGCCGAACGCTATCCGGAGATCGCCGTCGACAAGCAGCACATCGACATCCTGTGCGCGCGCTTCGTGCTGCAGCCTGACCGCTTCGACGTCGTCGTCGCGTCGAACCTGTTCGGCGACATCCTGTCGGATCTCGGGCCGGCCTGTACGGGCACGATCGGCATCGCGCCGTCGGCGAACCTGAACCCCGACCGCACGTTCCCGTCGCTGTTCGAACCCGTGCATGGGTCGGCACCCGACATCGCGGGGCAATACATCGCGAACCCGGTCGCGATGATCTGGTCGGCGGCGATGATGCTCGACTTCCTCGGCAACGGCACGGGCCGCGAACGTGAAGCGCACGACGTGATCGTCGCCGCGATCGAGGACGTGCTGCGCACGGGGCCGCATACGCGCGATCTCGGCGGTAATGCAGGCACGCAGGAAGTGGGCGAGGCGATCGCCGCGCGGATCGCGGGCTGAGGGCCGAGGATCGAAGGTCGCGCCCGGCGCCCGTGCCGGGCGACACTTCACGAATCCGTCTGCGGTGAGCAACACGCGATGCGTTTGCGCACGCGTGCAGATTCTTCGGAAGCGTGCGAGCTGATGTCGATCCGATCGGTGAGTGGCACGTCACGCTCACTCACACCGATCGTCAATGCTTCACCGATGCGATCGGTGAGATGCATCACGCGGCAACGCACACCGCTCGCTATGCGTCGACGTGTCTGCTTCACCCGTGCAATCACGCGTCGACCTGTTCGGAACACACGGTTCGACGCGACATTTCACCTCCTCCCGAAAAATCTCACCTTAGCGTTGCGACTCCCGAATTTCCTCACCATTGAACCTCGGTGATGCGTTCGCCGCTCCGCTGAATCGACGTGAACCTCACAGCCCGAGGTCGGACAGCCCCGGATGATCGTCCGGACGACGACCGAGCGGCCAGTGATAAAGACGGTCCGCCTCGCGAATCGGCAGATCATTGATGCTCGCGTGACGATGCGCCATCAGGCCGTTTTCGTCGAACTCCCAGTTCTCGTTACCGTACGAACGAAACCAGTTGCCCGCGTCGTCATGCCATTCGTACGCAAAGCGCACCGCGATGCGATTGCCGCCGAACGCCCACAGCTCCTTGATCAGCCGGTAGTCGAGCTCGCGCGTCCATTTCCGCTGCAGCAGCCCGACGATCTCGTCGCGGCCCGTGACGAACTCGGCACGATTGCGCCATCGGCTTTGCGGCGTATAGGCGAGCGACACGCGTTGCGGGTCGCGCGTGTTCCATGCGTCCTCGGCAGCGCGCACCTTCTGGCGCGCCGTTTCAAGCGTGAAGGGCGGAACGGGTGGGCGAACTTCGGGGGAAGCGGACATGGGTTGCTCCTGTTCAGGTTCTGGCTGCGAACGAACGCAGCCGGTTCGGATTCGCTGCACCGGCTACCGGGACACGGCATCGAGCAGCAGTTCGGCCGTCGCGCGCGCATCGCGCGCGGCGTTTGCATCGCCACTGACGAGCGCCACGCCGATCGCGCCGTCGATCAGCACGAGCCACTGGCGCGCGATGCGGGCAAGCCCGCGGCGCTCGAGGCCGGCTTCGTCGGCATACGCATCGAAACACTCGCGCACGAATGCCAGCAGCCGTGCCTTGTGCTCGCGCGCGACGACCCGCACGGGATCGTCGGCGTCGGGGATCTCGCCCGATGCGTTCAGGAACGCGCAGCCATGAAAACCAGGCTGCCCGAACCAGTCGCGCAACACGTCGAACATGCCGAGCAGCTGTGCGCGCGGCGCCTTGCCGCACGCCAGCGTGGCGTCGACGAACCAGCGCATCCAGCGTGCGTCGCGACGTTCGAGCGCGGCGACCACCAGCGCCTCTTTCGATTCGAAATGCGAATAAAAGCTCTTTCGTGCCGCGCCGGATCGCTTGACGATCGCATCGACACCCGTTGCGTGGATGCCGCCCGAGTAGATCAGCGCTTCGGCCGCGTCGAGCAGCCGGTCGCGAACGCCCGGTTCGCCGGAGGAGTCGTGAGGTGTGTTCATGGGTTTACGGTAGAACGATCGTTCTCCATCGTCAATACCCATGTGAAAAAGCCCCATCGACGGGAGGGCTGAAGCGCGGCCTGGCGGCGCGCGTTTACGACATTTTTTCTTGAAGCCGATTCGGGACGCTCACTACACTTCGGTCACCCTGTCTGGGCACAAGGACATCATGCAGCGACCGGAATCCGCGCGCCCCGTGCGCGCCTATGCGGCTTATGCGAAGCGGCTCGACGGCCGCGTCGTCGTGCGGCGCTTCGACCCGTGCAGCGATTCGTACGACGCCCTGACCGCGCTGCTGCATCGCGCGTTCGCCCCGCTCGGCGCACTGGGCTTCAATTGCCCGAGCGTCGATCAATCGGCGTCGGCGACGCGTGAACGCATGCTCACCGGCGAGTGCTTCGTCGCGCTCGGCAACGCGCATCTGGTCGCGACGATGACGATGCTGTCGCACGATCCCGATTCCCGCTGCGATCCGTATCGCAGCCGGTGCGTCGCGACGCTCGGCCAGCTGGCCGTCGACCCGGTCTGGCAGGATCGCGGCATCGGCCGCTCACTGCTCGCGTTTGCGCAACATCGTGCCGCCGCGCGCGGCGCGACGCACCTCGCGCTCGACGCGCCGCATGCGGCGGTCCGGCTCGTCGATTTCTATCGCCGCGAAGGATTTCAGCCGGTCGACGTGATGCGTTTTCCGGGGCACAACTACGACAGCGTGATCCTGTGCAAAGCCGTCAGCATCGCGAACGACCGCATGCGTGCGTGCGGCACGACGCAGATCGAGGTCGCGCGGCAAGCCGGTGCGGTGTCATGAAACACGAGGTGCCGAAGCGCGAGGACGGCGAGGATCGCGCACAGCTCGACGCCCGGCAGGCACGTGTGTGTGCGGCGCTTCGACTGCGCGGTGTGATGAAGCTGACGATCGTCACGATCGCGGTTGCGCAGGCGCTGGCGTTCGCGTTCGAAGGCCTGCTGGGCGCCGCCGGTTTCGCGCCGGACGCCGCGACGGTGCTGCTGTTCCGCTTCGTGACATGCGCGCTCGTCAGCTTCTGGCTGCAAGCGGATGCGTTACGCGCGTATCAATTCGCGGCGCAGCACGGGTTCGTCACGGTTCCCGGCGCGCATGGCGATCCGGTCGACGTTGCGCCGCAATGCCCGAAACGCTGGCTCGTCGTGTTGAATCTTCAGCTCGAACCGCGATGGGTGAAGGGTGAACGGAACAAGTAGCAATCCGCGCACCGTTGGACGCCATGCACAATGCGTATGAGTGAGTCGCAACGCGGTTCGCAGGCTCACGGTTGATGTCGCGATTCAATTCGGTGTCGCGTGCGGTGCGTCGCGAACGATCGCCCGGCCGGCGAAGCAGGGAAGCGTATGGGAAGGGGGAGAGCAGGCACCGAACGGCGTGAAGGGGCAAAGCGAAGCGGAAGCTGACAGGTGAAGCGAACGTGCGATTGCAAGTCACCGATGTGTGATCGCGGCGTGATTCACGCATGCGAACACAGCTCCCGAATAATCTCACCTCAAGCGTCGAATCACGCGCATCGATGTTGACGATGCGCGTGCAAACGAAAGCGGGGCAGGCGGCAAACGCGCCGCACTGCCCCGTCTGGACACTCGACTCAGGCCGTCCAGTCGAGAATCACCTTGCCGCTTTCGCCCGACAGCATCGCGGCGAAGCCTTGCTCGAAATCGTCGGCCGCGAAGCGATGCGTGATGATCGGCGACAGGTCGAGGCCGCTCTGCAGCATCGCGACCATCTTGTACCAGGTCTCGAACATCTCGCGACCGTAGATGCCCTTGATCTCGAGCCCCTTGAAGATCACCTGGTTCCAGTCGATCGCCGTCTGCGCGGGCGGGATGCCGAGCAGCGCGACCTTGCCGCCGTGGTTCATCGCCTCGAGCATGCTCGTGAACGCGCTCGGCACGCCCGACATCTCGAGACCGACGTCGAAACCTTCGGTCATGTGCAGGTCGGCCATCACATCGCGCAGCGATTCGCGTGCGACGTTGACCGCACGCGTCGCACCCATCTTGCGCGCGAGCTCGAGCCGGTAGTCGTTGATGTCGGTGATCACGACGTTGCGCGCGCCGACGTGCTTCGCGATCGCGACGGCCATGATGCCGATCGGGCCCGCGCCGGTGATCAGCACGTCTTCGCCGACGAGATTGAACGACAGCGCCGTGTGCGTCGCGTTGCCGAACGGATCGAAGATCGACGCGAGATCGTCGGAAATCTCCGGCGGAATCTTGAACGCGTTGAACGCCGGAATCGCCAGATACTCGGCGAACGCGCCTTCGCGGTTCACGCCGACGCCGACCGTGTTGCGGCACAGATGCCGGCGCCCCGCTCGGCAGTTGCGACAGAAACCGCACGTGATGTGGCCTTCGCCGGACACGCGATCGCCGATCGCGAAGCCGCGCACTTCCTGCCCCATCTCGACGATCTCGCCGACGTATTCGTGACCGACGTGCATCGGCACGGGAATCGTCTTCTGCGCCCAGTCGTCCCACTTCCAGATATGGATGTCGGTGCCGCAGATCGCCGTACGGCGGATCTTGATCAGCACGTCGTTGTGGCCGACTTCCGGACGCTTCACGCGCGTGAGCGTGAGTCCGGGGCCGCGTTCGAGCTTTGCCAGTGCTTTCATGATCGAGCCTCCGTCAGATGATGCCGAGCGACTTGCCGACGCGCACGAACGCGGCGACCGTCTGGTCGATCTGCTCGGGCGTATGCGCGGCGCTCATCTGCGTACGGATGCGCGCGCGGCCACGCGGCACGACCGGGAACGAAAAGCCGATCACGTAGACGCCTTCGCCGAGCAGCTTGTCGGCCATGTTCGTCGCGAGCTGCGCGTCGCCGAGCATCACCGGGATGATCGGATGCGCGCCGGGCACGAGCGTGAAACCGGCTTCGGTCATCTGCTGGCGGAAACGCGCGCCGTTCTCGCGCACGCGCTCGCGCAGCTTCGCGCCTTCGTCGCTGCCGAGCAGTTCCAGCACCTTCAGCGAGGCCGCGGCAATGCTCGGCGTGAGCGTGTTCGAGAAGAGATACGGGCGCGAGCGCTGGCGCAGCAGCTCGATGACTTCGCGACGCGCGGCGACATAGCCGCCCGATGCACCACCGAGCGCCTTGCCGAGCGTGCCCGTGATGATGTCGACGCGGCCTTCGACGCCGCAGTGCTCGGGCGTGCCGCGGCCGTGCGTGCCGATGAAGCCGACCGCGTGCGAATCGTCGACCATCACGACCGCACCGTAGCGATCGGCGAGATCGCAGATGCCTTTCAGGTCGGCGATGATGCCGTCCATCGAGAACACGCCGTCGGTCGCGATCAGCTTGTGGCGCGCGCCCGCCGCATCGGCTTCCTTGAGCTTCGCCTCGAGGTCGGCCAGATCGTTGTTCTTGTAGCGGAAGCGCTTCGCCTTGCAGAGGCGAACGCCGTCGATGATGCTCGCGTGGTTCAGCTCGTCGCTGATGATCGCGTCGTTCTCGTCGAGCAGCGTCTCGAACAGCCCGCCGTTCGCGTCGAAGCAGCTCGAATAGAGGATGCTGTCCTCGGTGCCGAGAAACGCGGCCAGCGCGCTCTCCAGCTGCTTGTGGACGGTTTGCGTGCCGCAGATGAAACGGACCGATGCCATGCCGAAGCCGTCCTGGTCGAGGCCGGCCTTCGCCGCGTCGATCAGGCGCGGATCGTTCGCCAGACCCAGATAGTTGTTCGCGCAGAAATTGAGCACGCCGGCACCGCCGGCGAGCCGCACTGCAGCCGCCTGGGGACTCGCGATCTCGCGCTCGGTCTTGTAAAAACCGTCCGCGCGGATCTGGTCGAGCGTCCCGCGCACCTGGGCGAGAAAGGCATCACGCATCGCAAAGCTCCTGACAGGGTTTCGCATTCCGCAACGCGCCACTCGTGGCGGCGGCGCAACGGCCTGCTACTGTTATAGTCGGTCGTTCGGTTGACCGCATTTATCCGATATTCCGAACTAGAATTCGAAATATCGAACAACTCTAAGCGAACGGAATCCAAATGGCAAGTTCCTCCGGGTCGCGGCGCACGCCTGCCAGCGCCGCACCGCAGCCGCCGGCCGTCACGCCGCCGCGTGTCGGCGAGCAGATCCAGCGGCTGCGCAACGAGCGCAAGCTGACGCTCGACGACCTGTCGCGCGCGGCCGGCGTATCGAAATCGATGCTCTCCGAGATCGAACGCGACAAGGCCAACCCGACGATCGCCGTCGCGTGGCGCCTGACGAATGCGCTCGGCATCACGCTCGACGAATTGTTCTCTCAGCCGAAGGCGCCCGAGACGATCCGGGTGGACGGCCCGCACGACATCCCCACGCTCGCCGGCCATGACGGCCGGTACCAGTTGCGCGTATGGGGCCCGATCGACCTCGCCGGCAAGTTCGAGTGGTACGAGCTGACGCTACCGGGCGGTGGCGCACTGGTATCGAACGCACACGAACCCGGCACGCGCGAGCACCTCACCGTGCTGCAAGGCGCGATGGAAATCGAGGCTGCGGCAGCGAGCCGTCGCCTGAAGGTGGGCGACACCGCACGCTACCCCGCCGACGAGCCTCACGCGATCCGCAACCCCGGCAAGGCCGAGGCGCGGGCATTGCTGATCGTGATCCATCGCTGACGGCGCGGATAGTCGGCCAAACAGTCAATCGCAGGCCAGTTGCGGAAAACACTGTATGTTTGTACAGTATACGGACATTCCGCCATGCACGGGCCGGAGCCGGCGCACCGAGGCGCCCGCCCCGGTCGACAGGAGCCTGCAATGACAGAAGAACAAGATTTGGCCGCGCTCAGCTTCAAGGCTGCCGCGCACGATCTCGAGTTGATCGTCCGGCATATCGCCGGGCGCTATATCCACCAGCGCGTGCCGCTGACGTGGCGCCTGCTGCACGCAATCGAGGCCGAGGCGCTCGCCGACCTCGGCTTTGCCAGCCGGCACGAAGCCGGCATGCGTCAACTGTTCGAACGGCCGTCGGACATGACCTTTCCCGAAACGGACGATCCGATCGACTTCGGGCGCTCGAACGCGCTGCCCGCCGTCTTTTCGTTCGCGGTGCTCGCGTATGAAGCTGCGGCCACGTCGCACGACGCGGCGCCTCGCGAGCGCGCTCACCGTCAGTCCAAGGCCTGGGGCGACTGAGGGTCAAGCCCCGGCTGCAGCGCACGGCGGCCGGTCCAGTCTCTTGCTGCCCGACAGGTTGCGGAAAGGGCTACCATATACGCAACTAACGGAATAAACACCATGTCCCTTCCCGCCTCTCCCGACACCGCTGCACGCCCGGAAGAAAAGGATCTGTTCGACCGCGGCGCATCCGACTGGATAGTCTCGCCCGAAGCCGCGTTCGACGCCTGGCTTGCAATGCAGGACTATCGCCGGTCGTCGGCCGACGTCTATCGCGCGCAGTGGGGCGCTTTTCTCACCTGGATGCGTGCGCACCAGAAGAATCTGGCAACGGTCGACACGGCCACCATCGCAAACTTCGTCGGCGAGTTGTCGATCCGGAAAACGCAGCGCATGCGCTACCTGCGACTGATCGAGCGCGTGCTCGATCACATCCGGCGCACCGAATACGCATCGACCAACCCGGCCCGTTTCATTGCTCAGGATGGCGAAGCGAACTGGCGCAAGGCACGCGACAACGAGCCGACCGGTTTCCTCACGCCGGCCGAGCGCGCGACCTTGCTCGCCTATCTGTTTTCGCCGATCGGCGTATCGGGCTCCGCTTACTGGAAAGAGCGGCGCGACCGCGCGCTCGTCGCTGCGTTTCTCGGTGCCGGCATCAAGACCGGCGAAGCGCGTGCACTCACGATTAGTTGCATCAATACGAGCGCCACGTCGCTGCAGATCGAGTCGACGCATCCGGATTACGCGCGCGAAACCCATCTGGCCTCGTTTGCGATCGCGCTGCTCGAAGCATGGCTGACCGAGCGCAAGCGCCAGGAGATTCCGGGAGAACTCGTGTTCCCCGCATCGCATGCCGGACGGCCGATGCACAAGGCGACGATGCTGCGCGCGATCGACGCGATCGTCGAATCGGCCGGGCTCACGTCATCGCGCACCGCGCGTGCCAGCCCGCAAACGCTGCGCAATACCTACGCGGCCGAGCTGTTCGAGCACGATGTCCCGCCCGAGCGCGTCGGCAAATGGCTGGGCTTCATGCGTCCGATCTCGTCGAACCGCCTGCATCGCGCGTGGAAAAACTGGCGCGACGGTTTGGCCGACCACAACGGTGACGCAACCGGCATCGACGAAACTCACTGATCGGGAAACGGCTGCTCACGCACATGATCCGTGAGCAGCCTTGCGTGGCGCAGCCTCACCGTTTCACAGCTCCCGAAAAACCTCACCTCAAGCGTCCCGGATCGTCTCACCTGTGCAGGTGCTGTCGATCTTCGGGTCAGGAATGCGCAAAGCGCGCGACGGCTTCGAACCGGGACGGCCATGTGCCCGAAGCGTGTTCACATTCCGGGCACGCCACTTCAAACCCCTCTTCACCGTGTGACAGCTCCGGCTCCCCGTCGCAATGCGGGCACTGGGTGGGCACCGGAATGTCGTGATCCAGCGCGGTGCCAATCGCGGAAAACGCTTCCGCATCCAGTTGCCCGGCATCGGCCAGGCGCCGGATCAGCGCGGAGACTTCAGGATTCATCCCTTGGCTCGCGCGGAGCGAGCTTACGTCGCGTGTCGCGCGTTCCAGCTCTTCGCCCTGGGTGCGCAACTGTTCTTCGAGCCGATCCGCGCGCGCCTTGGCCGAACTCAATTGCTGCAGGAAATCGAACTCCTTGCGCTGAACGTCCCGCAAACCGCTCTGGTAGGTCGATGCCATGCTGCGCAACGAGTCCAGCTCGACCAGCATCGGTTTGACGCGACGCTCGGCTTCGGCCACGGCGTCCTTGATTTGCTGCGCATAGTGCTCGGTGCGCTGCTGCAATTCGGCTTGCAACGCATCGATCCGGTCGCGCAGCGTTGCGTTTTGCGCCTGCTCGGTGTCGATGCGGGCCGCTGCCGCGGCCAGTTCTTTCTCCAATCGGCCGACTGTGGTGAGTAACGTCGCTTCGCTTGCCGAACCGTGCGTCGATTGCGACGCGAGTTGAACCTCGAGTTCGGTCACTCTGGCCTGCAACTGCTCGTTTCGGGTTTCGCCGCGGGCGAGCGCCCCTTCGAGCGTCTCCTGGCGGACAGTTGCGTCGCGCAACCGCCGTTCTGCGTCGGCCACGCCGGCGCGAACCTGTTCGCGATCGCCGTCGAGACTGTCGCGGGCTGCTTTTAGCGCTTCTTCATAGAGCGCCCCGAGCAATGCACCGGCTTTTTCCTCGACGGCCTTCGGAATGGCTGCACCGTCGAGCCGGATCTTGGACGCGGAACGGATGCGTTCCCAGAAATGGTCGATGTCTTTCGGAATGTCGCTGGCGCTGCCGGTCTGGGTGAGATCGCGGACGTTGGCGGCCGATGGCCGGATGCCGAGATCGAAGAACAAACGCTTGCATGCGTGCAGCGACAATTCCTGACGGCGCGCACCGCTGGCACGTAGCGATTCCAGTTCGTCTCGAATGACTTGGCGTATTTCGTCCAGGGTCATGACAGTGCTCACAGACATTGAAGTGTGGCAATCATAACGAAATACGTATTTATTGATACTTATTTTGTGCAGGCGTGGTGAATTTACGTCGCTTCGCACAGAAATCGGATCTGTGAGCCGATCTGGTCGACCGTGCTCAAGGATTCCGTGAAACAAAGCGAAGAAGATCAGCCAAGTCCTTGTTGCACAAGCATTTTCCTGCAGACCCCGAATTTCGGCATTTGTTTCACATGACAGCGGATCCGATTGCCTGTGGGTGTTCAGGGGTTGGGGTGTCTGTGGAAAACTCGTCAGCCGATGTCTTGAGAGTATTAGAAGTAAACACCCTTGAACCCTTAGTTAAAAACGTTAACGCCACGGCACAGCCTTATGCAACAAGGCTTTCCGGCCGACAAGGTGAAGTTTTACGGGAGCCAAGGTGATCTTATGCGGGAGCTGAAGTGATGGGGTTCGGGGAGCAGCGTGAGCCGTTGCAGGAAAGATCGTGAGCGGATTCGGGATCACAGTGAAACACGAGATTTCCCAAAGGTGAGGGTTTTCGGGGCCGCACAGCCACAGAACCCGCGCCGTGCCTGTCTGCACAGTTTTCTGCCTGTGCAGACACAGGTGAGCGTTTGCAGGACCTTCTTTGCGCCCCGATTCTGCCCATCTTTTGGGCAGTTTTGGCGAAAGGTGAGGTTTCACGGGACTCCGCGGGATTTTGCTGTGAGGATTTCCGGGAAGCGAACGCCATTTTGCACAGCAAAAGTGCGCTCAGGGGCCTGTGATGCCCTAAAGGTGAGGCTTTTCGGGAGGGAAATCCGGGTTTTCCTGGCCTGATCCCGCTAAGGTGAGCTTTTTCGGGGCATGGATCACAGGCTGTGCGCGCAGTCACAGGTGAGTCTTTTCGGGAATGGAATTTGCTCGAAAAATGGTCACAGGTGAGGCTTTTCGGGACCTGTGAGCGGCAGGATTCGTCGAAAAGCCCGCCAGGACTGGAAGAAATCTCGTTTTTGCTGTGCCGCTTTTTGGCACAGGTGAGATTTTTCGGGGGCTGACATACCGGTGTCGTATGAAGGATTCCCGTCGAAAGGTGAGATTTTTCGGGGGATATCCGTGGTGCACAGCCAAATGCCTTCTGAGCATAAGTATCGGAACGCATTGAGGTTTTTGATACTGTGGCGGTTACGGTGAGGTTTTTCGGGAGCTACTTCCGTGCCCGTTGCGGCACAGCATTTTTTCGGAAAGGTGAGCGTTTTCGGGAGGCTTCGCCAGCCAATCCCGCGCGTGCCGGGCATTCGTCGGCATCCGGACGAAAGAACACGCTGTGCTCAAGGTGAGTATTTTCGGGACCTGATCCTGTTGGTGCGCTGTACAATGCGCGCCCGGGCCTGCAAATCGGGTTCGATTCGGCCGTGCGGGCCGGTTTCGGCGATGTCTTTTCGAACGCCGGACCCGATCTCGATCCCCTCGCGAGCCGCGCCTGTACATGCATACAGGCCGCCGTGGGGCGATCGAGGGCGCACAGCAACGGACAATCGCAAGCCTGTGCCGAATGCACAGCCGGGCAGTCGCAAAATTACGACAAATTGAAAGGTGAGCCGATACGGGAGCGAATTCCGCACGTGTCGCGCACAGGTGAAATTCTGTGAATCCGCGCATCCCGCGGCACGTCTGGAAGAGTCCGGAACGCTGCAATGGCGGACCGGTGAGGGTTTTCGGGAGTGGTTGGGGTGAGCGCCGTTTTACACGCGCGCTTCACCGGCTATGGTGAGCAAGTCGTTCTGGACGCACATCACCGCAGGCGCTATCCTTCCGGGAAACTTCACCTCCGACCCGACGTATGGCCACGACGAAGCGCGCCAAGAAAACCGATGTGGATGTGGTGAGTGCCAGTTCAGCCGAATTGCGCAAGGCCGTCGAGGCGATTGCCATTCAGCCGAAAAGCGGCAAGATCACGCTCCTCACTCGCAAGCTGTTCAATGTCCTGCTGGCCGTCGCGCAGCAGGCCGACGACTCGGGCGACACCTATCGCGCGCTGCTGTCGGACATCGTCGCCAACTCCGCTTTCGACTCGAACGACACCGCGCTGGTGAAGGAACACCTGCGCCGCATGGTGTCGGTGCAGGTCGAATGGAGCACGGGGACGTCGAGCCAGAAGCCTGGCCGCAAGTGGGGGATCTCGACGCTGATCGCCGACGCGGAAATCCTCGAGGATCCGACGACCCGTCGCGTGTGGGTCGAATTCTCGTTCGCACCGAAGATCAAGAAGAAGCTGCTCGACCCGGTCCAGTATGCGCGCCTGAGCCTGCAGTTCCAGAGCCAGCTGCGCAGCAGCGCCGGTCTCGCGCTGTACGAGATCTGCGTGCGCTACCTGACGAACCCGAGCCACCTGACGATGCGCGAACCGTGGGAATGGTGGCGGCCGATCCTGTCGGGTACGCCCGATACGGAAGCCGGCGACGAGGCAAAGCGCGAGTACAAGTACTTCAAGCGCGACTACCTGCGTCCCGCGATCGCGGAAGTCAACGCGGTCACCAACATCTTCGTCGAGCTGATCGAGCACCGCGAAGGGCGCCGGGTGGCCGAGATCCAGTTCCGCGTGACCGAACGCAAGCAGCCGATGCTCGCGCTCGACGAACACCCGAACGTATTCGACAGCACGCTGGTCGACCGGATGGTCAAGCTGGGGATCCCGCTGAAGGAAGCGCAGACGCTCTATGCCGACAGCGAGGAGAACCGGATTCGCGCCGCACTGCAGATGACCGAACAGCGGTTGCGCAGCACGACGCTGCCGCCGGTGCGCAGCGCGCCGGCGTTGTTCAAGGATGCGCTGAAGAAGGGCTATGCGCCGCCGGTCGAGTCGGTCGACGCGCTGCCTGCCGGCACGCCGTCTGCGAAGGTCGCAGCGGCCCAGCCGGACGATCTGAAGGCACGTCTGATGAGCGAGTTCGCGGCGTTCCGCCGCAAGGAAGCGAAGGTGCTGTACGAAGAGCAGGGCGACGCGGAGCGCGAAGTGGCGCGCGAGTCGTTCGAATCGGAGGCGCTGCCGACGATGGGCTCGCATCTGCGCGACGACTGGCGCAAGCGCGGCCTCGATTCCAAGCTGGCCGAGACGGCCTTTTTCGACTGGCTGGCCCAGAAGACCTGGGGCGAGCCGACGGACGGCGACCTGCTGTCGTTCACGCTGAATCAGTCGCGGGCCGCCTGAGGCCCGCTGACGGGCCGCCGCCGGCCTCGCCCTGAGCCGGCGGGCCCGGCGTCCTCACCGGGCCCTCCTGGCCGTTTCCATCACTCCGACAACAGCATCCGCTCGAGCTGCTCGAGGATCGCGTCGCGCTTGTCCTTCGGGAGACCGCGCAGGCGCAATTCGATGCGATCTTCGCCATACGACTTCAGGTCGCCCACCGATTTACCGCCGAGCTTGATCTCGAGACGCTGCGCATAGCGCTGACGGCCCGCGACCTTCGGCGTCTCCTGCGCCGCGACGCGGCCCTTGACGATATCCGACACCTGGCGCGTGCTGAGATCGTCCGACACGATCTTGTTGATCAGCCGCAGCGTCGCCTCGGTACCGCGCGCGTTGTGATAGCGGCCGACTTGATACGCCATGTTCGAGCCGAAGCGGTCGGGACGCACGACCATCTCCTGCATGATCGGCTCCGGCAGCTTGCCGATCGACAGCGCGACGGCCACTGTCGACTCGTCGAGGCCGAGGTGCTCGGAGAGCTCCTTCTGGCTCTGGAAATGCTTGTCGTCGAGGAAGCGGCGCCACACGACGGCGTTGTCGAACACCGTCTGCGTATCGCGCTGGACGTTGAGATCGTAGCCGAGCTTGTAGCTCTGGATGCCGATCGGCACATCGATCACGATCGCCTTGACCGACTCCTTGTTCGCTTCCTTCAGCGCCCGCACGCGACGACCGCCGTCGCTGACGAAATACGTGCCCGGGTTGTCGTAATCCGGAATCACGTGGATGGCCTGCTGCTGCCCCTGCTTCGCGAGGTTGACCGCGAGTTCGGCAATCGACGACTTCAGATAGAAGTGCCGCGGGTTGAACGGGCTATGCTTGATTGCCTTCAACGACAGCTCGATCACCTGGCCCGGTGCGTAGCGATTCTCGAGGCGCCACGCGCGATATTGCGGCGACTCGTCGATCGACGGATCGATCGTGAGCTCCGGAGCAGGCGGCGGCGCGATGTCTTTCTTTGCGGATTTGGTCGGCGTAGGCGTGGGCGTCTCGGACTTGACGATACCGTCGATCGCGTTGAGCCGATCAAGCGCGGTGCGCTTCTCGCTCGTCGTGATATCCGGGCGCGCTTGGAATCCTTTGGCAAATTGGGAGGGTTTCATGTGACTCCTTTGTGCGCATAAAGTCAGGGCAGCATGGCGACGATTTCGTCGGCACATGCACGAATTTCGGCCGCGGCCAGCTTGCCACCGCGATCGTTCATCTGCAGTACGGTCTGACCGAGCGCCATCGCCTGCTTGTACGCTTCCCGGGTCGGGATCTGCGTTTTCAGCAACGGGAAGCCGAGCTCCTCGAGCGCACGCTTCAGCTCGCGGGTCAGCATGCGCTTCTCTTCGGTCTTGTTCAGCAGGAAGACCGCGCGGAGATCTTCGTTCATGACCTGAGCCTGCTGGATCAGCTTGACCAGCCCGACGCTCGACCAGTAATCGGCCGGCGACGACGAAGTCGGGATCACGGCAATCGATGCGGCGAGCAGGACGACGCCTGAGACTTTCTCGGTGATCGACGGCGGGCAGTCCACGACGATGATGTCGTAGTCGTTGATGAACTTCTTGATCTCGCGATGGATCTGGCCGTCGGCTTCGGCAAGGTTGACGACCGGAAACGGGATGCCGTTTTCGCTGTCGCCGGAAGCGCTCGACCAGTGAACCAGCGTGTTTTGACGGTCTGCGTCGATGACGAGGACGCGCTTCCCTTTTTCATGGAACGCGGCGCCGAGGTGCATGGCAATCGTGCTTTTGCCGACGCCACCTTTTTGTTGAGTGACTGCAATGATTTCCGCGGCCAATTTTCACTCCTGTTTTGATCGTTGGAATTCTACAGGACGATATTTGGATTTCAATGAAATTGTCGTTCAACAACTACGCATTAGCCATTCGGCTATCGGTTTATGCGCATAAACGAGCGGGGGGAGATTGATGGCTCGATTGGATCGCGTGGCGGATGCTTGGCGATGTCGATGGGCGACATCGTTGGATGTTGAATCGCGGGCAGGGTCGTATGAGTGACGTCGTTCTGCGATATCCCGGATGCACTGCCCTTTCGTTGGATGGGGCTTGTCTGAGTACCGGTGGTTTGTGCGCATAAACTCGGCCGAGGTCGAGCGATCAACCTCGTGGAGAAATGGCCGTGCATTGATGAGCGAGGGGTGTGATCGTCGAGCGCCGACCAAGCATGCCGCTTCGGCGCGTGTCGTTGAACCCGAATGCATCGACGTGAGGCTCGGTCCGGGAGCGATGTTTATGCGCATAAACCGGTGACGCACGATGGTGAGCAACGATGGGCCTCGAGAGGCCCCGCCTGAATCCGATGCGCGACGATGCCGTGGCGAGGCCGCATGTCGAGATAGCGGTCCCTCGGTGCCGTGGTGTATCGACATGCGATCAAGCGCCAAATCGCGACGCCCCTCCCTCCGACGATCGCAGGCTTTATGCGCATAAATCAATCCACTCGCGCTGTCTCCCGCACCACTCGCTCAGCGCTGAGGCAGTCACGATGCGTTGGCTCGCAGAGACATAGCTCTCGTCACGCAATAGCGCACCGCCCGGCTTTATGCGCATAAACACATCCACTCTTTGAAGCGCGCGCCCCGGAAAGCGCTCCCCTTTCGCGACTCCCGGCCATGATGTGCCGTCTCATCGGCTGCCTCGGCGATACACCGAACCCACACCCGACTTCCCCCCAGCCACCCGTCAGAACCCCGCGCACAGACTGGCTACAATACAGGGCTCTACCATCCAGGCCTGAATGATGATCACGATCTACCACAACCCCCGATGCTCGAAGTCGCGCGAGACGCTTGCGTTGGTCGAATCGCTGAATACCACCGGCGCACCGCTGAACGTCGTCGAGTACCTGAAGACGCCGCCGACGGTCGAGGAACTGGAAACGCTGCATCGGCAGCTCGCTCGCCCGGTGCGCGACATGCTGCGTGACGGCGAGGAGCCGTACAAGGCGCTGAATCTTGCCCGCGCGGATCTGACCGACGCCGAGGCCTATGCCGCGATTGCCGCGCATCCGATTCTGCTGCAGCGGCCCATCGTCGTGTATCGCGGCAAGGCGGCGATTGGCCGGCCGCCCGAATCGGTGAAAGCGTTGTTCGAATAATTCTTGGTCAGCGTATTTTTCTTATTGCCTCGGCCCGACGTACGCGCCGGCATTCGACGCCGACGCGATCGCCGGGCAATCCGCCGCCCGCGACGCGAACGATAGCGGCGACACGAACCGTATCCTAGCGTTCGCCGGACGATGTACCGTCATCGTCCGGCTCCTGCCCCGCCGCCGCTTTCGCGGCCGTCCGCAACAGCGAAATCTGCCCGCGATAGGCTCTGCATCCGCTGCAGGTCGGCAGATGAATGCGCACCTGCAGTCGTTCGTGCAGCGTCAGATGCCGGTCGAGCGCATCCGACAGCAGTCGCGTGATGTCAGTACATTTCCCCGGCAGCATCTTCGGTCGTCAGTCCTTTTTCACTCAGGCAGGTTCGCAGGCGCGTGCGCGCCCGATACAGCAGCACGCTGCAATGATTCGTCGTCATCGTCAATTCGCTGCAGATGTCCGCAATCTCGACATCGAGAAATTCGCGCATCATGAACACGCGCCCGATCTGTTCCGGAAGGTGGTCGAGGCAGACCTGGAACAGCGTCCAGAACTGCTGCTGCTGCAACAGCGTCTCGGGCTTCGGCCACGGTCGCGGCTTCGCATGCGCGGCCCAGTGCCCGTTCTCCTTGAACAGTTCCCGATCGAGCACCGATTCGCCGTCGAGTTCGGCGTCGAGCGCGGACAGGTTGACTGTCCGCTGCCGCGCGCGCAGCACGTCGATCAACTTGTTGCGCAGGATGCCGAACACCCACGTCTTGTGGGCCGACAGCCCGGCGAAATCGCCCGCGTGCGACCACGCGGCGGCGAGTGCTTCCTGCACGGCGTCTTCGGCCGCGTCAGCATCGCGGAGCTGGAGTCGCGCGAAGCGCAGCAGGTCGCGCCGCAGTTGCGCGAGATAAACGGGATCGTCGTAGGCGGACGGCATGTCTGGGTTGCAGTGTTTCGAAACGATCGCGCTTGCGCCACCGGGCGCGCGCATCGCGGTGCGAGCAGCTTACTGGGCCCGCCGCCGGCCTGCAACGCATGTTCCGTCACGATTTCACGAAACCGGCCAGCGTGCTGCGCTATGCTTGCCGAACCCCGGCCTGCGCGTCGACGGCGTCGCGCGGTGGGCAATCTGTAACGTCAGAACATAACGGTCGAGTTATCCACAATTTCTGTGGAAAACCTTGTGGAAAGTCGGCCGGTCGGCCCCGTGGGACGGCTCGCGGGCTGGCTTGCCTATAAACAGACCTTTATTGCCCGTTCGGAAGCAATTGATCCGATTCTTCACTCACCGGAAGGAGAATGCCATGTCCTATCGTATTGCGGTCGTCGTCGGCAGCCTGCGCCGCACATCGACGAACCGTGCGCTCGCGCACGCCGTGATTTCGCTCGCCCCCGCCGATTTTTCGTTCGAGTTCGTCGAGATCGGCGAGCTGCCGCTGTACAGCCAGGACTACGACGCGGATTTCCCGGAAGTCGCGAAGCGCTTCAAGCAGTCGATCGAAGCCGCCGATGCGCTGCTGTTCGTCACGCCCGAATACAACCGGTCGATTCCCGGCGTGCTGAAGAATGCGCTCGACTGGGGTTCGCGCCCGTGGGGTTCCAACTCGTGGTCGGGCAAGCCGGGTGCGGTCCTCGGCACGTCGCCGGGCGCCGTGGGCACCGCGCTCGCGCAGCAGCACCTGCGCAACGTGCTCGCCTACCTCGACGTGAAGACGCTCGCTCAACCCGAGATGTTCATCAAGCACGATCCGGCACGCATCGACGATCAAGGCCAGATCGTCAGCGAAGACACCCGCAAGTTCCTGCAGGGCTTTGTCGATCGCTATGCGAGCTGGGTGCGCCTGCTGAAGTCGGCCTGAGCGCCACACCCGTTCAGCCGTCGGCGCCGGCCCGCACGCAGCGGGTCAAGCGCCGGCGTGCCGCGCGTCGCGCGCTTCGCGGATGCCCAGCAGGATTTCGTCGAGCAGCGCGATGTCGAACGGCTTCGACAGCACGCGGACGTTGACGGTGCGCGTGCGGTCGAGTTCCTCCGCATAACCCGTGACGAGAATCACGGGCAGCTTCCCCGGCCGCTTGTCGATCGCTTCCGCGAGGTCGATGCCGTTCAGACGGCCCGGCATGTGGATATCCGAAATCACGAGGTCGAACGCATCGTTCGCGGCCGCGCCCTCGATCAGGTGCAACGCGTCGTCGGCGGTAGGCGCATACGTCACGCGGTGGCCGAGCAGCGACAGCAGCGCCTCCGTGCCGGCCGCGACTTCGCTGTTGTCCTCGACGAGCAGCACGTGCAGGCCCGCGAGTGCGCCGGTGCCTGCTTCGTGCGCGACGGCCGGCGGCCGCGCGACGACGTCTTCGGCGCGTGCGCGCGGCAGATAGAGGCGCACCGACGTGCCGGCCCCGACCGCGCTGTCGATCGTTGCCAGGCCGCCCGAGCGCTCGCAGAACGCGAACACCTGCGGCAGGCCGAGCCCCGTCCCCATCCCCTGCGCCTTCGTCGTGAACAGCGGTTCGAAGGCACGCGCGAGCACGTCGGGCGCCATGCCGGAACCCGTATCGTCGAGCGAGATCTGCACGAAATCGCCGGTCAGCGGGAAGCCGTCCTCGCGGCGCAGCGTCACGTTGCGCGCGCCGACCGTGAAGCGGCCGCCGGCCGCCATCGCGTCGCGCGCGTTGACCGCGAGGTTGATCACCGCGAGTTCGAGCTCCGCGACGTCGACGCGGATCGGCCAGACGCCGGGCTCGATCGCGACGACCAGCGACGACTTCGAGCCGAGCGACGTCTTCAGCAGTTCGCGGCATGTGCCGACCCATTGCCCGACGTCGATCGTCTCGTTGTGCAGCGGCTGCTTGCGCGCGACGCCGAGGAGCTGGCGCGTGAGCGACTGCCCGTTCTTCAGCGCGCGTTCGATCGCGCCGAGTTCCTTGTCGAGATGCTGGACACCGCGCCGCCGTGCGATCTGCACGTTGCTCGAGATGATCATCAGCAGGTTGTTGAAGTCGTGCGCGACGCTGCCGACGAGATTGCCGAGCGCCTGCATCTTGCGCGACTGCCGGTACGCCGACTCGATCGAACGCCGCATCGATGCTTCGGCCTGCCAGCGATCCCACGCCTCCTCTTCCGCCTTCAACCGCTTGAGCGACAGCCAGATCACCGACCACAGTGCGATCGACGGCGCGAACATCGAGATGAACAGCACGCTCAGGTGTTCGTACCATTCATGCCAGATCGCCGACGTGCGGTACGCGCACGTCACGTACACGGGATAGCTGCCGACCTGGCGGTACGCGACGATCTCGCTGCTCGCGCCGTCGTGGCGCACGCGCACGACGCCAGCGCGCGGATCGTTGCGCGCGTTGCCGAACGTGACCGAGCGATCGGTGTGCGCGAGCGACGGCGGCGGCGGATACGACGCGATCACCGCGCCGTCCGAGCGCGCGAGCGCCATCGTCATCGGCGTGCTCGCGCCGCCGAGGAGGTCGCGATAGAACGCATTGAAATACGACGACTTCAGCGCGATCGACACCATCCCGGCGAACGAACCGTCGCTATGACGGCGCGCGACGCCCGTGTTGAACACCGGAATGTTTTCGAGCTTGAGCGGCCCCATCATCAGCCGCGAGATGTGTTCGATGACCTTGCCGTCGCGGATGCCCGCGAAGTCGTCGCGGTTTGCGATCGACGCATACGGCGCCGGGTAGTAGAGGCTGTTGGCGAGCAGCATCCCGCTCGCGCCGAAGATCGACACCGCGGCCACCTGCGGATAGCCGCCGCCGATGGTGTTCAGCGCTTCATGGATGTCGGATTCCTTGGTGCGCACGGTGGCGTCGTCCATGTCCTGCACGAGGTCGACGATGCGCGCATCGAGCGTCTCGCTCAGGTCGAACACCTTGAGCGCATGCTCCTCGGCAACCCGCACCGTACGCATCGTCACGTCGCTCGCGGCGGCCTCGCGCGTATTCAGGTCGTTGTACGCCATCACCACCACGTAGATGCACGGCAGCACGATCGCCGCGACGAGCAGCACGATCAGCGTCACGCGGCGCACCGCGAAATCGTGTTCGGGGGCGCCGGACGCGTAGCTGCCGTCGTCCTGCCAGTCGTCGGCGGGCGGGGAGGCGGGAGCGTGGGAGTCGGCAGGCCGGTCGGACGTCATCGAAGAAGCGGGTGAAGCGGAGGTGCCTGCCATCATAAACGAGTTGCGACGACCGGCCGCGCAGCCCGCGGCGACACGATCCTGTCGGTTCCGACAGGGGGAAACTGTCAGATTGAAAACGCGACGAATCCGGCAGCGCAAACGTACACAAGGAAAAATTTTGCGTGCTTATCTCGAAAATGATCGCGGCTATTTTCGGAATGGCGTGCGATCGGACCGATTCTGTTCGAAATGGTGAAAATGGCGAGTTGCATCGCCTCCGGTTTACTCCGAGAATCGCGCCTTGCTTTCCCTATGACAGATATATGCGCCCGCCGGCGATCGCCGCGCGGGCGTCGCGCGCACCTGCGTCGCGACGTCCGCGCACGGCCGCAAGGCGGTTGCCCGCGCCCGAACGCATGGCCCCTAAAGAAGTGCGCCGCGCGGTCGTTAACGCGAGAGAGACCATTCCGTATACCGCATCGCCCCATGCCTTTGCCGATTGTAATTGCCGACGATTCGCTGCTCGCTCGCAAACTTCTGACAAAGGCGCTGCCGGGAGACTGGGACGTTGAAGTCGCGTATGCAGCGAATGGTCGCGAGGCCTTGGCGCTCTATCGTGACGGCAAAGCTTCCGTGATGTTTCTGGACCTGACGATGCCCGACATGAGCGGATATCAGGTCCTGGAAACACTGCGCCACGAAGATCTGAATACGTTCGTGATCGTGGTATCCGCCGATATCCAGCCGCAGGCGCAAGCACGCGTGCGTGAATTGGGCGCGATCGCATTCGTTGCCAAGCCCGTGACGTCGGAGGCATTGCTGCCCATTCTCAAGGAGTATGGGTTGTATGCCTGACTCGGTGTTCACGGCGGAGCAACGCGACGCGTTGCAGGAGATCGCCAACCTTGCAATGGGCCGCGCCGCCGCGCGGCTTGCGTTGTTGCTCGGGCGCTTCATCGAATTGTCGGTGCCGCGCGTGCGCGTCGTGCAAGCGGCCGACGCGGGCAACGCGCTGCGCGAGATGACGGGCATTCACGACAACGTGACCGCCGTGCGCCAGGGCTTCCGTTCCGACATCAAGGGCGAAGCGATCGTGCTGTGCCGCACGTCGGGCGTCGCGCGGCTCATGTCGGTCGTCGACCGCACGTTCGGCGACGGCGTCTATGGCGGGATGGCGACGCCCGACGAACTCGTGTTCGACGTCGCGAACGTGCTGATGGGCGCGTGCGTCGCATCGATCCTCGACGAGCTCGGCCGCAAGCCCGTGTTTTTCCCGCCGGGGTTGCTCGGTGCGAACGTGTCGTTCGACGAGGTGTTCGAGCCGAACGTGCTCGCGTGGAGCGTCGCGCTGCTGCTCGAAGTGAATTTCGGGCTCGAGGACCACACGTTCCGCGCTCACTTCGTCATGCTGATGGCCGAGGACTCGATCCGGTTGATGGGCGACGCGCTCGACGCGTTGCTGTCCGCGCTATGACGGCCGCCGCCCTGTCGCTGAGCGACCTCGTGATCGAGCGGGTCGGCTTCGGGCTGTTCGTGCTCGACCGCTCGATGACGGTGCTGATGTGGAACCGCTTCATGCAGGATCACAGCGGCGTTCCGGCGGCCGACGTGATCGGCCGCAACCTGTTCGACCGCTTTCCGGACCTGCCGCACGCGTGGCTGTCGCGCAAGCTCGAGAGCGTGTTCCAGCTCGGCAGCTTCGCATTCAGTTCATGGGAGCAGCGCCCCTACCTGTTCCGCTTCGAGCACGACCGGCCGATTACCGGCGGCATCGACTACATGCAGCAGGACTGCACGTTCATGCCGCTCACGCGCGGCCGCGACGTCGAGGCCGTGTGCGTGACGATCTCGGACGTCACGCACGTGAGCGTGATGCAGCGCGAGCGCGAGGAAGCCGTCGCGAAGCTGCGCGAACACGCGAATCGCGACGGGCTGACCGGCATCGCGAACCGGCGCTTCTTCGAGGCGCGGCTCGGCGACGAATTCGCGCGCTGGCAGCGTTACGGCGGCGACATGTCGGTGCTGCTGTTCGATCTCGACCACTTCAAGACGATCAACGACCGCTTCGGCCATGCGGCCGGCGACGCCGTGTTGCGCGAGACGGCGCGCCGCGTCGCGTCGATCGTGCGCGCGCAGGATACGTTCGGCCGCTTCGGCGGCGAGGAATTCGCGCTGCTGCTGCCGTGCACGAATCTCGACGAGGCGATGCTGGTGGCCGACAAGGTGCGCGACGCGATCGGCAGCCTGCCGGTCGATGCCGAGGGCGTCAGCGTGCCGGTGACGGCGAGCGTCGGCGGTGCATGTGCGAAGATGGGCGCGCCGACCAGCGACGTGCTGGTCAACGAAGCCGACGCCGCGCTCTATCGCGCGAAGCGGCTCGGGCGCGATCGTTCGGTGGCCTACGCGTAGACTGCGCCCGCCGCGCTCAGCTTTTCGCGATGTCGGCGAGTACGCCGGCCAGCACGGCCGGCTGCGACATGAACGGCGAATGGCTGCTGTCGAGCTGGTGCACGTGGGTCGGGTTGCCGGGTGCCAGCGCGTCGGCTTCGTCGATGAAGCGCTGCTGCAGCGCGGGCAGGATCACGCGATCCTCGAGACACTTGATGTAATGACGGTCGATTGCGCCCCAGCGCGCGGCGGTGGTCGGGATCGCGGTCGCGAACGGCGCGGCCGGCACGTCGCAGGTCATCAGGTTCGCGACGGCGTCGAAGTCGGCCTGCGGCACGTCTTCATACAGCGCGCGCTTCATCGTGTCGCGATACGCGGCATCGCCGCTTCGCGGGTCGATGCGCAGCGCACCGGCGACGCGCGGACTCGCGAGCATCAGCGGGCCGAGCATCTCGCCCTTGTTCTCCGGCGCGCGTACGTAGTCGAGGCCCGGCACGCCCGAGCCCGGCATGAAGGCCGCGAGATAGACGATCTTCGCGATCTTCTCCGGTGCGCGCTCGGCGGCCGCCGTGATCGCGAGGCCGCCCATGCTGTGCCCGACGAGCACGACCTTGCCGTGGCCGAGCGCATAGGCGTCGTCGACGGCCTGCATCACTTGGGTCGCGTAGTCGTCGAGCGTCGTGTTCGCGACCGGCGACGGTTCGGCGCCGAACGCATCCTTGTCGAGCGGCCGTGCGAGATACGACGCGGGAAAGCGGGCGTTGATGCCGTGCGCGGGCAGGTCGCGCGCGATCGACAGGTGGCCGCGCGCGGCCAGCGCGGCCGCGACGTGCGCGTAGCACCACGCGCCATGCCAGGCGCCGTGCACGAGCACGAAAACGGGATGGCCGGACTGCGGGGTGGCGGTGTCGTTCGTCTCCATGGTGTCCGTATTTTTTCGAGAAAGGTGTCATCTTAGACGAACCGGCCGGCATCCAGAGGCGGACGCGCAGTGCGGTCGCGTGGCCGGTCGCGATCCGTCCCTCTTGTCTCGCGCAGGCAACATTTCGTCCGGATCTGATTTGAATTTGTGCCGAAGCACGCTAACTTGTTGCTTTGCCTGCGATTGCGCCCCATGAACGTCGACTATCTCTTCTACCGGAAGCCGGACAAACCCGGCCCCTATTCGCTCGACGACCTGGGCGACATCGCGCCGCCGATCGGCCCGGGCGACCTGGTGCGAGCGGGCATCGCACGCGTGTTCGAGCAGATCGACTGGAAGGAATCGCCCGACGTGCCGGGCGCGTGGTTCGGCACCGGCGGCGCGGTGTTCCAGTTCACCGCGGAGCCCGACGGCCGTGTGACGAGCTTCATGGGCTCGCGCCTCGAGCGCCGCTCGATGCTGCAACTCACGCGTGAAATGGGGCTCATTGCGCTCGATCTGCAGCGCGATATCGTTTACGGCTGACCCGCCGCCGGCGCCGCACGGCGCCGGTTCCCGCCGAGGCCGGCCGCACCGGGCTGCCGGCGGCCTCCGGCGCCCCGCCGGGCGTGGCGCGTGTCCGCCATCGAACTTCAAAGATTGCTATACTTTCGCCCAATTCCGGCTTCCGGCCGGTAATTTGTGCCTGTCTGCGTCGATCGTTCGCATATCTCGCACGCATTTGACACTCTGACCATCCCAGCCGGGCATGGCTTCTTCAATCGCCCCGCGTGGGTGTCTCCGTGGAGCTCGTCTTGGCCGTTTCCAATTCCGTCGTGGACGAACAAGAAACCGACGCCGCTGCCGTCACATCGGGCAGTTCTTTCTACTTGGCGATGCGCATCCTGCCGGCCGTGCAGCGCGACGCGATGTTCCAGGTCTACGCGTTTTGCCGCGCAGTCGACGACATCGCCGACAGCGACCTGCCGCGCGCGGAGCGCAACGCGGGCCTCGATCGCTGGCGCGCGGACATCGACGCGTGCTTCGCGGGCCGCCCGCCACGCCATCTGGTTGCGCTCGACCGCGAGATCCGCGCATTCAACCTGCAGCGCGCCGATTTCCACGCGATGATCGACGGGATGGCGATGGACGCCGTCGAAGACATCTGCGCGCCCGACGAGCCGACGCTCGACCTCTTCTGCGATCGCGTGGCGAGCGCGGCCGGCCGGCTGTCGGTGAGGATTTTCGGGATGCCGGAAGCCGAAGGGATCGAGCTGTCGCACCACCTCGGCCGCGCACTGCAGCTGACGAACATCCTGCGTGACATCGACGACGACGCGGCGATCAACCGCTGCTACCTGCCGCGCGAGCTGCTCGCACGCGAAGGCATCGCGATCAGCGATCCGGCGACGATCGTGCGCGATCCGGCGCTGCCGCGCGTGTGCGCGACGCTCGTCGAGCGCGCGCTCGAGCACTTCCGCCAGGCCGACGCCGTGATGGATACCTGCTCGCGTGCGCAGGTGAAGGCGCCGCGCATCATGTCGGGCGCGTATCGCTGCATTCTCGAAGCCGCGATCGCACGCGGCTTTGCCTTCCCGCGCGCGCCGCTGCGCAAGCCGAAGGCGCGCATGCTGATGATCGCCGCGCGCTACGCGCTGTTCTGAGTCGACCGAGTCGATGCCCAGAACCGTCCACGTGATCGGCGCCGGCCTTGCCGGCCTGTCGGCCGCGGTCGAGCTGCAACGCCGCGGTCGCCGCATCGTGCTGCACGACGCGCACGCGCTCGCGGGCGGCCGCTGCCGCTCGTGGTTCGACGGGACGCTGAACACGACGCTCGACAGCGGGCTGCACACGGTGTTCGCGGGGCAAGCCGCGACGCAGCGCTACCTGCGCGCGATCGGCGCGGCCGATCAGCTCACGGGGCCCGCGTTGCCTGAATGCGCGGTCGTGGACATCGCGTCGCAGCAGCGCTGGACACTGCGCTTCGGCAACGGGCGCTGGCCGTCGTGGCTGTTCGATGCCGCGTCGCGCGCGCCGGGCACGACGCCGCTCGACTATCTCGCGCTCGCGCCGCTCGCGCTCGCGCGCACGGGCCGCTCACTCGCACAGACGATGCGATGCGACGGCGTGCTGTGGGATCGTTGGCTGCGGCCGTATTTCCTCGGTGTGCTGAACGTCGAGCCGCGCCATGCAAGTGCCGAACTCGCACGCGCCGCGCTGTGCGGCACGTTTGCCGCGGGCGGCCCCGGCAGCCGTCCGCTCGTCGCGCGCCACGGGCTCGGCAGCGCATTCGTCGAACCGGCGCTGCGGATGCTGCAGCACGGCGGCGCGCAGATCCGGCTGAATTCGCGGCTCGACGCATTCGAATTCGGCGCGCACGGCAACGCGGTCGATGCGCTTTCGGTCGGCGGCGAGCGCATCGATCTCGCGCCTGGCGACGCGGTCGTGCTGGCCGTGCCGCCCGAGGTCGCGCGGCCGCTCGTGCCCGAACTCACCGCGCCCGACACGTTCAGCGCGGTCGTGACCGCGTATTTCACGGTCGAATCGCCAGCCGGCAATCCGCAGCAGACGACCGTCGTCAACGGCATCGTCGACGCGGTGCGCACCGGCGGCGGCCAGCTCGCGGCGACGATCCGCGATGCGGGCCGCTGGCTCGACATGCCGCGCGACACACTCGCGCGGCGCATCTGGGAAGACGTCGCGCGCGTGACCGGCGCGAACCCGGAAACCATCCCCGCGTGGCAGCTCGTCGTCGAGCCGCGCGCGGGCTTTGCGGCGGTGCCGTCGCAGGAAATGAAGCGTCCGGCCGTGCGTACGCGCTGGACCAATCTTGTGCTGGCGGGCGACTGGATTGCCACCGGCTTGCCCGCCACGATCGAGGGCGCGATCCGCTCCGGCCAGCTGGCCGCGGACGTGCTCCAGACACAATAAGAGAGGGACCGATGAACGATCTCACCGAAATGGCTACCTTGTCCGCCGGCACCGCGCCGGCCGGCGTCGACGCGGCCGTCGCACGTGCGACCGACGCGCTGCTGGCCGCGCAGCAAGCGGACGGGCACTGGGTCTACGAACTCGAAGCCGATTCGACGATTCCCGCCGAATACGTGCTGCTCGTCCACTATCTCGGCGAGACGCCGAACCTCGAGCTCGAACAGAAGATCGGCGAATATCTGCGCCGCATCCAGCAAGCCGACGGCGGCTGGCCGCTGTTCACCGACGGCGCGCCGAACATCAGCGCGAGCGTGAAGGCGTATTTCGCGCTGAAGGTGATCGGCGACGACGAGAACGCCGAGCACATGCAGCGCGCGCGCAAGGCGATCCACGCGATGGGCGGCGCCGAGATGTCGAACGTGTTCACGCGCATCCAGCTCGCGCTGTACGGTGCGATTCCGTGGCGCGCGGTGCCGATGATGCCGGTCGAGATCATGCTGCTGCCGCAGTGGTTCCCGTTCCACCTGTCCAAGGTGTCGTACTGGGCGCGTACCGTGATCGTGCCGCTGCTCGTGCTGAACGCGAAGCGCCCGATCGCGAAGAACCCGCGCGGCGTGCGCATCGACGAGCTGTTCATCGATCCGCCCGTCAACGCCGGGCTGCTGCCGCGCCAGGGCCACCAGAGCGCCGGCTGGTTCGCATTCTTCCGTGTGGTCGACCATGCGCTGCGCGCGGTCGACGGCCTGTTTCCGAGCTACACGCGCGAACGGGCGATCCGTCAGGCCGTGTCGTTCGTCGACGAGCGCCTGAACGGCGAGGACGGCCTCGGCGCGATCTATCCGGCGATGGCCAACGCGGTGATGATGTACGACGTGCTCGGCTACGCGGAAGATCACCCGAACCGTGCGATCGCGCGCAAGGCGCTCGAGAAGCTGCTCGTCGTGCACGAGGACGAAGCGTACTGCCAGCCGTGCCTGTCGCCGGTGTGGGACACGTCGCTCGCCGCGCACGCGCTGCTCGAGACCGGCGATGCGCGCGCGGAAGAAGCCGTGCTGCGCGGCCTCGAATGGTTGCGACCGCTGCAGATCCTCGACGTGCGCGGCGACTGGATCTCGCGCCGTCCGCACGTGCGGCCCGGCGGCTGGGCGTTCCAGTACGCGAACGCACATTACCCGGACGTCGACGATACGGCCGTGGTCGTGATGGCGATGGATCGCGCGCAGAAGCTCAAGCAGTCGGACACGTATCGCGATTCGATGGCGCGTGCGCGCGAATGGGTCGTCGGCATGCAGAGCAGCGACGGCGGCTGGGGGGCGTTCGAACCGGAAAACACGCAGTACTACCTGAACAACATCCCGTTCTCCGATCACGGTGCGCTGCTCGATCCGCCGACGTCCGACGTGTCGGGCCGCTGCCTGTCGATGCTGTCGCAGCTCGGCGAGACGCCGCTGAACAGCGAGCCGGCCCGCCGCGCGCTCGACTACATGCTGAAGGAACAGGAGCCGGACGGCAGCTGGTATGGCCGCTGGGGGATGAACTACGTGTACGGCACGTGGACGGCGCTGTGCTCGCTGAACGCGGCCGGCCTGACGCCGGACGATCCGCGCATGAAGCGCGGCGCGCAGTGGCTGCTGTCGATCCAGAACAAGGACGGCGGCTGGGGCGAGGACGGCGACAGCTACAAGCTGAACTACCGCGGCTTCGAGCAGGCGCCGAGCACGGCGTCGCAGACGGCCTGGGCGCTGCTCGGCCTGATGGCGGCCGGCGAAGTGAACAACCCGGCCGTGGCACGCGGCGTCGACTACCTGATCGCCCAGCAGAACGAAGAAGGCCTGTGGGACGAGACGCGCTTCACGGCGACGGGCTTCCCGCGCGTGTTCTACCTGCGCTACCACGGCTATCGCAAGTTCTTCCCGCTGTGGGCGCTGGCGCGCTACCGCAACCTGAAGCGCGACAACGCGACGCGCGTCACGGTCGGGATGTGACGGTGGGCGTATCACGACACAACGGCGCATTGCCCGTCATCGCGGTGACGGGGATGGCGTTCGAGGCGCGCATCGCGCGCGGTAACGGCGTCGAGGCCGTGTTCGCTGCGCGCGCCGACCGGCTCGAACGCGCGCTGGCGGACGTGACCGCGCGCGGTTGCGCGGGCATCGTCAGCTTCGGCACGGCGGGCGGGCTCTCGCCCGATCTGGCGCCTGGCGCGCTCGTGATCGCGAGCGCGATCGACGGGCCGTTCGGCCGCGTGGAGACCGATGCGGGCTGGAGCACGCGGCTCGTCGCCTCGCTGCACGACACGCCGGTGTGGGCGCGCGTCACGCGTGGCACGATCGCGGCCGTCGGTGCGCCGGTCGTCAGCGAACAGGAGAAGACGTCGCTGCATCACGCGAAGGGCGCGCTGGCCGTCGACATGGAGTCGCACATCGCGGCGGCCTTCGCGGCGGCGCGCGGCGTGCCGTTCGCGGTGTGCCGCGCGATCGTCGATCCGGCGTGGCGCACGCTGCCGCGCGCGGCGACCGCCGGCCTGCGCGACGACGGCAGCACGGCGATCCTGCCGATCCTGCGTGAATTGCTGAAGCAGCCGTCGCAGCTCGGCCCGCTGCTGCAGGTCGCAAGCGACGCGCGCGCGGCACGCACCACGCTGATCCAGGCGCGCCACGCGTTCGAGCGTACGGGCGCGATGCGGGTCGTCTGAGCGGCTTGCGCCGCGACTTTCTCCCCTCTTCCCGGTTTCGCTGTTTCGTACGGACAAAAAAAGAGCGCTGCGTGATGCAGCGCTCTTTGTCTTTGTGCGGCCGCCGTTGCGGCGTTACTGCGCGGCCGGACTGCTTGCAGGTGCGGCCGGCGTGGCCGGCACGGCCGCCGAACCGGACGACGCCGGCACGGCTGCCGACGCCGCAGCCGGTGCGGCAGCAGGCGCACTGGCGGGCATCGCATTGTCCGCACCTGGATCGTCGTACTGCGGCAATCCCGGCGCGGCCGGCGCGTTGTTCGGCGTCGCGCCCGATGCGCCGCCCGAGTCGCCCGGATCCTCGTAGTTCGGCAGCCCCGGCACGGCCGGTGTCGCGGCCGGCGCGGCGCCCGGCTCACCCGGTTCGTTGTAGGTCGGCGGCGCGGCCGACGACGACTGGCTGCGGTATGTCAGCGACTTGCGCTGCTGCAGGTACGCGTCGCGCACGAACGAATACGGATCGAGCGCGGCCTGCTTCAGCAGGTCGGTCGCGCCGAGCAGGTCCGAGCGCGCGCTGATGAACTGCGCGATGTACATCGGGTTGCGCGCGGCCGGCTCGATGTAGTTCAGCAGGTTGAAGCGCACGTCCACCGCGCGGCCGACGCCATCGCGGATCGTACTCGGCCCGAACACGGGCAGCACGAGGTACGGGCCGGAAGGCACGCCCCAGCGCGCCATCGTCAGCCCGAAATCCTGGTGGTGCTTCGGCAGCCCGGCCGGCGTCGCGATGTCGATCAGGCCGGCGACGCCGAACAGCGAGTTCATCGCCACGCGCATCAGATCCTGCGTCGCATCGGTGATGCGCAACTGCAGCAGGTTGTTCGCCATGTTGCCGAGATCGCCGAGGTTCGAGAAGAAGTTGCTGATCGCGGTCCGCACGGGCGTCGGCGTGATCTTCTGGTACCCCTTCGCGATCGGCTGGGCGATGTTCGTGTCGACCGTGTCGTTGAACGTGTACATCGCCCGGTTCATCGGCTCGAGCGGGTCGTTGGGATTGCGGTTCGGTCCCGTCGCGCAGCCGGACAGCATCGCGCTGGCGGCGACGGTCGCCGCAATGATTCGCACCTTATTCATTGATTCCTTGCGATTGGTTCTTGGCGCGTTTGACGCGCGGTTTGCCCATCAGGACGGGCTGGAACACCACGGCGCCGATCAGCGTGCAGGTCAGGGCCAGCGCGAGCAGTTTGCCCATGCTCGATGTGCCCGGATGGTGCGACAGCCACAGGCTGCCGAATGCGGTCGCCGTCGTCGCGGCGCTGAACAGCACGGCATGCGTGAGGCTCGAGTGCAGCAACCCCGTCTGCCCCGCGCGCCACGCCATCACGAAATACACCTTGAACGCGACGCCGACGCCGAGCATCAGCGGCAGCGCGATGATGTTCGCGAAGTTGAGCGACATGCCGAGCACGACGCACATCTCGAGCGTCACGATGCCCGACACGAGCAGCGGCACCAGCGTGCGCAGCACGTCGCCGAAGCGGCGCAGCGTGACCCACAGCAGGATCGTGATCGAGATGATCGACCACAGCGCGGCATGCAGGAACGCGTTGATGATCGTATCGGCCGAATGCAGGATCGAGATCGGCCCGCCGGTCGCGCCCGGTTCCGCGGCCTTCACCGTTTTCGCGAAACGGCGCAGCATCGTGTCGTCGTTCGGGTCGACGCCCTTCGGCACCTTCGGCGAGATCTGCACGAGCGCGTGGCCGTCCGGCGCGACCCAGTCGCGCACGAGTTGCGGCGGCAGCGTTTCGCGCGTGATGTCCTGCGGCTGCAGCAGCGATGCGAGCTGGTTGAGCGCGATGCGCAGCGTGTCGCCGAACGCGCGCTCGGCGCGGTCGCGCGTCGCGCTGTCGGCGGCCGCGAGCTTCGCGAGCGATGCGGACAGGTGCTGCGCGGCCGCTGCGCCCGGGCCCGGGTGATCTTCGGCCGCGTAGCTCAGCAGGTCCGACACGCGCTTGAGCGCGGCGACGCGCTGCGCATCGGTCGCGGGCGGCGCGGCCGGTTGCGTCAGCGCGGGCAGCAGGTCGCTCGCGGCGGCGGCGATCGCCGCGCGCTTGGCCGGCTGGTCGGCGGGGATGAAGGTCGACAGCGTGGTCGTGCGGCCGACTTCGGGCAGCGCGTCGAGGCGCTTCGCGGCCGCATCGGCTTCGGCGAGCGACGGCGCGAGCAGCGTGACGTCGTTGACGGCCGCTTCCGGGGAATCCTTCAGCGCGAGCAGCGTCGCCATCGATTCGCTGTTCGGATCCTTCAGGTGCAGCGGGTTGAAGTCGAAGCGCAGGAACGCGAGCAGCGGCAGCGCCCCGATCACGACGACGAGCGTGCCGATCAGGATCGGCTTGCGATGGCGATCGAGGTAGTCGTCGACCGGCGCGAGCCACGGGAAGCCCGGCGTCTTCGATTCGCCCGGCGGCGCGAACAGGCGCAACAGCGCAGGCAGTAGCGTGAGCGTGGTCAGCAGTGCGACGAACATCCCGACGCCCGCGATCAGCCCGAGCTCGGACACGCCGCGATACGCGGTGGGGATGAACGAGAAGAAGCTCGCGGCGACGGCCGCGGTGGCCAGCGCGAGCGGCATGCCCATCGAGTGCGCGGCGCCGATCAGCGCGTGATCGATGCGCGGATCGCGGAAGCGTTCCTCGCGGTACTTCACGCCGTACTGGATCGAGAAGTCGACGCCGAGGCCGACGAACAGCACCATGAACGCGACCGAGATCATGTTCAGCGAGCCGACCATCGCGAGGCCGAGCGCCGCGGTCACCACGAGGCCGACGAACAGCGTGACGAGCACCGAGCCGATCATCCGCTTCGAACGCAGTGCCAGCCACAGGATCACGAGCACGGCGAGCAGCGTGAGCGCGCCGTTGAGCGCGGCGCCGTCCTCGACCGACGCGAATTCGTCGTCGGCGAGCGGCTGTTCGCCGGTCAGGCGCACGGCCGCGCCGTAGCGCTTCTCGAGGTCGAGCGAACGCGCCGCATCGCGGATCACCTGGCTCGTTTCCGCGCCGGCCTTCAGTGCGCCGTAGTTGACCACCGGCTGCACGGTGACGAACGCGCGCGCGGGCTGCCGCGCGGCATCGTTGTCGACCAGCGCGCGCCACGAGAACGCGGCCGGCTTGCCGGCCAGCACGTCGTCGACCGTCGCCGCGCTGCGCGCGAGCAGCTTGGCCATCGTCGGCAGTTTCACCTGGCCGGTCAGCAGCGGCTGGCCGAGCGTGGTGGCCAGTGTGGTGGCGAGCCCGGTGAGGCTCGGGTTCTTCGCGAGTTCATTGACGAGCGGGCGCGCGCTCGCGAGCTGCGACGTCGTATCGGAGACTTCCTGCGGCGACAGGAACAGCAAGCCGTTGTGCTCGAAGAACGGCCCGCCGCCGGGCTCGGCAACCTGGCCGATGCGGCCGGCTTCGGCATCCTTCTGCAGCGCTTCGGTCAGCGCATGCGCGGCGGCGTTCGCGAACTCGGGCGCAGGCGCCTCGACGACCGCGAGGATCGTGCCGTTGCGTTGCGGGAACGCCTTGTCGACGGCCTCGCCGAGCGCGGCCCATTGGGGCTCCGCATCGACGAGTTTGCTGATGTCGGTGTTGATCTTGAAATGCTGCGCGACATAGACGCCGCTGAGCGCGGCGATGACGAGCGACAGCACGACGACCCAGACGGGGCGGCGCACCGACCATGCAACGAGTCGGACGATGAGAGATGTCACCATGTGGCGGTGGGGAGCGGCTGGCAAGGGCAAAGTAGCCAAGTATACCGGCGCGGCGTGGCGGCGGTCGTGACGATGGGGGTTTCGGGGCGGGAAGGAGATTTGTTTGCGGTGGTGGAATCGGTACCCGTGACCGGTTCATTTGTATGGGGATATTTACATAGTCGGCGCGGGGCTGCGTTGCGTGTGACAAATGAAGCTGAAAGGTAACAGTCGGTCACCGTGCGGCAACCGGGCGTCAGGCCCGGTATACTTGGCTTCACCGGCCGATGCAAAGAGCCGGTCGTTTTTTCTCACCGAGTGCGATATCCGTATGAAACGTCATCTGTTTGCTTTCGTCGCGGCCGCCGCCGTGTCGGTTTCCGCTTTCGCGCAGAGCGCGCCGGTCGACATCGTCCGCAATGCGGTCGAGGGCACCGTCACCGCGATGAAGGCCGATCCGGCCGCACGCGGCGGCGATATGGCGAAGGTCACGCAGGTCGTCGAGCAGCGCTTCCTGCCCGCGACCAACTTCGAACGCACGACCCGCATCGCGGTCGGCGACGCATGGAAGCAGGCCACGCCGCAACAGCAGCAGGAGCTGTACAAGCAGTTCAAGCTGCTGATGACGCGCACCTACGCCGCGTCGCTCGCGCAGCTCGGAAGCCAGGACGCGAAGTTCTCGTTCAAGGCTGGCGGCGCGTCGGGCGCCGACGCGCTCGTGCAGTCGACGGTCTCGACGCCGGGCGACAGCCAGTCGGTCGGCTATCGTCTCGGCAAGGTCGGCAACGACTGGAAGATCTACGACATCGACATGTCGGGTGCGTGGCTGATCCAGGTCTACCAGGGCCAGTTCAAGAGCCAGCTGGCGTCGGGCGGGATCGACGGCCTGATCGCTTACCTGCAGAAGCACAATTCGCGGACGAACTGACGGGCGTTGCAAGGCCGCGGTCCGGATGCATGAAGGGCGCCCTCGGGCGCCCTTTTTCATGGCTGCGCGCTGCAGCAGGCGCAGGGCCGCGCGCCCGCGGAGGCCGGCTGGCAACCGATGCCGCAGTTCGTGATGACGGCGATCACGGAGATGCTGTTCGGGCGCATCGCGGCGCGCGTTCCGCTGCACACGCTGATGGTTGCCGGGTATGGGGCGATCGGCGCGATGCTCGCGATGATGGTCGGCTTCGGCGCCGGAACTGCTCGGTGCGTATCGGGACGCGATGGCGCACGGGTTTTCGATCGCGGTGTTGTGTTCCGGAATCCTGAGTATGGTGATTGCGGCGATGCTGGTCGTGCAGCGTGAAACGCGCGAGCGGTCCGATCGTGCCGCGATGATGCGTGTGACGTCTTCCCGCCCGGACTGACCCGATGTACCGCCCTACCGCCGCCGATGCTCGACCGCGAACTTGATCAGCTCGGCCTGCCCTTCGATCTCCAGCTTCCGCTTCAGGTTGAGCCGGTGCGTTTCGACCGTGCGCACCGATAGCCCCGTCTGCTGCGCGATCTGCTTGCTCGACAGCCCTTGCGCCAGCGTATCGAGGATGTCGCGTTCGCGCGGCGTCAGCCGATCCAGCGGCGACGCGGTCGCGCTCGCCTGGATCATCCGCGCGGCGAGCCCTTCGCTGAAGAACGTCTGCCCGGCCAGCACCGCGCCGATCGCGCGGACGATCTCGCTCGCGGGCGAATCCTTCAGCAGGTAGCCGCTCGCGCCGGCGCGCACGGCCTGCGTCACGTATTCGGTGTTGTCGTGCATCGACAGCATCAGCACGCGGATGCCCGGAAACCGATCGTGAAACACGCCTGCGAGCGTGATGCCGTTCATCCCGTTCATGCCGACGTCCATCAGCGCGAGATCGGGTTCGAGCGACGCGGCGAGCGCGAGCGCCTCGTCGGCGTTGCCGGCCTCGCCGACCACCGACAGGTCGGCTGCTTCGAGCCGCATCCGCAAGCCGTCGCGCACGAGCGGATGATCGTCGACGAGCAGCAGTCGGGCGGCAGGCCGGGCGGTGTCGGGGGCGCTCATGCGTGAAAGGTCTCCTGTTATGGTGCGTGTCGTCACGCCGCGCTGCGCAGCGGCACGCGCGCGGCGACGATCGTGTGGCCGACCTGCGACGCGATCGTCAGCATGCCGCCGAGCGCGTCGAGGCGCTCGCGCATGTTGCGCAGGCCGATGCCGCGGCGCGCGTCTTCCTGCGAGCGTTCGGCGTCGAAGCCGCAGCCGTTGTCGGCGATGGTGAGCGTGACGGCGTGCGCGCCGACGTCGAGCGTGACGGCCGCGCGCGACGCCTGTGCATGATGCACGATGTTGCTCAGCGCTTCCTGCGCGATCCGGAACAGCGCGGTGTTCACGGCCTCGGGCAGCGGCCGCGCGCCGCTGTGCGCGACCTGCGTATAGCCGATGTCGATGCCGCTTTCCGTGCCGAGTTCGCGCACGAGCTGTTCGAGCGCGGCCGCGAGGCCGAGATCGTCGAGCATCGACGGACGCAGCGCATGCGAGATGCGCCGCACTTCGCGCAGCGTGTCGCCGAGCCGCCCGACACTCGTCGCGAGCGCCTGCTCGGCTTCGGGCACACGCGCCGCGCTGCGCTCGAAACGCGCGAGCGCGGATTCGAGCATCAGCTTCGCGGACACCATCATCTGGCTGATCCCGTCGTGCAGTTCGCGCGACAGCCGCGCGCGTTCCTGCTCCTGCGATTCGACGACGCGCTGCGCGAGCAGCTTGAGCTTCGCGTCTGCGCTGCGCGACTCGCTGACGTTCAGTACCAGCGCGCACACGGCGATCGCCGCCGCGCCGGTCAGGGCGATCGCCGTGAGCCAGCTCATCGTGCGTTCGATGTTCGCGGACGCGCGCGCGTCGATGCGTTGCAGCGCAGTGTCGACGTCGTCGAGATAGATGCCGGTGCCGACCATCCAACCCCAGCGTTCGAGCGCGACGACGTAGCCGAGCTTGGGCGCGACGCGGCCCGTCGACGGCCGCTGCCATGCGTAGCGCACGTAGCCGCCGCCGCTCGACGCCGCGCCGATCAGCTTCTGGATCGTCAGCGCGCCCTGCGGGTCGCGCATCGTCCAGTAGTTGTGGCCGACGCGCTCGGGCTCGCGCGGATGCATCAGCGAATTGCCGTGCAGGTCATACACGAAGAAATAGCCGTCCGGGCCGAAATCCATTTTCTGCAGCATCGCGAGCGCCTGCGTGCGCAGCAGTGCGTCGTCGCGCGCGTTGCGGCCGCTCGCGTCGTAGAGCGGCATGATCGCGCTCGTCGCGAGCTCGACGTAGTGCTTCAGCTCGACTTCCTTGCTCGACAGGTACGCGGCCTGGATCGTCGCGTGCTGCGTGCGCGCGAGCGACGTCGCCTGCTGGCGCACGCCGAAGCCGATGCCGGCGATCGCGAGCAGGAACGGCACGATGGCCAGAAGGAAGATCTTTGCCTTGAGTCTCATGGTGGTACGAGGCGGCCGCGTGCCGGCGCGGGTCGGCCGGGCGCGTCAGCCGCGCGGCGGCGCGGTGGCGTATCGAGCCGACATTGTCGGCGATTTTGCGCGCGGGCGGCAGCGGCCCGGGCGCCCGGGCGCTCAGGCCCGGCGCGATTCGAGGTGGCTGGCGGACGCAGCCGTCTGCACGACGATGCGATTGCGCCCGGCTTCCTTCGCGCGATACAGCGCGTCGTCGGCGAGCTTCAGCGCGCCCTGCATGTCGTCGTCGCATTCGGGATAGCTCGTCGTCACGCCGATGCTCACGGTCAGGCGGCCGACCGTGCCGGCGTCATGCCGGATGCCGAGATCGAGGATGCCCGTGCGGATCGTTTCGGCGATGGTCACCGCGCCGTCCGTGTCGATGTCGGGCAGCACGACGACGAACTCTTCGCCGCCGTAGCGTGCCGCATAGTCGGCCGGGCGGCGCAGGCAGCCGGCGATGCAGTGACCGACCGCGGCGAGCGCGTCGTCGCCGGCCTGATGGCCCTGCGTGTCGTTGTAGCGCTTGAAGTAATCGACGTCGATGAACAGCAGCGACAGCGCGTGCTGCGAACGGGCGGCGCGGCGCCATTCGCGCGCGAGCGTGACATCGAGCATCCGGCGGTTGTCGAGGCCCGTCAGGCCGTCGGTGCGCGCAAGTGCCTGCAATTCGGTTTCCGCGCGGTGGCGCTTGCGCAACTGCACGTCGAGCAGCAGCGACAGGCCGACGAAGCCGATCGCGAGCGCGGCCATCGCGGAGCCGATCGGGATCGCGCGGTCGTACCACGCGGCGTAGGTGTCCGCTTCCGAGCGCGCGACCATGATGATGAGCGGCAGGTGCTCGAGGTGCCGGAACACGTACAGGCGCCGCACGCCGTCGATCGACGCGGTGTCGGCGAAGCTGCCTTCGTTGGCCGTCATGAAGTGCCGGAACGTGCTGGCATGGCTGATGTCGCGGCCGACGATCTTGGGGTCGTACGGCTCGCGCGCGAGCATCTGGCCGGCCGTATTGATCAGCGCGATCGAGCCGCGATCGCCGAGCGACAGCCGCGAGAACAGATTCTGGAAATATTCGAGCCGGATCGACATCACCGCAACACCGCCGAACGACCCGTCGGGTTTCGTGATCCGCCGGCTGAGCGCGATGCTCGGCGAGCCGCCGCGCAGCCGCGAATGATACGGCGGGCTGACGTACAGGCCGACGTCGGGGTGGTCGCGGTGCACGGCGAAGTACGGTTCGTTGGCGAAGTTGGCCTTGCGCGGCACGTCGCTCTTGCCGTCGACCGAGATGTCGCCCTTTGCATCGAGCACGTAGATGCCGCCGAGGTACTTGGCCGTCGTCGCGCGGTCGAACAGCACCTGGCGACGCAGCGGCATCGGCAGCTTGACGACTTCGGGGTCGTTCTCGCCTTCGACGACGGCCTGCAGCGACAGCGAATAGATCTCGATGTTGCGCTCGATGTCCCACGACGCCATCAGCGCCAGGTTCTGCTGCGTCGCGATCGAGCGGTCGCGCGCGTCGATGCGGCCTTCGTACAGCACGATTCCGCACAGCAGCAGCAGGAGCAGCGCGATCAGCAGCCCGGTATAGAAGATCAGGTGCGGCAGCAGGAACCTGCGCAAATGCGCGGCGACACGGCTCGTCAGGCCGGATTCGCTGGGCATTGCGTAGTCGGTTTCTGCCATGGTCCGAGGATCGATGGGCATCGTCGCCAGGCGGCGGGCCGATGCGATTGTTTGTATGACGTGTCGGCGGCGATCCGGTGCGCGGCCCTCCGGCGCCTCCCCGCCTTTCGGCGGAGAAAATGGGCACCGATTATCGGCAATCGCGGCCAGATAAACCGGTAAATCAACGATTCACCGGCGACATCTGCCGTGATTCGACGATCCGGCGAATCGGGCGGCGCGGATTCAACGGAGTATAACGCGCGTGTCCGCGTGCGCGGAAAATGTTGCGACCCGTTGATCCGGATCAAATTACCGTGAATTCCCGGGCTTGCGAATATCGGTCAGAGCGTTACAGCGTAAGGCTTTGCGGTATGGCGGACGCATCCGCGCCGCGCATGCCCGGCGATTCCGCCGGTTTAACGGCGGGCGGGCGCGAAACTTGAATGCGCGCGATATGTACCGATTATCGGATTCAACGGACGATTTCAACAGCCGTGTGAACGCGAATATGAAAACGGGCGGCCGCGAGGGCCGCCCGTTTCGTGACGCCGGCAGGCATGCAGGTCAGGCCCGCATGCGCATGCCTCAAGCGCCGTGCTGTTGCGCCTTGAACGCGAGGCGGAACCGGTGCAGCAGCGGCTCGGTGTAACCGCTCGGTTGCGACGTGCCCTGCAGCGCGAGCGCGCACGCGGCCTTGAACGCGGTCGACTGGTCGTAGCCGGGCGCCATCGGTCGATAGTTCGGGTCGCCGGCGTTCTGCTGGTCGACGACGCGCGCCATCCGCTTGAACACGTCGAGCACGAAGGCCTCGGTGATCACGCCGTGGCGCAGCCAGTTCGCGATGTGCTGGCTCGAAATGCGCAGCGTTGCACGGTCCTCCATCAGGCCGACGTCGTGGATGTCGGGCACCTTCGAGCAGCCGACGCCCTGTTCGACCCAGCGCACGACGTAGCCGAGGATGCCCTGCGCGTTGTTCTCGACTTCGCTCAGGATCTCGGCCTCGCTCCACTGGGCGCGCTCGACGACCGGCACGGTCAGCAGGCCTTCGAGCAGCGTGTCGCGTTCGCTCGCGTACGGCGTTTTCTCGAGTTCCTGCTGGACGGTTTGCACGTCGACGAGGTGGTAGTGCAGCGCGTGCAGCGTCGCGGCGGTCGGCGACGGCACCCAGGCGGTGTTCGCGCCGGCGCGCGGATGCGCGATCTTCTGCTCGAGCATCGCGTGCATCAGGTCCGGCATCGCCCACATGCCCTTGCCGATCTGTGCGCGGCCGCGCAGGCCGGCCGACAGGCCCGCGAGCACGTTGTTGCGCTCGTACGACTGGATCCACGCCGACGACTTCATGTCGCCCTTGCGGATCATCGGGCCCGCTTCCATCGCGGTGTGCATTTCGTCGCCGGTGCGGTCGAGGAAGCCGGTGTTGATGAACGCGACACGCTCGGCGGCGGCGGCGATACACGCGGCGAGGTTCACGCTGGTGCGGCGCTCCTCGTCCATGATGCCCATCTTCAGCGTGTTGCGCGGCAGGCCGTACAGATCCTCGATGCGTGCGAACAGCGTATCGGCGAACGCGACTTCGACCGGGCCATGCATCTTCGGCTTCACGATGTAGATCGAGCCCGTGCGCGAATTGCGCTTCGCCTTCAGGTCGTGCAGCGAGCACAGCACCGTGACGACGCCGTCGAGGATGCCTTCCGGAATCTCGTTGCCGTCGCGGTCGAGCACCGCGCCGTTGGTCATCAGGTGGCCGACGTTGCGCACGAACAGCAGCGAGCGGCCGTGCAGCGACAGCGTGCCGCCATCGGGCGTCGTGTACTCGCGGTCGGCGTTCAGGCGGCGCGTGAAGGTCTTGCCGCCCTTCGCGACTTCCTCGATCAGCGTGCCCTGCATCAGGCCGAGCCAGTTGCGGTAAAGCTGGACCTTGTCGTCGGCGTCGACCGCCGCGACCGAATCCTCGCAGTCGATGATGGTGCTGACCGCGGCTTCGAGCACGACGTCCTTCACGTTCGCGAGATCGGCGCGGCCGATCGGCGTCGATGCGTCGATCTGGATCTCGAGGTGCAGGCCGTTGTGCTTCAGCAGGATCGCGGACGGTGCGTCGGCCGCGCCCTGGTAGCCGACGAACTGCGCCGGTTGCGCGAGGCCCACGATTCCCTTCGCGGTTTCGACGGCGAGCTGGCCGTCCTGCACGCGGTAGCGCAGTGCATCGCGGTGCGAACCGCTCGCGAGCGGCGCTGCGTTGTCGAGCACGTTGCGCGCGTAGTCGATCACGCGCTGGCCGCGCGTCGGGTTGTAGGCCGAGGTGCGTTCGGCGCCGCCGTCTTCAGGCAGCGCATCGGTGCCGTACAGCGCGTCGTACAGGCTGCCCCAGCGGGCGTTCGCGGCGTTCAGCGCATAGCGTGCGTTCGACAGCGGCACGACGAGCTGCGGGCCGGCCTGCGTGGCGATCTCGCTGTCGACGTTCGCGGTGGCTGCCGCGACGTTCGACGGGACCGGCACGAGGTAGCCGATTTGTTCGAGGAACGCGCGGTACGCGGCGTGGTCGCGTACGGGGCCCGGATGTGCACGGTGCCACGCGTCGAGTTCCAGCTGCAGGCGGTCGCGTTCCGCGAGCAGTTCGCGGTTGCGCGGCGCGAGGTCGTGCACCAGGGCCGAGAAACCGCTCCAGAACGCGGCCTTGTCGATGCCGGTGCCCGGCAGCGCTTCGTTTTCAATGAACTGGCTCAGCGCTGGCGCGACTTGCAGTCCTGCTTGGTCGATCATCGTTAATCCTCCCGGGGAAAAATGCGCGCGCGCGGCTTGGCTGGTTATGTCGCGACGCTTTGTGTGCCGGCGCGGGCGATCTGCGCGTCCTGTTCGGACTTTACGCCAGACACGCCGATCGCGCCCGCGATCCGGCCGCCGACCGTGATCGGCACGCCGCCTTCGAGCAACCCCGTCAGCGGCACGCTGAGAAACGCGGTGCGGCCACCGTTGATCATATCCTCATACGCCTTCGTCTCGCGACGGCCGAGCGCTGCCGCGCGCGCCTTGTCCTGCGCGATGTAGCTGCTGGCCGGCGATGCGCCGTTCAGCCGCGCGAACGCGAGCAGGTGGCCGCCATCGTCGACGACGGCGATCGACACGGCCCAGCCGTGGCGTTCCGCTTCGGCTCGGGCGGCGGCGAGCATGCGATCGGCGTCGTCGAGTTCGAGTTCGGGTTTCGTTTGCATGGAGGTCCTCCGGAATCAGGTCAGTTGACGAGTCGGTTGTCGACGAGTTCGATCCAGTGGCGCACGGGCGTGCGCCCCGCGCCGTTCAGGTGAGTCTGGCAGCCGACGTTGGCCGTGACAATCAGGTCCGGCTGCGCGGCTTCGAGCGCATCGAGCCTGTTGTCGCGCAGTTTCGTCGCGAGTTCGGGCTGCGTCAGCGAATACGTGCCGGCCGAGCCGCAGCACAGATGGCCGTCGGCGACATTCGTCAGATTGAAGCCGAGCCGCGTCAGGATGTTTTCCACCGCGCCGCCGAGGCGCTGCGCGTGCTGCAGCGTGCACGGGCAGTGGACCGCGACGCGGCGCGCCGTCGCATCGGCCAGCGCGTCGAGCGGCTCGGCCGCGATCACTTCCGCGAGGTCGCGTGCGAGCGCGCTGACGCGCCGCGCCTTCTCTGCATAGACGGGGTCGGAGCGCAGCAGGTCGCCGTATTCCTTGACGAACGCGCCGCAGCCGCTTGCCGTCAGCACGATCGCGTCCGCACCGGCCTCGATCGCCGGCCACCACGCGTCGATATTGCGGCGCGCGCGGGCGAGGCCGGCATCCTGCGCGTTGAGGTGATATTCGGTCGCGCCGCAGCAGCCGGCTTCGCGTGCCGGCGTGACACTGATGCCGAGCCGGTCCAGCACGCGCGCGGCGGCCGCGTTGGTGTTCGGCGACAGCGACGGCTGCACGCAGCCTTCGAGCATCAGCACGCGCCGCGCGTGACGCACGGCCGGGCGCGGCGCGGCGGCGGGAACGGCGGCCGGGATCTTGTCCTGCAGCGTGCCGGGCAGCAGCGGGCGCAGTGCGCGGCCGGCCTTCAGCAATGCGGCGAACGTCGCGGGGCGCGGCACGACGTGACGCAGCCCCGCGCGCAGCAGACGTTCGCGCGCGGGCCGCGGCGCACGCTTCTCGGCTTCCGCGCGGCCGATGTCGAGCAGCGTGTGATAACGCACGCCGGACGGGCAGGTCGTCTCGCAGTTCCGGCACGTCAGGCAGCGGTCGAGATGCTGCTGCGTGCGCTCGCCGCACGGCTCGCCTTCGAGCAGTTGCTTGATCAGGTAGATGCGGCCGCGCGGCCCGTCGAGCTCGTTGCCGAGCACCTGGTAGGTCGGGCAGGTCGCGTTGCAGAAGCCGCAGTGCACGCACGCGCGCAGGATCGCTTCCGCTTCGTCGGCCCGGGCGAGGGCCTTGCTTGCTTCGCTGAGATTGGTTTGCATCGGCGGGTCGGGATCGGGTTCGCGTCAGAAGTCGGCGTAGAGCCGGCCGGGATTGAAAATCGCATGCGGGTCGAGCTGTGACTTGAGCTGCCGGTGGACACGCAGCAACGCGGGCGGCAGCGGCTGGAACGGCTCGTGCGTGATGCCCGGCGTGAAGCAGGTCGCGTGGCCGCCCGATTGCGCGGCGAGCCGCTGCACGTCGGCCGGCGCGGCGTCGCTCTTCAGCCAGCGCTGTGCGCCGCCCCAGTCGACGAGCTGCGCGCCCGGCAACGCGTCGAGCGGCGCGGCAGCAGGCACCGATACACGCCACAGCGGGCGTGGATCGTCGAAGAACGGCAGCGCAAGATCGCGCAGCCGTGCCCAGAACGCGTCGCCGGTGTCGTCCATCGGATCGCCGCCGATCGTGCCGCGAGCGGCCTTCACCGAGCCTTCTCCGCCTTCGATCCGTACGCGCAGCACGCCGTCCGTGTGGCACGCGCCCGCGAGCGGCAGCCCCGCGCGCCGCCATGCGGCCACGCGCTGCACGGCTTCACCGGCCGTGAGCGCCAATGCGAGATCGCACGTCGCGCGCGGTTTCGGCAGCACTTTCAGCGACACCTCGGTCACGACGCCGAGGCAGCCGAAGCTGCCCGCGAGCAACCGCGACACGTCGTAGCCCGCGACGTTCTTCATCACTTCGCCGCCGAAACGCAGGTGTTTCGCGTGGCCGGTGATCACGCGGCAGCCGAGCACGAAGTCGCGCACCGCGCCGGCCCACGGGCGGCGCGGCCCCGACAGCGCCGCCGCGAACATCCCGCCGACCGTGGCCGCGCCGCCGAACGACGGCGGCTCGCACGGCAGCATCTGGCCGGCCGCGTCGAGCATCGCTTCGAGATCGGCGAGCGGCGTGCCCGCGCGCGCGGTGACGACGAGTTCGGTCGGGTCGTACGAGACGACGCCGCGATGCGTGCGTACGTCGAGCGTGCGGCCTTCGACGGGGCGGCCGAGGAACGCCTTCGTGCCGGCGCCGCGGATGTGCAGCGGCTGGCGGTCGTGGAGCGCGGCGTCGACCTGCGCAACGAGCGCCGCGCTGTCGTCGATCGATTCGATGTCACGTCGCATCAGAAGCGCTCCAGTTCGGGAAACGGCAGCTTGCCGTGATGGACGTGCATCGCGCCGAATTCGGCGCAGCGGTGCAGCGTCGGGATGTTCTTGCCGGGATTGAGCAGGCCCTGTGGATCGAAAGCGGCCTTCACCGCGTGGAAGAACGTGATTTCGTCGGCGTTGAACTGCACGCACATCTGGTTGATCTTCTCGCGCCCGACGCCGTGCTCGCCGGTGATGCTGCCGCCCGCCGCGACGCACAGCTCGAGGATCTTTCCGCCCAGCGCTTCCGCGCGGTCGAGTTCGCCCGGGCGGTTCGCGTCGAACAGGATCAGCGGATGCATGTTGCCGTCGCCCGCGTGGAACACGTTCGCGACCGGCAGCCCGTATTCGGCGGACAACGCGGCGATCCCTTCGAGCACGCGCGGCAATTCGCGGCGCGGGATCGTGCCGTCCATGCAGTAGTAGTCGGGCGACATGCGGCCGACCGCGGGGAACGCGTTCTTGCGGCCGGCCCAGAAACGCTGGCGCTCGGCTTCGTCGCGCGCCACGCGGATCTCGGTGGCGCCCGCGTCGCGCAGCAATGCGGCGACGCGTTCGGCATCCTCGTCGACGTCGCTTGCCGCGCCGTCGAGTTCGCACAGCAGGATCGCCTGCGCATCGACCGGGTAGCCCGCGTGGATGAAATCCTCGGCCGCGCGGATCGCGAGGTTGTCCATCATCTCGAGGCCGCCGGGAATCACGCCCGCGCCGATGATCCGCGCGACCGCGGCGCCGGCCTCGGCGACGTCGTCGAAGCTCGCCATCAGCACCTTCACGCTCGGCGGTTTCGGCAGCAGCTTCACGGTCACTTCGGTGACGATGCCGAGCATCCCTTCGGAGCCGGTGAACAGCGCGAGCAGGTCGAAGCCCGGTGCGTCGAGCGCATCGGCGCCGAGTGTGAGCGTATCGCCGTCGATCGTCAGGATCTCGACCTTCAGGATGTTGTGCACCGTGAGCCCGTATTTCAGGCAGTGCACGCCGCCCGCGTTCTCGGCGACGTTGCCGCCGATCGAGCACGCGATCTGCGACGACGGATCGGGTGCGTAGTAAAGGCCGTGCGGCGCGACCGCCTGCGAGATCGCGAGGTTGCGCACGCCGGGCTGCACGCGCGCGATGCCGGCATCGGGGTCGATGTCGAGAATCCGGTTGAACTTCGCCATCACGAGCAGGAGGCCTTTTGCGAGCGGCATCGCGCCACCCGACAGCCCCGTGCCCGCGCCGCGCGCGACGACCGGCACGCCGAGCGCGGCCGCGACGCGCAGCACCGCGCGCACCTGCTCGACCGTATCGGGCAGCACGACCGCGAGCGGCACCGTGCGGTACGCGGCGAGGCCGTCGCATTCGAACGGCTTGAGCGCCTCGCGTTCGTGCAGCACGTCGAGGCCGGGCGCCGCCGCGTGCAGCGCGGCGACGAGCGTGTCACGGCTGACGGTCGCCAGCGGGCCGTCGATCCGTTCGTCGTAGATGAAACTCATCGGTCTGTCTCCACCATGCGGGCGGCCGCGCGATGCGCGACACGCCGGAAGGAGGGGATTCTTGGCGGGCTGCGCCAGCGTGTCCAGACGTCTTGCAGGTGGTCATACCAGTTTTTGTACTGGCTCTTTCGAGGTATTCACATCGGGTCATGGAATTCCAATTGAAACAAGGCTTTGTGCGAAAATCTCCGGTATCCGTCCAAAGTGGTCATACCAGTATGGAAATGCAGGATCGAGAAGGGCCGGCGCGGCGCGTGGCCGATGTCGTCGCCGAACGGATCGAGCAACTGATCGTCGACGGCGTGCTGAAGGCCGGGCAGGCGCTGCCGTCCGAGCGCCGGCTGACCGAGAAACTCGGCGTGTCTCGCACGGCCGTGCGCGAAGGGATGAAGCTGCTGCACGCGCGCGGGATCATCGACACGATGCACGGCAAGGGCTCGTTCGTCGCGAGCCTGACCCCGCAGCGCGAGACCACGCCGATGATGCATCTGCTCGGCTCGCAGCCGCGCACGCTGTACGACCTGTTCGAGGTACGCGGGATGCTCGAGGCCGAAGCTGCCCGGCTCGCGGCGTTGCGCGGCACGCCGGCCGATTTCATCCTGATCAGGCGTCGCTACGAGGAAATGACCGCGGCCGACGCGCAGGATCTCGACCCTGCCGCGCGTGCGAAGCTCGATCACGCGTTTCATCTCGCGATCTGCGAGGCGTCGCACAACCCGGTGCTCGTCAATACGCTGCAGTCGCTGACCGACCTGCTGCTCAGTTCGGTGTTCGCTTCGGTGAACAACCTCTATCACCGCGAACCGCTGAAGAAGCAGATCGACCGCCAACATGCGCGGCTCTACAACGCGGTCACGGGGCGGCTGCCCGACCAGGCACGCAAGGCCGCGAGCGAACATATCCGCCAGTGCGTCGAGTATCTGCGCGAGATCGAGCAGGAGGAGCAGCGGCTCGTGCGTTCGACGTTACGGCTCGAAGGGTGGACTTGAGCAGGCGCCGGCGCGTTCGTGCGATGACATGAATCAAGCGAAGTGCGTCGACGATGCGGTTTGATTGGCTGTTGCATCATAATGTGATGTATTCGGCAGACGGCATCCTCGGATTTGCACGTTCGTGCAACGCGCACCGTGTACCGTCGCATGTATTACGCCATCGATCCCGACAGGAGGATGCTGCATGTCGATTCCGAAGCATGGCGACGGGCCTGACGCCCGTGCCGACCCGATTCCGCATGAAGGCCGCGCCGCGCTGCTGGCGACGCTCGACGAGCTGCTGGAGGCCGAGCGCGCAGGCGCGCGTGTCGCTTCCGAAACGGCAGCCGAGGTGAGCGACGATCCGGAGCTGCATCGGCTGATCGCCCATATTCGCCAGGACGAGGCGCACTGGTGCAGCGTGCTCGTCGACGCGATCCGGTCGCTCGATGCGGTACCGACGCGCGCGACCGGCGCGTTCTACGAGAAGGCGATGGCGATCGACGATCTGGCGGAGCGGATGGCGTTCCTGAATCGTGGCCAGCGCTGGGTAGTCCGCAAGCTGCAGACGTTGCTGCCGACGCTCGCCGATCGGGACATGCATCACGCACTGTCGTTGATGCTGGTGGCACACGAGAAGAATATCGGGGCGGTCGATATGCGGCTGCGCGGCGGAGCGGACGGGGCGCAACCCGCGCCGTAACCGCTAGAATTGCGGTTTTAGCCCGGAATACGTCCATGTCCTTTGCCTCGCTTGGCCTGATCGAGCCGCTGCTGCGTAATCTGCAGGGCCTCAATTACCAGACACCTACGCCGGTGCAGGCCAAGGCGATCCCTGCCGTGCTGAGCGGCAAGGACGTCATGGCCGCGGCACAGACCGGCACGGGCAAAACGGCCGGTTTTGCGCTGCCGCTGCTGCAACGGCTGGTGCAACACGGCCCGGCGGTGTCGAGCAACCGCGCGCGCGTGCTGGTGCTGGTGCCCACGCGTGAACTGGCCGAACAGGTGCTGCAAAGCTTCGTCGAGTACGGCAAAGGCCTCGATCTGCGTTTCCTGGCTGCCTACGGTGGCGTGAGCATCAATCCGCAGATGATGAAGCTGCGCAAGGGCGTGGACGTGCTCGTCGCCACGCCGGGCCGTCTGCTCGACCTCAATCGCCAGAACGCGGTGCAGTTCGATCAGGTGCAGACGCTGGTGCTCGACGAAGCCGACCGCATGCTGGATCTCGGCTTTGCGCGCGAACTCGACGCCGTCTTCGCTGCGTTGCCGGCTCGGCGCCAGACGCTGCTGTTTTCCGCGACGTTTACCGACGATATCCGCGCGATGGCGGCCAACATTCTGCGCAGCCCGGTCGATATCAGCGTCAGCCAGCCCAATGCCACGGCCAGCAAGATCAAGCAGTGGGTGGTGACGGTCGACAAGCGGAACAAGCCCGATCTCTTCATGCACCTGGTGGCCGAGAACAACTGGGAGCACGCGCTGGTGTTCGTCAAGACGCGTGTCGGCGTGGATTACCTGGCGGCCATGCTCGATGAAGCGGGCTATGCGGTCGACACCATCCACGGCGACAAGCCGCAGCCCGCGCGCCTGCGTGCGCTGGAGCGCTTCAAGGCACGCGAAGTCCAGATGCTGGTCGCCACCGATGTGGCGGCGCGCGGGCTCGATATCGACGATCTGCCGCTGGTGATCAATGTCGATCTGCCGATCGTCGCGCAGGACTACGTGCACCGTATCGGCCGTACCGGCCGCGCGGGTGCCAGCGGGGTGGCGGTGTCGCTGGTGTGTGCCGACGAGGCGCCGCAACTGGCCGCGATCGAAGCGCTGATCCGGCAAACGCTGCGGCGTGAAGAAGAGCCGGGCTTCGAAGCCGAACACCGCGTGCCGGAAACGAGTGCGACCGGGCAGATCATCAAGAAGCCGAAAAAGCCGAAGAAACCCAAGGTGCAGCAGGCGGTGCCGGTTGCCAAGCAGGGGCCCGGCAAGAAGCCGCACCCGCAAGGCGGTGAAAGCAAGCGCAAGCCTGCGACGCAGCATGCGAAGCCGGCCGGTAACGGACCGGACTACACGATCGGCAGCCCGTTCAGCGTGCCGAAGCCGCGCAGCAAACCTGCGGGCAAGGCAGGTGCGGGGTCGGGCAAGCCGTCGGGCAAATCGGCCGGCAAATCGGCGGCCAAACCCGCTGGCGGCCGCGGCAAACGCCAACCCTGATCCGCCGGCATGAAAAAAGCCCGCCGAAGCGGGCAACCTCACGATGCGGAGGGGGAGATACGAAAACGCGTCCGGCGCGCGTTCAGCCTTTCGTCGCGCCGAACGTGAGCCCCGCGACGAAATGCTTCTGCATCGCGAAGAACATCGCGACCGACGGCAGCGCCGCAAGAATCGACCCGGCCGAAACGAGATTCCACGACGTCGTCCATTGTCCCTTCAGCGCGGCGACGCCCGCCGTGATCGGCGCGGCCTCATCGCCCTGCGTGAGACACAGCGCCCAGAAGTAGTCGTTCCACACGAACGTAAACACGAGAATCGCAAGCGCGGCCAACGCCGGCCGGATCAGCGGCAGCACGATCCGCCAGAACACCGTCCATTCCCCGGCACCTTCGATGCGCGCGGCCTCGATCAGCTCGAACGGCAACTGCTTGATGAAGTTGCGCAGGAACAGCGTGCAGAACCCGGTCTGAAACGCGACATGAAACAGGATCAGCGCCTCGACGGTGTTGAACACGCCGAGCCTCAGCGACAGGTCGCGCACCGGAATCATCAGCACCTGCACCGGCACGAAGTTGCCGGCGACGAACGTGCCGAACAGCGCGGTATTGCCGCGAAACCGGTAGGTCGCCAGCGCAAAGCCGGCCATCGCCGCGAGCGCGATCGAGCCGATCACGGACGGCACCGTGATCTGCACGCTGTTCCAGAAGTAATGCAGCATCGGCGACGTCGTCAGCGCGTCGCGGTAGTTCTCGACCATCGCGAAGTGCCGTGGCCACCCCCAGTAGTGGCCTTCGACGAGCTCCTCGGTCGAGCGCACCGACGTGACGAACACGGCGATCATCGGCATCAGCCAGATCAGCAATGCGACGGGCAGCGACAGCTTGTACAGCCGGCGCGAGACGGGCTTCCATTGGGCAACGGGCGTCGGAAACATGATCGATGAATCCCCGGTAGGTCACTGCTCGTTGCGCAGCATGCGGCGCAACTGGAACACGATGTAGACGAGCATGATCGCGAACAGCACGACCGCGATCGACGCGGAATAGCCGAGCCGGTAGTACTTGATCGCCTGGTCGTACATGTAATACGCGAGCACGGTCGAACTCTCGAACGGGCCGCCGCTCGTCATGACCGAGATCAGGTCGAAGCTGCGCAGCGCGCCGATCACCGTGACGACGATCGCCATGAACGTGGTCGGCCGCAGCTGCGGCAGCACGACGTGCCACAGCAGCGCGAAGCCGCGCGCACCTTCCATCCGCGCGGCTTCGATCTGTTCCGGGTTGATCGACGTGAGACCGGTCAGGTACAGGATCATGCAGTACGCCGTCTGCGGCCACAGCGCGGCGAACACGATGCCGAGCGTCGCGTAGCGCGCGTCGCCGAGCACCGGGATGCCGTGCCCCGCGATCAGCGCGAGCAGCCCGAACGTCGGATCGTAGAACCACGAGAAGATCAGGCCGACGACCACGCCGGACAGCACGAACGGCGCGAAGAACAGCGATTTCACGAGCCGGATGCCGCCGACTGCCTGGTTCAGGTACAACGCGAGCGCAAGCCCGAGCGGCGGCGCGAGCATGAAGAGCACGAGCCAGATCACGTTGTTGCGCAGCGCCGTGTAGAACGTCGGCGCTTGCAGCAGCTCGGCATAGTTCGCGAGGCCGACAAACGTGCGTTCGGTCATCCCGTCCCAGTTGTACAGGCTCAGCCACAGCGTCGACAGGATCGGCCAGATCACATAGACGGCAACCATTGCGCAGGCCGGCGCGAGAAACAGCCACGCGGCGCGTCGTTGCCGCCGCACGGCGGGCGACGGGCGGCGCGCGGGCAACGCGGTGGCGGATGTCCCGCGCGGCGGCGGCGCGGTGCCGGCGGGCGGGGTGGACGTGATCGGACTGGACACGGCAAGCCTCCTGAACGGACGCGGCGGCACGCGCCGCCGGTTGGGTCACGCGGTCACTTCTTGTAGATCCGCTTGCGGGTCTGTTCGAGTTGCGCGAGCACCGTATCGAGCTGCGCGGGATTCGCGAGAAACTGCTGCATGCCCTTCATCCCTTCGTCGGCCATTTCCTTCGTCATGTCGCGGTCGTAGAACTGCGCGACGCCGCCCTTCGTGTCGGCGAGGATCCGGAAGCCGATGCGCGAGACCGGATCGGCCGGCTCGGGCGACTTGCTGTTCGCCGACAGCGAGCCGAGGCCTTCCGCGAGCTTCGCGCCCATCTCGGGCGTTTCGACGAACGCGAGGAACGTGTGCGCATCGGCCTTGTTCTTCGCCTTCGTCGGGATGTGCAGCGATTCGACCGGGCCATCCTCGGCGGTCGGCACCTTCGGGTCGATGATCGGGAAGCGGTAGTAGCCCATTTCCTGCTTCACGTTCGGCGGAAAGCCCGCCGCGATGAAGGTGCCCATCAGCATCATCGCGGCCTTGCCCTGGAACAGGAACGGCTGCGCGCCGTCGAGATCGTAGGACAGCGCGTTGTCGATGAAGTAGCCGGCATCGATCAGCGATTTCCAGGTCGTGTAGACCTTCTTCACGCGCGGGTCGGTGTACGGCACGTCGCCGGCCATCAGCTGCTGGTGGAACGCGTTGCCGTTCAGGCGCAGGTCGAGATAGTCGAACCAGCCGGCGAGCGTCCACGCGTCGCGGCCGCCGATCGCGACCGGCGTGATGCCCGCGGCCTTCAATTTCTTGCACGCGTCGAGAAACTGGTCCCAGGTCTTCGGTTCGTCGGCGATGCCGACCTTGCGGAACAGGTCCTTGCGGTAGAACAGCCCCCACGAGTAGTAGACGGTCGGCGCTGCGTACTGCTTGCCGTTGTACGACGATGCATCGCGTGTCGACGCATACATCGCGCCCCAGCCATTTTTCGTCCAGTCGCCGCTCAGGTCCTCGAACAGCCCGCGCTTCGCGTAGTACGCCATCCGTTCGCCCGCGTGCCAGTTCACGACGTCCGGCGCGACGGTCGTCAGCCACGCGGGGAGCTGCACCTTGTACGCCTCTTCGTCGACGAAGGTCGCCTTCACGTCGATGTCGGGATGGGCCTTGTGGAACGCGTCGAGCGTCGATTGCCAGACCGCGCGCTGGCTCGCGCCCTTGAACGCGATGTTGATGGTCAGCGTGCCGGCATCGGCGGGCGCGGTCATGCCGAGCGACGCGAAGGCGACGGCGGCGGCCGTGGCGAGCCGGGCGGCGGCGCGAAGGGGGCGATGTGTCATGGTGTCTCCAGTCCTGTGTGTCGTTGTGCGTGACCGGCACGTCGCGGCGCCGGTGGCGGGGGGCTACGAACGGCTTCGATACACGGCCACGTCCTGCGGCTCGACCTGCGCGGCGCCGAGCACGAACGCCGACGGCGGCACCGCGTCGATCGTGTGCGGCGCGTTGCCATAGTTGAAAACGTAGGTCAGGCCGCCGCGCCGGCTCACGCGCACGCCGTCGCCGAGCAGCGTCGGCACGAGGCCGGCTTCGGCCGCGACGTCGGCGAACAGCTTCGCGGTGGTTGCATCGTCGAACAGCGCGGCCCAGTAGTGCAGCGCGCCATGTGACACGCAGGCCGGATGACCGTCGGCGAAGCGTGCGCGCACGACGCTGCGCGTGTCGTCGTGCAGCTCGACGAAGTCGCGCCAGTGGCGCGCGTCGCCCGCGAGCGGCGAACCGTCGCGCAGCGTGCCGTCGATTCGTTCGGTCACGTTCGGCCGCAGCGATTCGACGCGCCACACGCGCACCGGCAGGATCGACGCGAGCGCGCCGGGCGGCAGCGTCGGCGGAATCTGCAGGTCGACGGTCTTCGACCCGGTACGCGGCCCGATCACCGCATGCGCGCCCGAGGCGGCGAGCCGTGCCGCGAAATCGTCCGGCACGACGGGCAGCGGCGGCACCACGACGAGACGGTAGCCGTCGAGCGGCGCGTGCGCTGAAACGATGTCGACGTCGAGGCCGAGCGAGCGCAGCGCCGAGTAGTACTCGAACGCGAAGCGCGGGTAGTGGAAATCGGCGCCTTGCGGCTGCACTTCGAACAGCCACTTCGCTTCGTAATCGAAGACGAGCGCGACCGGTGCGCGCACCGGGCCGTCCGCATCCGCGCCGGCGTCGTGTACGGAAGCGATCTCGCGCGCGACGCGCTGCGCCTCGCGGCCGCCTTCGTCGAGCTGGTTGTCCGGCGTATTCAGGCCCGCATGCATCTGCTCCTGCGCGAACGGCGCCTGCCGCCAGCGGAAGTACGACACGCAGCCGGCGCCGTGCGCGAACGCTTCCCAGCTCCACAGGCGCACCATGCCCGGCAGCGGCGCGGGGTTCCACTGCGCCCAGTTCACGGGGCCCGGCTGCTGCTCCATCACCCAGAACGGCAGCTTCGACATGCCGCGATACAGGTCGTGATTGAACGACGCGAAATCGGGATGGCCGGTGCGCAGCCAGCGCGCCTTCACGTCGGGTGCGAACCATTGCTCTTCGAGCGCGCCGAGCGGGTAGCTGTCCCAGGTCGCGATGTCGAGGTCGCGTGCGACCTCGTAGTGATCGAACTCGGTGAACAGCTGCATGAAGTTGTGCGCGACGGGCCGGCCCGGCGAATGCGCGCGGATCACATCGACCTGCATCCGGTGATAACGCGCGACTTCGTCGGATGCGAAGCGCCGGTAGTCGAGGCGATGTGACGGATGGGCCTCGGTCACGGTGCCGACTGGCGCGTCGACTTCGTCGAAATGGCGATACTCCATGCTCCAGAACACGGTGCCCCATGCGCGGTTCAGCGCGTCGATCGTGCCGTAGCGCGCCTTCAGCCATGCGCGGAAGCGTACGAGCGCGGCCGGCGAGTAGCTGACGACCGTCTGGTGGCAGCCGAGTTCGTTGTCGGTTTGCCAGTAGCGCACGGCCGGGTGGCGGCCGTAGCGTTCGGCGACCGCCGTGCAGATTTGCCGCGACGCTTCGAGATAGGTCGGCGACGAGAAGTCGTAGTGGCGGCGCGAACCGAACGCGCGCGGCCGGCCGTCCGCGCCGATCGCGAGGATGTCGGGGTGACGGTCGACCAGCCATTTCGGCGGTGTCGCGGTCGGCGTGCACATCACGATCTCGAGGCCGGCCGCGCCGAGCACGTCGACCGCGCGGTCGAGCCAGCCCCAGTCGTATTCGCCCGGCGACGGCTCGATGCGGCTCCACGCGAATTCGGCGATCCGCACCTGCTCGATGCCGAGCGCTTTCATCCGGCGGGCATCATCGGCCCACATCGATTCCGGCCAGTGTTCCGGGTAGTAGCAGACTCCGAGGCGCATGCCGATCCTTATGCGTAGTGGTGGTGGACGACGACGTCGGCGCACGCGGGCACCGCGCGGCCGTCTTCCGTGAAGAGATGGCAGGGCGCGGCCGGCGCGTGTACGTGCACGCGCTCGCCGGTGCGCACCTGCGCGTCGCCGGGTACTTTCGCGATCAGCGGTGCGCCGCCGGGCGTGTCGAGGTGCACGTAGGTCTGTTCGCCGAGGCGTTCGACGAGTGCGACGTCGCGCGCGAGCGTGGTCGCGTCGGGCGCGGCGCCGAGCGTCAGGTGTTCGGGGCGAATGCCGAGCGTCACGGCTACGCCGGCGCCGAGTGCCGAGCCGTCGCGTGGCAGCGTGAAGGTTTCGCCGGACGTCACGAGCGCGACGGTCGTGCGATGTGCGTCGCACGTTGTGACGACGGCCGGCAGGAAGTTCATGCGCGGCGAGCCGATGAAGCCTGCGACGAAGCGGCTGGCCGGATGGTGGTAGAGGTCGAGCGGCGCGCCGACCTGCGCGATGCTGCCGTGCTGCGCGGTGTCCGTGCCGGCGTGCAGCAGCACGATCTTGTCGGCGAGCGTCATCGCCTCGGTCTGGTCGTGGGTCACGTAGACGACGCTCGCGCGTTCGAACTGCCGGTGCAGCCGCGCGATCTCGATGCGGGTCTGGCCGCGCAGCGCCGCGTCGAGATTCGACAGCGGTTCGTCGAAGAGAAACACGCCGGGCTCGCGCACGATCGCGCGGCCGATCGCGACGCGCTGCCGCTGGCCGCCCGACAGCGCCTTCGGCTTGCGCTCGAGCAGCGTGTCGAGTTGCAGGATGCGTGCGGCGTCGCGCACCTTGCGGTCGATCTCGGCCTTTGGCACGCGTGCGAGCTTCAGGCCGAACGCCATGTTCTCGTACACCGTCATGTGCGGAAACAGCGCGTAGCTCTGGAACACCATCGCGACGCCGCGCTCGGCAGCCGGCACGTCGTCGACGCGGCGGCCGTCGACCGACAGCTCGCCCGCGCTCAGATCCTCGAGGCCGGCAATCATGCGCAGCAATGTCGACTTGCCGCATCCGGACGGCCCGAGGAACACGCAGAACTCGTGCGCGCCGATCTCCAGATCGACGTCGCGAATTACCGGCGCGTGATCGCCATAGGCTTTCTGCACGCGCCGCATCGAGATGCTCGCCATTGTCTCCGCTCCATGTTTTAATGCGCCGTACCGCTTGATTAAGCGCTTAATCATCGCGATCAAAAAAAGGGGCGATGCGATCGCGGCCGAGTCGCGCCCGTCGGACGGGCGGCAAGGTGTGCGGCGATAGTGCGCCGCTTCGGTGATCGAAGCAAATACTGGATCGACGTCTCATATAGTGAGCAAACATGGCGACACTGGATGAAGTTGCGCGCCGCGCCGGCGTGACGGCCGCGACGGTATCGAACGTGCTGCGCGACCGTGGTCGGGTGGGCGACGCGACGCGCGCACGGGTGCTGGAGGCCGTCGAGGCGCTCGGGTATCGGCCGCATCTCGCCGCGCGGGCGCTGGCGGAAGGGCGCGCGCCGACGGTCGCGCTGATGGTATCGAGCATCGCGAACCCGTTCTATCCGGAGTTCGCGCTGGCGGTCGAACGCGCGGTGCGCCGCAACGGGCAGTTCCTGATCGTCTGCAATACGAACGAAGATCCGTTGCAGGGGCGCGCTTATCTCGACCAGATTGCCGGCACGATTTCCGAGGGCATTCTCGTGACCAACGCGAACCTGCACCTGCCGGATCTGCTCGACGTGGCGGCGCGCGGTGTGCCGGTCGTGCTGTGCCTGTGGGAGCGACCCGAGGCGCCGCCCGAAGGATTGCCGTGCGTGGCCATCGATTTCCGCGAGGCGGGACGGATCGCGACGCGGCATCTGGTCGAACTCGGTCACGAACGGATCGGCCTGATCGTCGGCGGATCGGCGAGCGGCGTGCAGGCGGCGCGCTACGACGGTTTCGTCGACGTGATGCGCGAAGCGGGGCTCGACGCGTCGATCGTCGTGGCCGAGCCCGATTCGATCGAAGGCGGCGTGCGCGCGGCGGGGCGGCTGCTCGACGCGCATCCGCAGTTGACTGCGCTGCTGGCCACCAATGACCTGCCGGCGATCGGCGCGATGCATGCGGCGGCCGATCGCGGCAGGCGTGTGCCCGACGATCTGTCGATCGTCGGGATTACCGACATTCACCTCGCCAGCGACACGCGGCCCACGCTGACGACCGTCGCGATCCCGACCGCCGAGGCTGCGGGTCTTGCGGTCGAGCTACTCAATGCGCTGCGCGAGGCGGGCGAGCGTAGCGACGGGGCGTCACGCGTGCGGATAGCGTCGCTGCCGAAACTGGTGGTGCGTGGGACGACCGGCCGCGCGCCTGACGGGAGCGTGACGCGATCGCTCTGATGTATCGATAGGTTGAACTTCGCGAGGGAGGGCGCCGCCGCAATCGGCCCAGCCCGGTAAGGCCTACGCGCGGTGCAGCAAGCGGCCAACACAGCCCCGGCTTCAATCGCCTTCGACGAGCCGCATCACGATGCTTCTGGCCGACTCGAGATGCGCGACCGTCATCGAGCGTGCCGCGCGCGCATTGCGTTCGCGGCACGCCTGCAGGATCTCTTCATGCTCGACCTGGAACGACGGCGTATCGGCGAGCAGCGTCGTCTGCAGGCGCTCGTAACGTTCGACCTGGCTGCGCAATTCGGCAATCGACTTCAACTGCCTCGCGTTGCCGCAACACGAATACAGCAGCGCGTGGAATTCGCGGTTCAGCTCGCCCTGCCGGCGCAGCACGCTCGCATCGCCGAGCAGGCGATGCACGAGTTCGGCGCGCGCGAGCGTCTCGTCGTCGAGGCGCTTCACGCTTCGGTAGATCGCGTCGCCTTCGAGCAGCACGCGGAGATCGTAGATTTCCTGCACGTCGGACGCACTCAGCATCCGCACGATGGCGCCGCGATTCCTGAAGATATCCAGCAAGCCTTCACGTTCCAGCCGCTGGATCGCCTCGCGCATCGGAATCCGGCTGATGCCGAACCGCTCGGCCAGGTCGCGCTCGACGAGCCGTTCCCCGGCCGCAAGCTCGCCGTTGATGATCATGTCGCGCAACGACGCGGCGACCGCGTCCGCCGTGGAATCGAGTTTGGCTTCCATACCTGCGTGTTTCGTCAATTTGGAATAATGGTATACCAAATGGGAATCCGGTGCCACAATGGCGGCCACAGGCGGGCGTTGCACGACGGCGTCCGGCACGGTCGAAGCACCGACATCAATGGAGAGCGAGATGGCATCTGGCGAACACAAGTATCGCGTCGCAGTGGAGTGGACGGGCAATCGGGGCACCGGCACGTCGGGATATCGCGAGTACGGCCGCGATCATGTGATCCGCGCGGGTTCGAAGCCGGACATCCCCGGTTCGTCGGACGCGTCGTTTCGCGGCGATGCGGCGCGCTGGAATCCGGAAGACCTGCTGCTCGCGTCGGCATCGGCGTGCCACAAGCTCTGGTATCTGCATCTGTGCTCCGATGCGGGCATTCGCGTGCTCGCCTATGTCGACGCTGCGGAAGGCACGATGGTCGACAGTTCCGAGCCGGGCCGCTTCACCGAAATCGTGCTGCGCCCGCACGTGACCATTCAGGCCGGCGACGATCTCGAGCGGGCAGAACATCTGCATCATGATGCGCATGCGAAGTGCTATATCGCGAACTCGGTCAATTTCCCGATCCGCTGCGAACCGGTGATCGAGTTCGCCGCCGCCTGACGCCGACACCAGCCGAATGAAATCGACGATGAAGCTTTTCTACTACCCCAGCAACGCCAGCATGGCGCCGCACTTCGTGCTCGAAGAAATCGGTGAGCCGTTCGAGCTTGAATACGTCGACCGCACGCACGATCAACACAAGTCGCCGGATTACCTCGCGCTGAACCCGAACGGACTCATCCCGGTGCTGGTCGACGGCGATCTCGTGCTGTACGAAACCGCCGCGATCTGCCTGCATCTCGCCGATACGCATCCGCAGCAGCAGCTTGCGCCCGGCCTCGGCACGCCGGAACGTGCGCAGTTCTACAAGTGGCTGATGTGGCTCACCAACACGCTGCAGGCAACGCTGATCGCGTATTTCTATCCGGAGCGCTGGGTCGATGCGGGTAACGCGTCGGGCGCCGCGCAGGTCAAGGCGCATGCGGAGGCCAGGATCGCGACGCTGCTGGATCAGCTCGAGCATCAGCTGGAAACGACGGGCGGCCCGTGGCTGCTCGGTGAGTACTACACCGTGCTCGATCCGTATGCGCTGATGCTGTGCCGCTGGACGCGCGGCTTTGCCGAGCCGGCGCGGCAACGGCCGGTACTCGGCGGCTATCTGCAGCGAGTGCTCGCGCGCCCGGCGATCCAGCGGGCGTTGAAGACGGAAGGGCTCGCGGCGCCCTGGGTGTAACGCGTAACGGGAGCAGCATGCGCGTCACGCGGCGCGCATGCATACCCGGCAATTCGGCAATTCGGCAATTCGGCAATTCGGCAAGGCAACCAAACCCGCGCTGCATCGTCACAGCGCGATGCCGTAAACCTCCCGCGCAGCCGCGCGAATCGCGTCGGCCATCACCGCGACGGCCGGCGAATGCAGCCGGTCGGTGCGCGTGATGATCCCGAAATCGTCCATCCGGCAATCCATCTCCAGCGGCAACACCGTGACGATTCCGTGCCGCGCGTAGTAGCGCGCGACGTCCTCGGCCAGCACCGCGATCATGTCGCTCTGCTCGAGCAACTGCGTGATGAACAGTAGCGCGGACGTTTCGACGAGGTTTGCCGGCGGCGCGAGGCTGGCACGCTGGAACACGAGCTCGAAGCGATGCCGCAGCACGCTGCCGGCCGGCGGCACGACCCACGCGGCGCGTTGCACGTCGGCGAGCGACAGCGGCGACTGCGCGAGCAGCGGATGGCCGGCTCGCACGACAGCGGCCACCGGCTCGCCGGTCAGCGGCTCGTAGCGCAGGCGCAGCTTGTCGTGTTCGGCGGAGAGCCGGCCGAGCACGATGTCGATCTTTTCCTGCGCGAGATGCTCGAGCAGCACGTTGCTGGTGTCGATCTCGACCGACACGTGCAGGCCCGCGTGCGTGCCCTTCACCGCGGCAACGGCCGGCGGCACGAGCCGCAGCCCCGGCGATGTGATCGCGCCCACCGCGACGTGGCCGAGATGGCCGGCCTTCAGTGCAGCCAGCTCCTCGTGCGCCTGGTCGAGACTGCCGAGCGCCGCGCGCGCGTGGCGGATCAGCGCGTCGCCGTACAGCGTCGGCCGCATCCCGCGCGGCAGGCGCTCGAACAGCACCGCGCCGATCGATTCCTCGAGTTCGCGCAGCAGCTTCGACGCGGCCGGCTGCGTCATGTTCAGTGCGGCCGCCGCGCGATGAATGCTGCCTTCGTCGGCGAGCGCGACGACCAGCAGGAGCTGGCGCGTCTTCAGGCGGCCGCGGTTTCCCCACGGACTGGCTTCGGGCATCGTACGGGTTTATATCGATATCGGAATCGATATCGTAATCGCCAAAAACGTCATTAGCCAGTTATCAAAATTCTGCCTAGACTGCGCCGGTATCCCGTCACCACAGGACTGACGATGTCGGCAACAAAACCCAGGCTGCGCTCCGCCCAATGGTTCGGTACGAACGACAAGAACGGCTTCATGTACCGGAGCTGGATGAAGAACCAGGGCATCCCCGATCACGAGTTCGACGGCCGGCCGATCATCGGCATCTGCAATACGTGGTCCGAACTGACGCCGTGCAACGCCCACTTCCGCAAGCTCGCCGAGCACGTGAAGCGCGGGATCTCCGAAGCCGGCGGTTTCCCGGTCGAGTTCCCGGTGTTCTCGAACGGCGAATCGAACCTGCGGCCGTCGGCGATGCTCACGCGCAACCTCGCGTCGATGGATGTCGAGGAAGCGATCCGCGGCAACCCGATCGACGCGGTCGTGCTGCTCGCCGGCTGCGACAAGACGACGCCCGCGCTGCTGATGGGCGCGGCGAGCTGCGACGTGCCGGCGATCGTCGTGTCGGGCGGCCCGATGCTCAACGGCAAGCTGGAAGGCAAAAACATCGGGTCGGGCACGGCCGTGTGGCAGTTGCATGAAGCGCTGAAGGCCGGCGAGATCGACCTCCATCACTTCCTGTCGGCCGAGGCCGGGATGTCGCGCTCGGCCGGCACCTGCAACACGATGGGCACCGCGTCGACGATGGCGTGCATGGCCGAGGCGCTCGGCGTCGCGCTGCCGCACAACGCGGCGATTCCGGCCGTCGATTCGCGTCGCTACGTGCTCGCGCACATGTCGGGCATCCGCATCGTCGAGATGGCGCTCGAAGGGCTCGTGCTGTCGAGGGTCCTGACGCGCGCGGCGTTCGAGAACGCCATTCGCGCGAACGCGGCGATCGGCGGCTCGACCAACGCGGTGATCCACCTGAAGGCGATCGCGGGCCGCATCGGCGTACCGCTCGAACTCGAGGACTGGATGCGCATCGGCCGCGACACGCCGACGATCGTCGACCTGATGCCGTCGGGGCGCTTCCTGATGGAAGAGTTCTATTACGCGGGCGGCCTGCCGGCCGTACTGCGCCGGCTCGGCGAGGGCGGGTTGCTGCCGCATCCGGACGCGCTGACGGTGAACGGCAAGTCGCTGTGGGACAACGTGCGCGAAGCGCCGAACTACGACGACGAAGTGATCCGCCCGCTCGATCGGCCGCTGATCGCGGACGGCGGCATCCGCATCCTGCGCGGCAATCTCGCGCCGCGCGGCGCGGTGCTGAAACCGTCGGCGGCAAGCCCGGAATTGCTCAAGCATCGCGGCCGCGCGGTCGTGTTCGAGAACCTCGACCACTACAAGGCGACGATCAACGACGAAGCGCTCGACGTCGACGCCAGCTCGGTGCTCGTGCTGAAGAACTGCGGGCCGCGCGGTTATCCGGGCATGGCCGAGGTCGGCAACATGGGGCTGCCGCCGAAGCTGCTGCGCCAGGGCGTGAAGGACATGGTGCGGATTTCCGACGCGCGGATGAGTGGCACCGCGTACGGCACGGTCGTGCTGCACGTCGCGCCGGAGGCCGCTGCCGGCGGGCCGCTCGCGGCCGTGCATAACGGCGACTGGATCGAGCTCGACTGCGAGGCCGGCACGCTGCATCTCGACATTACGGATGACGAACTTCAGCGCCGGCTGTCGGATGTCGATCCGACCGCGGCGCCGGGCGTGGCCGGCCAGCTCGGCAAGGGCGGCTACGCGCGGCTGTACATCGATCACGTGCTGCAGGCCGACGAGGGGTGCGACCTCGACTTCCTGGTCGGCACGCGCGGCGCGGACGTGCCGAGCCATTCGCATTGAGCGGCGGGCGGCGGGCGACGCGAGGTGCGTCGCAGCCGGTTGCGGACCTTGCCGGTCCGCGCTTCGTGAAACCGTGAACGCAAGACGGCCGGCCACTACCGGGGGCCGGCGCAGGACGCGAAACATGACATCGAGCAGCACGCCGCGCTATCGCGGCATCTTCCCCGTCGTCCCGACGACGTTTACCGATACCGGCGAGCTGGACCTCGCGAGCCAGAAGCGCGCGGTCGATTTCATGATCGACGCGGGCTCGGACGGGCTATGCATCCTCGCGAACTTCTCCGAGCAGTTCGCGATCACCGACGACGAACGCGACGTGCTCACGCGCACGATCCTCGAACACGTCGCGGGCCGCGTGCCGGTGATCGTCACGACGTCGCACTACAGCACGCAGGTGTGCGCGGCGCGCAGCCTGCGCGCGCAGCAGCTCGGTGCGGCGATGGTGATGGCGATGCCGCCGTATCACGGCGCGACGTTCCGCGTGCCGGAAGCGCAGGTCTTCGCGTTCTATGCACGCGTGTCCGATGCGATCGCGATCCCGATCATGATCCAGGACGCGCCTGCGAGCGGCACCGTGCTGTCCGCCCCGTTCCTCGCACGGATGGCGCGCGAGATCGAGCAGGTCGCGTACTTCAAGATCGAGACGCCGGGCGCCGCGAACAAGCTGCGCGAGCTGATCCGGCTCGGCGGCGACGCGATCGAAGGGCCGTGGGACGGCGAGGAGGCAATCACGCTGCTCGCCGATCTTCATGCCGGCGCGACCGGCGCGATGACGGGCGGCGGGTTTCCGGACGGCATCCGGCCGATTCTCGAAGCCTTCCGCGCAGGCCGCCACGACGATGCGTACGCGCGCTACCAGGCGTGGCTGCCGCTGATCAATCACGAGAACCGCCAGTCCGGGATCCTCACCGCGAAGGCGCTGATGCGCGAAGGCGGCGTGATCGCGTGCGAGCGGCCACGGCATCCGATGCCGGAACTGCACCCGGACACGCGCGCGGAACTGCTCGCGATCGCGCGCCGGCTCGATCCGCTCGTGCTGCGCTGGGCGCACTGAGCGATCGCCGAACGATTCGCGAAGGAGACAGGCACGATGAGTGATCCGATTTCGCTGGGTGTCGTCGGGATCGGCAAGATCGCGCGCGACCAGCATCTGCCGGCGATCGCGGCCCATCCAGGCTTTGCGTTGACCGCGTGCGTGAGCCGCCACGCGGAAGTCGCGAGCGTGCGCAACTATCAGGATCTGCGCGCGCTGCTGGCCGCTGAACGCGCGCTCGACGCCGTGTCGCTGTGTGCACCGCCGCAGGTGCGCTACGCACAGGCGCGCGCCGCGCTCGAAGCCGGCAAGCACGTGATGCTCGAGAAGCCGCCGGGCGCGACGCTCGGTGAAGTGGCCGCGCTGGACGCGCTTGCGCGTGAACGCGGCCTCACGCTGTTCGCGACCTGGCATTCGCGCTGTGCGAGCGCGGTCGAGCCCGCGCGCGCGTGGCTCGCAACGCGGACGATCCGCGCGGTGCAGGTGCGCTGGAAGGAGGACGTGCGGCGCTGGCATCCGGGGCAGCAGTGGATCTGGGAGCCCGGCGGCCTCGGCGTGTTCGATCCGGGCATCAACGCGCTGTCGATCGTCACGCGGATCCTGCCGCGCGAGCTCGTGCTGCGCGAGGCGACGCTGTTCGTGCCGAGCGACGTGCAGACGCCGATCGCGGCCGAACTCGATTGCGCGGATACCGACGGCGTGCCGGTGCGCGCGGAATTCGACTGGCGGCACGGCCCCGTCGAGCAATGGGAGATCGCGGTGGACACGGCCGACGGCGTGCTCGCGATCAGCCGCGGCGGCGCGCAATTGTCGATCGCGGGCGAGCCGGTCGAGATCGGGCCAGAACGCGAGTATCCGGCGCTGTACGCGCATTTCCATGCGCTGATCGCTCGCGGTGAAAGCGACGTCGACGTGCGGCCGCTGCGGCTCGTCGCCGATGCCTTCCTGTTCGGCCGGCGCGTGCAGACCGACGCGTTCGGCCGCTGAACGTGCGCGCTTCGGCGCGAAGCGCGCACGACGAATCATTACCGCATACATCACGGCACAAGCCGATACCCAGGAGACACCGCATGAACCGCACGACTCACATGATTCGCCGCCATACGTTGCGCGCGCTGCTGGCCGCGCTTTGCATCGCACCGCTCGGCATGCAGGGCGCCGCGCGCGCCGACGCGCCGCTGAAGATCGGCTTCCTCGTGAAGATGCCCGAGCAGGCGTGGTTCATCAACGAGCAGAACGCGGCGTCCGCGCTCGGCCAGAAGGAGAATTTCTCGGTCGTGAAGATCGGCACGCCCGACGGCGAGAAGGTGCTGGCCGCAATCGACAACCTCGGTTCGCAAGGCGCGCAGGGCTTCGTGATCTGCGCGCCGGACGTGCGCCTCGGCCCGGCGATCGCCGCGCGCGCGAAGCGCTACAACATGAAGTTCGTGACGGTCGACGACCAGCTCGTCGATTCGACCGGCAAGCCGCTCGTGAACGTGCCGCACCTCGGGATGTCGGCGACCAAGATCGGCAACCAGGTCGGCCAGGCGATCGCCGACGAGATGAAGCGGCGCGGCTGGAAGCCCGAGGAAGTCGGCGCGCTGCGGGTCACGAACTACGAGCTGCCGACCGCGAAGCTGCGCACCGACGGCGCGACGCAGGCGCTGCTCGCGAACGGCTTCCGCAAGGAGAACATCTTCGACGCGCCGCAGAAGACGACCGACGACGAAGGCGGCTTCAGCGCGGCCGCGCCGGTGCTTGCACGCCATCCGAACGTGAAGAAGTGGGTGGTCTACGCGCTGAACGAGGAAACCGTGCTCGGCGCGGTGCGCGCGACCGAACAGCTGCACATCCCGTCGGCCGACGTGATCGGCGTCGGCATCAACGGTGCGGGCGAAGCGTTCGCCGAATTCCAGAAGAAGGAACCGACCGGCTTCTACGGGACGATCGCGGTCAGCTCGACGAACCACGGCAAGGACAGCACGCAGAACCTCGTCGACTGGATCCGCAACGGCAAGACGCCGCCGGCCGACACGCAGACGAGCGGCAAGCTGATGACGCGCGCGAACTGGCAGGCCGTGCGCACCGAGCTCGGCATCTGAGCGCACGAGGCGAGAACGCGATGACGATGCAGACGATGACGGCCGTGTCCGGCAGCGACGCCGCGGCGGCCACGCCGCCGGACGGCCCGCTGCTCGCGCTCGACGGCATCACGGTGACGTTCCCGGGCGTGCGTGCGCTCGACGGCGTGTCGCTGTCGGTGCGCGCGGGCGAGGTGCACGGGCTGATGGGCGAGAACGGCGCGGGCAAGTCGACGCTGCTGAAGGTGCTGTCCGGCGTGAACCAGCCGCAGGCTGGCACGCTGACGCTGAACGGCGCCGAACAGCGCTTCGCGTCGACGCGCGCGGCGCTCGAGGCCGGCATCGCGATCATCTACCAGGAGCTGCATCTGGTGCCCGAGCTGACGGTCGCGGAGAACCTGATGCTCGGGCAGTTGCCGAGCCGGCTCGGCGTGGTCGACGAACGCACGCTCGCCGCGCGCGCACTCGATGCGCTGGAGCGGCTCGGCGAGCACATCGATCCGGGTATTCCGGTGAAGTACCTGTCGATCGGTCAGCGTCAGATGATCGAGATCGGCAAGGCGCTGATGCGCGACGCGCGCGTGATCGCGTTCGACGAGCCGACGAGTTCGCTGTCGGCGCGGGAAACCACGCAGCTGTTCAGGATCATCCGCGCGCTGCGCGCGGAAGGCCGCGCGATCATCTACGTCACGCACCGGATGGAAGAAGTGTATGAGCTGTGCGACCGCGTGACCGTGTTCCGCGACGGCCGCCGCATCGACACGTTCGATTCCGTCACGGATCTCGACCGCGACCGGCTGATCGGCTGCATGGTCGGCCGCTCGATCGAGGACGTGTACGGCTATCGGCCGCGCACGGCCGGCGACGTGCTGATCGAGGCGAAGGGGCTGGTGGGGCCGGGGCTCGCCGAGCCCGTGTCGTTCACCGCGCGGCGCGGCGAGATCGTCGGCTTCTTCGGGCTCGTCGGCGCGGGCCGCTCGGAGCTGATGAAGCTGCTGTACGGCGCGGTGCGCCCGAGCGCCGGGCACGTCGAGCTGAACGGGAAACGCGTTGCATTCGGGAGCCCGCGCGATGCGGTGCGCGCCGGTCTCGCGCTGTGCCCGGAAGACCGCAAGCAGGAGGGCATCGTCGCGATCGCGTCGGTGGCCGACAACCTGAACATCAGCGCGCGCCGTCATTTCAGCCCGGCGCGCGTGCTGCTCGACGGGCGGCGCGAGCGTGAACTCGCGCAACGCTACATCGAGCGGCTTGCCATCAAGACCCGCGACGGCGATACGCCGATCGGCGCGCTGTCCGGCGGCAACCAGCAGAAGGTCGTGCTCGCGCGCTGGCTGGCCGAGCGCATCGACGTGTTTCTGATGGACGAGCCGACGCGCGGCATCGACGTCGGCGCGCGCGCGGAAATCTACAACCTGTTCTACGAACTCGCGGAAGCGGGCCGCACGGTGATCCTCGTGTCGAGCGATCTGGCCGAGGTGATCGGCGTGTCGGACCGGATCGTCGTGATGAAGGAAGGACGGATCGCGGGCGAGGTCGTGAAGGCGCAGGCGACGCCCGACGCGCTGATCAAGCTCGCGCTGCCGCGCTAGCGGCCTGCAGTCAACCGGAAAGCAACCGATATGAGCCAGGCAATGCAAACCCAACGCACTTCCCCGTCCCCGGATGCCCCGGCCGCGCCCGCGCGAGCGCGCGGCGGCGTGTGGCAACTGATCAACCGCTCCGGCATCGTGATGGTGTTCCTCGTGCTGTTCGCGACGCTGTCGCTGACGGTGCCGGACTTCCTCACGCCGCGCAACATCCAGGGCCTGCTGCTGTCGGTCACCCTGATCGGCTCGATCGCGGTAACGATGATGTTCGTGCTCGCGCTCGGTGAGGTCGACCTGTCGGTCGCATCGATCGTTGCGTTCTCGGGCGTCGTCGCGTCGACGCTGATCACCGCGACGCACAGCGTCGTGCTCGGCATCGCGGGCGGTGTGCTCGCGGGCGGTGCGGTCGGACTCGTCAACGGCGTGCTGATCGCGCGCTGGCGGATCAATTCGCTGATCGTCACGCTCGCGATGATGGAAGTCGTGCGCGGGCTCGCGTTCATCACGTCGAACGGCGACGCGGTGATGATCTCCGAGGAGCGTTTCTTCGATCTCGGCGGCGGGTCGTTCCTCGGCATCTCGTATCCGATCTGGAGCAACATCGTCGGCTTCGTCGTGTTCGGCTTCCTGCTGCGCAAGACCGTGTTCGGCAAGAACGTGCTGGCCGTCGGCGGCAACGGCGAGGCCGCGCTGCTCGCGGGGCTGCCGGTGATGCGCATCAAGATCACGGTGTTCGTGCTGCAGGGGCTCGTGACGGGTTTTGCCGGCGTGATGCTCGCGTCGCGGATGAGCCTCGGCGATCCGAAGACGTCGGTCGGGCTCGAACTCGGCGTGATTTCCGCGTGCGTGCTCGGCGGCGTGTCGCTGACCGGCGGCGTCGCGACGATCTCCGGCGTGCTGGTCGGCGTGCTGATCATGGGCTCCGTGCAGGACGCGATGAGCCTGCTGAACGTGCCGACGTTTTACCAATATCTGATACGCGGCGGAATTCTGTTGCTCGCGGTGCTGTTCGACCAGTATCGTCGCAACCAGCGGCGCGCGATGAAGATCTGACCCTGACGAACGCGCGGCCGCCGGCGAAGGCGACAGATATCGGGAGACGGCATGCAACAGATTCATCCGGGCGCGGCGGCGCTGCTCGTGGACAGCCGCAACACGCTCGGCGAAGGCGCGACGTGGTGCGACGCGACGCACGCGCTGTACTGGACGGACATCGAAGGCGCGCGCTTGTGGCGCTGCCGCGCGGAGGGCTCGGACGTCACGCAGTGGCCGATGCCGGAACGGCTCGCGTGCTTCGCGCTGACCGATGAACCGGACGTGCTGCTCGTCGGGCTTGCCACGCATCTCGCGTTCTTCGACCTGCGCAGCGGCGCGTTCACGCGGATCGTCGACGTCGAGCCCGAGCTGCCGACGCGGCTGAACGACGGGCGCTGCGATCCGTTTGGCGCGTTCGTGTTCGGGATGAAGGGCGAAGGCAGCGAGCCGCCGCAAGCGGTCGGCGGGTTCCATCGGCTCAATCCCGACCTCACGCTGGAGCGGCTTTCATTGCCGGCGGCGGCGATCGCGAACAGCATCGCGTTTTCTCCCGACGGTTCGAAGATGGTTTTCTGCGATTCGATGGTGCGCGAGATTCTCGTGTGCGATTACCGCGCGGGCGGCGACGTGGCCAACGTGCGGCCGTTCGCGCGGCTGACCGATGCGGACGGCGACCCGGACGGCTCGACGATGGACCGCGACGGCGGGCTGTGGAACGCGCAGTGGGGCGGCCGGCGCGTCGTGCGCTACGGGCCGGACGGCGTCGAGACGGATCGCGTAGCCGTGCCGACCGCGCAGCCGAGCTGCGTGACGCTCGATGGCGAAGGCCGGTTGTATGTGACGAGCGCGCGTGTCGGCTTGAGCGACGATGCGCTTGCGAGCGATGCCGATGCCGGCGGCGTGTTCGTCGCGCAGACGCGCTACGCGGGGTTGCCGACCGCGCGGTTCGCGGGTGCGCCGCGCGGCTGATCGCGGATCCCCGCAAGGGATTCCGTTCATGGGATGCCGCTGACGCCGCGGACTTCGCGCTGAGGTCCGCAGTCCACTGCGCATGCGCGAGCGGCGCCGACGCCGTCCGGCTTTCGGAACACCCCGTTCGTCCCCGCGACCTGCTGGTAAGATGGCCCGCAATCCCATCCTGCCCGCGCCATGAGCTCCACCCCGACCAAGCCCGCGAACCCGAAAAGCGCCGCAAAGAACACCGCCCGCACGACGGGCGACAAGCCGAAGGCGCGCGTGCAGCAGCGCCTGACCTACGTGATCGGTGGTCTCGACCGGCTGCTGCGCCGCCACATGACCGACGCGCTCGCGCCGCTCGGCATCACGCTCGCGCAATACACGGCGCTGTCGGTGCTCGAGGCGCGCGGCGCGTCGTCGAACGCGCAACTGGCCGAGCGCTCGTGGATCACGCCGCAGTCGGCGAACGAAGTGATGAGCGTGATGGCCGCCCGCGGTTTCGTCACGCGTGAAGCCGACCCGTCGCACGGCCGCATCATCCTGCTGACGCTGACCGACGCAGGCGCGGCGATGCTGCGTGAATGCGAAGCCGTGCTGCGCCCGCTCGAAACGCGGATGCTTGGCGACGTCTCCGCCGACGACGCCGCGCACGTGCAGCGCGCGCTCGAACTGTTCTCGCGCAACCTGCGCGGCTGATCGCTTACCGAATCTCTACGACGCGGGCCCATCGGGCCCGCGTTCGCTCCGTACGCACCATCGCCGGTCGCCTGACCGTTCCCTGATTCCGTCGTGTCCTCTCGCTTTCCGCTCCGGGTTTACACCGCCGCTCGTGCCGCTTGCAATATCAGGTAGCCTGATATTAAATGAAGCCGTTCGCAGCAGGAATGCTGCGCACCGAATCGCACAGGAACGAACGACAGGAACAGACATGAGCAAGTACGACAACCGCTGGCAGACCGTGGAAGTGAACGTGGAGGCCGGCATCGCATGGGTGACGCTGAACCGTCCGGACAAGCGCAATGCAATGAGCCCGACGCTGAACCGGGAGATGCTGGAAGTCCTCGACGCCGTCGAGTTCGACGAAGAGGCGAAGGTGCTGGTGCTGACCGGCGCGGGCGCCGCATGGACGGCCGGCATGGACCTGAAGGAATATTTCCGCGAGATCGACGGCGGCTCCGACGCGCTGCAGGAAAAGGTGCGCCGCGATGCGTCGGAATGGCAATGGCGCCGCCTGCGGATGTACAACAAGCCGACGATCGCGATGGTGAACGGCTGGTGCTTCGGCGGCGGGTTCTCGCCGCTCGTCGCGTGCGACCTCGCGATCGCCGCGGACGAAGCGGTGTTCGGGCTGTCGGAAATCAACTGGGGCATCCCGCCCGGCAACCTCGTCAGCAAGGCGATGGCCGACACGGTCGGGCATCGCCGCGCGCTCCACTACATCATGACCGGCGACACGTTCACCGGCGTGGACGCGGCGGAGATGGGCCTCGTGAACAGCAGCGTGCCGCTGGCCGGCCTGCGCGACGCGACGATCGCGCTCGCCGCGCGGCTGATGGACAAGAACCCGGTCGTGCTGCGCGCGGCGAAGCACGGCTTCAAGCGTTCGCGCGAACTCACGTGGGAGCAGTGCGAGGATTACCTGTATGCGAAGCTCGACCAGGCGCAACTGCGCGATCCGGAGCGCGGCCGCGAGCAGGGGCTGAAGCAGTTCCTCGACGACAAGACGATCAAGCCGGGCCTGCAGGCATACAAGCGCTGACGCGAGCGCCGATACGAGCGCAGACGAACCGCCCACGCAACCGCAAGAGACAGGCAAGGCAGGAGACGACATGACCGACAGACGGATGCTGATCGCCGGCGAGTGGTGCACCGCCCGCGACGGCAGAACCTTCGACCGATTCAACCCCGCGACCGGCGCGCTCGCGTCGCGCGCGCCGGCGGCAGGCTTCGCCGACGCCGATGCGGCGATCGACGCCGCGCACCGCGCGTTCCCCGCGTGGGCGGCGCTCGCGCCGACCGAGCGGCGCCGCCGGCTGCTGAAGGCGGCCGACCTGATGGACGCGCGCATCGACGAGATCATCGCGACGGGCGTCGCCGAAACCGGTGCGACGCCGGGCTGGCTCGGCTTCAACGTGACGCTCGCGGCGAACATGCTGCGCGAGGCCGCGTCGATGACGACGCAGATTGCCGGCGACGTGATCCCGTCCGACGTGCCCGGCAATCTCGCGCTCGCGATGCGCGTGCCGTGCGGCGTGGTGCTCGGCATCGCGCCGTGGAATGCACCGGTGATCCTCGGCACGCGTGCGCTGGCGATGCCGCTTGCATGCGGCAACACGGTCGTGCTGAAGGCATCCGAAGCGTGCCCCGGCGTGCACGCGCTGATCGGCGCGGTGCTGGACGAAGCTGGGCTCGGTGCGGGCGTCGTCAACGTGATCACGCACGCGGCGGCCGATGCACCCGAACTCGTCGAGCGGATGATCGCGCATCCGCACGTGAAGCGGATCAACTTCACCGGGTCGACGCACGTCGGGCGCATCATCGCGCGCCACGCGGCCGCGCACCTGAAACCCGTGCTGCTCGAACTCGGCGGCAAGGCGCCGGTGCTCGTGCTCGACGACGCCGATCTCGATGCGGCCGTCGACGCGATCGCGTTCGGCGCGTTCTTCAACCAGGGGCAGATCTGCATGTCGACCGAGCGCGTGATCGTCGCGCGGCCGATCGCCGATGCACTTGTCGAGCGGCTCGCCGCTAAGGCGCGCACGCTCGTCGCGGGCGATCCGCTCGCAGGCCATCCGCTCGGCACGATGGTCGACGCGACGGCCGCCGCGCGCGCGGCGTCGCTCGTCGAGGACGCTCGCGCGCATGGCGCGCAGTTGCCGCTCGGCTGCTGCGTCGACGGCGCGACGATGCAGCCCGCGATCGTCGACGGCGTCACGCGCGACATGCGCCTGTATCGCGAGGAATCGTTCGCGCCGGTCGTCGCGATCCTGCGCGCGGACAGCGACGACGAAGCGGTCGCGCTCGCGAACGACAGCGAGTTCGGTCTGTCGGCGAGCGTGTTCAGCCGCGACGTTGCGCGCGCGATGGCGGTGGCGCGCCGGATCGAATCGGGGATCTGCCATATCAACGGCCCGACCGTGCACGACGAGGCGCAGATGCCGTTCGGCGGCACGAAGGCGAGCGGCTATGGCCGCTTCGGCAGCCGCGCGTCGATCGCCGAATTCACCGAGCTGCGCTGGATCACCGTGCAGACCACGCCGCGTCACTACCCGATATGAGCGAGCCGACGATGAATGTTGCGACTCCCGCGAGCGGGCCAGCGAACGACACGGGCGGCGTGCGCTATCGCGCGGCGGCCGTCGCCGTCGGTGCGGCCGAGATTCGTCGCGCGGATAACGGCGCGTGGTACCTGCGTTCGCGCGAACCGCTCGGCGACTACCCGACGCGCCTGACCGACTGCCTCGTGCGCGGCGCACAGGCGCACCCCGACCGCGTGCTGGCCGCGCGGCGCGGCGCCGACGGCCGCTGGATCGAGATCACCTATGCGCAGATGCTCGAACGCGCCCGCGCGCTCGGCCAGGGCCTCGTCGATCTCGGCCTGTCGGCCGAGCGTCCGCTCGCGGTGCTGTCCGGCAACGATCTGGAACACTTGCAACTGATGTTTGCGGCGATGCTGGCCGGCGTGCCGTACTCGCCGATCTCGCCCGCGTATTCGCTGGTGTCGACCGACTACGGCAAGCTGCGACATACGCTCGGCGTGCTGCGGCCGGGCGCGGTGTTCGTCGCCGAACGCGCGCCGTTCGCGCGCGCGCTCGACGCGACGCTGCCGGCCGATGCGGCGCTGATCGTCGCGCACGATGCCGACGTCGAGGGCCGCGCGGTGCCGCTGTCACGCCTGCATGCCACCGTCCCGCGCACGATCGATGCAATCCATGCGGCGGTCGGCCCCGACCATCTCGCGAAGATCCTGTTCACATCCGGTTCGACGAAGCAGCCGAAGGCCGTGCCGACCACGCACCGGATGCTGTGCAGCAACCAGCAGATGCTGCGCCAGACGATGCCCGAGCTGACGCGCGAGCCGCCGGTGCTGGTCGACTGGCTGCCGTGGAATCACACGTTCGGCGGCAGTCACAACCTCGGTATCGCGCTGTACAACGGCGGCACGCTGTACATCGACGACGGCCGTCCGGTGCCCGGCCGCTTCGACGAAACCGTGCGCAACCTGCGCGAGATCGCGCCGACGATCTACTTCAACGTACCGAAGGGCTGGGAAGAGCTGACGGCCGCACTCGAAAATGACGCCGCGTTGCGCGACACGTTCTTCTCGCGCGTGAAGCTGTATTTCTTCGGCGGCGCGGGGCTGTCGCAGGCCGCGTGGGACCGGCTCGACCGCGTGACCGACGCGCATTGCGGCGAGCGCATCCGGATCATGGCCGGCCTCGGGATGACGGAGGCGTCGCCGTCGTGCCTGTTCACGACGGGGCCGCTGATGCGCGCCGGTTATATCGGGCTGCCCGCGCCCGGTTGCGACGCGAAGCTCGTGCCGTGCGGCGGCAAGCTCGAACTGCGCTTCAAGGGGCCGAACGTGATGCGCGGCTACTGGCACGCGGACGTCGATCCGCGCGACGTATTCGACGACGAAGGCTATTACCGTAGCGGCGACGCGGGCGTGTTTGCCGATCCGGAGCGGCCGGAACTCGGGCTGCTGTTCGACGGCCGGCTGACCGAGGATTTCAAGCTGAGCAGCGGCACGTTCGTGAGCGTCGGGCCGTTGCGCGCGAACGCGGTGTCGAGCGGGGCGCCGTACGTGCAGGACGTGGTCGTCACCGGGATCAATCGCGACGACATCGGTTTGCTGGTGTTTCCGCGTGTCGATGCGTGCCGTGCGCTGGCGGGGCTTGCTGCCGACGCACCGGTCGCCGACGTGCTGCGCGCGCCGGCCGTGCGCGCGGCGTTCGCGGCGTGGCTTGCCGCGCTGAACCGGCATGCGAGCGGCGGATCGACGTTCGTCGCGCGCATCCGGTTGATGGACACGCCGCCGTCGCTCGATCTCGGCGAAGCGACCGACAAGGGTTCGCTGAACCAGGCGGCCGTGCAGAAGCATCGTGCGGCAACTGTCGACGCGCTGTACGACCCGGCGCGGCGCGATCCCGACGTGATTTACGCGTAAGCAGTCAGCAGGGACGAGCAGGGACAAGCAGGCGTAACGACCGGCCGGCCATGTGACCGGCAGGCATTCTTGCGGCCAGTGAATCAGGCTGCCTGATAAAAGCGGCCGTTCGGACGACACTCGCGCGCCGCTTCGCCACTGGCCGGCGGCGGCGCGCGGCGGTCGTTGCAGGGCGAACGACTACAAGACAAGACACGGGAATGCGGTGCATGGGGCTGTGCTGAAGCACTCACTCCAGCCGACCGGAGACAGGAGACAGGATGAACACTTACGTTGCTGAAAAACCCACGGTCGCGACCACGCTCGCACTGTGTTTCGCGATCGCCCTTCTCGAAGGGCTCGACCTGCAGTCGGTTGGCGTCGCCGCACCGCGCATGGCGCGCGAATTCGGGCTCTCCGTATCGCAGATGGGCATCGCGTTCAGCGCGGGCACCTTCGGGCTGCTGCCGGGCGCGATGCTCGGCGGTCGGCTCGCCGACAGGATCGGCCGCAAGCGCGTGCTGATCGCGTCGGCCGCGCTGTTCGGGCTGCTGTCGATCGCCACCGCGCAGGTGTCGACCTTCGCGATGCTCGTCGTCGTGCGCGTGCTCACCGGCATCGGGCTCGGCGGCGCGATGCCGAATTTGATCGCGCTGTCGTCCGAAGCGGTCGAGCCGCGCTCGCGCAGCAGCGCGGTGGCGACGATGTACTGCGGCATCCCGTTCGGCGGCGTGATCGCGTCGCTGATCGGCGTGCTGCTCGCCGGCGATACCGAATGGCGGCACATCTTCTACGTCGGCGGCGCGGGGCCGCTGCTGCTCGTGCCGCTGCTGGTGTGGTTCCTGCCGGAGTCGCGCGCGTATCTCGACGTCGCCGGCACGCAGGCCGCACGCGCGAGCGTGGCACGCACGCTGTTCGGCGACGGCCGCACGACGTCGACGGTCGCGCTGTGGGTCAGCTACTTCTGCACGCTGATCGTCCTCTACTTCCTGCTGAACTGGCTGCCGTCGCTGATGGCCGCGCGCGGGCTCGATCGCGAGCACGTCGGCCTCGTGCAGATCGCGTTCAACGTCGGCGCGGGGCTCGGCGCGCTCGGCATCGGCGCGGCGCTCGACCGGATGCGCGCGTCGCGCGTGGTCGGCGGCATGTATGTCGGGATCGTGCTGTCGCTCGCCGCGCTCGCGGCCGCGCCCGGCTTCGCATCGCTCGCGGCGGCCGCGTTCGCGGCCGGGATGTTCGTGGTCGGCGGGCAGTCGGTGCTGTATGCGCTCGCGGCGATCTATTACCCGACCGCGATGCGCGGCACGGGCGTCGGCACGGCGGTGGCAGTCGGCCGGCTCGGTTCCGTCGTCGGGCCGCTCGCGGCCGCGACGCTGCTCGCCGCCGGCCGCAGCGCGCCCGTCGTGATCGGCGCGAGCATCCCCGTCACGCTCGTCGCGGCCGTCGCCGCGCTGGTGCTGATTCGCCGCCCGCAAGCGGGCGACTGAGGTTTGGCGTTTTTCAATGCGCGCCGTCAGAGCGCGCCACTCACCAAGGTCTGGAGACGCAACAACATGAAAACGAAGACAAGGAACGGCCTGCTGGCCGCCGGCGCCTGCTGCGCGCTCGCCGCGCCGGGCGCGCACGCGCAGTCGAGCGTGACGCTGTACGGGATCATCGACACGGGCGTCGAGTTCGTGACGCATGCGAACGCGGCCGGCGACCACGTGGTGCGCATGCCGGGCGTGACGGGCGAGCTGCCGTCGCGCTGGGGGCTGCGCGGCGCCGAGGATCTCGGCGGCGGCTACCAGGCGGTGTTCACGCTCGAAAGCGGCTTCAACGTGCGCGGCGGCGATCTCGGGCAGGGCGGCCGGCTGTTCGGGCGACAGGCATTCGTCGGGCTGAAGGGCGGCTTCGGCACGCTCGCGTTCGGCCGCCAGTACACGATGACCTATCTCGCGCTGCAGGGCGCGGACATCATCGGCCCCGACATCTACGGGCTCGGCTCGCTCGACGCGTATGTGCCGAACGGCCGCGCCGACAACGCGGTGACCTACGTCGGCACCTATCGCGGCGTGACGCTCGGCGCCGCGTATTCGTTCGGCCGCGACGGCGCGGGCACCGGCAACTCACCGGGCCAGGGCACGTGCGCGGGGCAGGTGCCGGGCGACGCCACGCAGTGCCGCGACTGGTCGGTGATGCTCAAGTACGACAGCGCGTATTTCGGTGCGGCGGCGTCGTACGAGGAGCAGCGCGGCGGGACCGGCGCGGCCGCGAACTTCTTCGACGGCATCGCGCCGGTCGCCTTCACCAGCAGCGGCGGCAAGGACGCACGCACGCACGTGGGCGCCTATGCGCAGGCCGCCGGCGCGCGGATCGGCGCGGGCTGGATCGGGCGCCGCGTGTCGACCGGTTCGCCGGCCGCGCCCGGCGCGCATTCGGACCTGTTCTTCGTCGGCGCGTCGTATGCGGTGAAGCCGGATTTCGTCGTCGACGGCGAGGGCTACCGGATCGTCAACAGCGCGCACGACACGCGCGCGACGATGGCCACGCTGCGCGCGACCTATCTGCTGACCAAGCGCACGGCGGTCTACGCGCAATCGTCGTATCTGTGGAACAGCGCGCATGCGCGCTACGCGGTCAGCGGCGGCGGCGCCGGCACGACGCCCGGCGAAGGGATGGGGCAGCTCGGCGCGATGGTCGGCGTGCGGCACATGTTCTGATCCGGCAGCCTGACGAACGGGAGATATCTTGAACAGAAAATCTGCATTCCTCTGTATTGCGCCGCTGTCCGCGGCGGCCATGCTCGCCGGTTGCGGCGGCGACGATTCGGTCAGTTCCACGCCGACACACCTGAGCGCCGCGACACCGGCCGCCATGGCGCAGACTTGCGACGCGCTTGCCGCGAAGCTCGCGTATGCGAACACGTCGTTCACGTCGGTGACGACCGCGGCCGCAGGCGCGCTGACGGTGGCCGGCAAGCCGATCGCCGAGCACTGCGTGATCGAAGGGAAGATGAACGAGCGCGTGAGCGCGGTCGACGGCAAGACCTACGCAATCGGCTTCGAAATGCGCTTGCCGAAGGCGTGGAACGGCCGCTTCTTCTACCAGGCGAACGGCGGGCTCGACGGCAACGTCGTGACCGCGACCGGCGAGATCGGCGGCGGCGGGCCGCTGAACGATGCGCTGAACCAGGGCTTCGCCGTGATCAGTTCGGATTCCGGGCACAGTGCCGCGCAGAATCCGCTGTTCGGCCTCGATCCGCAGGCGCGCATCGACTACGGCTACGGCGCGGTCGACGCGCTGACGCCGATGGCGAAGCAGGTGATCCGGCTCGCGTACGGCAAGGCGCCCGACCGCAGCTATTTCGACGGCTGCTCGAACGGCGGCCGTCACGCCATGGTCACGGCGGCGCGCAACCCGGCCGACTACGACGGCATCATCGCGGGCGATCCGGGCTTTCATCTGCCGAAGGCGGCGATCGGCGAGATGTACGGTGCGCAGCAGTTCGCGAAGATCGCATCGGCGACCGGGACGAACGGGCTGCCGGACATCCGCAGCGGCTTCACCGAAGCGGAGCGGCAGTTCGTCGGCGCGAAGATCCTCGAGAAATGCGATGCGCTCGACGGCGCGGCCGACGGAATGGTGCAGGACGTTGCCGCTTGCCAGGCGCACTTCAGCGTCGATGCCGATATTCCGACCTGCGCGAACGGCACGCGCACGGGCGCCTGTCTGACGCCGGCGCAGAAGACCGCGCTCGAGAACGTGTTCACGGGCGCACGCAACAGCGCGGGCACGGCACTCTACGCGGGCTTTCCGTACGATCCGGGCATCGGCGGCAGCGGCTGGGCCGCGTGGAAGCAGTCGAATTCGATCACGCTCGATCCGGCCGCGATGGCGTTCACGTTCATGACGCCGCCGAAGACCGCCGCGACGCTCGCCAACCTGGCCGGTTTCGCGCTCGACTTCGACATGGACAACGATGCGCCGGCGATCTTCGCGACGAACGGCACGTACACGCAATCCGCGTGGACGTTCATGACGCCGCCGGACGAGACGAACCTGTCCGCACTGAAGGCGCGCGGGGCGAAGCTGCTCGTCTATCACGGCACGGGCGACCCGGTGTTCTCGTTCGACGATACGCGCGACTGGTATGCGAAGGTCGCGCAGGCGAACGGCGGCGATGCGTCGGACTTCGCGCGCTTCTATCCGGTGCCGGGGATGAACCACTGCTCGGGCGGGCCGGCGGCCGACCAGTTCGACCTGCTGACGCCGCTCGTCGCGTGGGTCGAGCAGGGGCAGGCGCCCGGTGCGGTGGTGGCCACCGCGCGCGACGCGACGAACGCGGTGCCGAATGCGGATGTGCCTGCATCGTGGGGCGCCGGACGCACGCGGCCGCTGTGCCCGTATCCGCAGGTCGCGCGCTACAACGGCTCGGGCGACGTGAATTCGGCCGCGAGCTTCAGTTGTCGTTGAGGTAGCCGTCGATGGGACGCGGCCGGCGCGTGCGATTGCGTGCCGGCCGCTTCATGTGTGCGATCGCTCACTCACTCACTCACTCACTCACTCATTCGCCGAGATCGACCGGCACGTCGAGCCCGACCTTCACGCGGCTCATGCTCACCAGCGTCTTGAACCGCTTCACGTTGTTGTTCGCGAAGAACAGCTCGCGCGTGAGCGCGTTGTACTGATCCATGTTGCGCACGGCCAGGATCAGCACGAAATCCCATTCCCCCGTCACGTAGTAGCACTGCTGGATCTGCGGGCAGCGCTCGAACGCGCGCTTCATCGCGTCGAGCTGGTCGATTTGCTCGCTCTCGACCTCGACGTTAACGACGATGGTCAGCGGATGATCGACCTTGTCCGGCGCGACGACGGCCGTATAGCGCTCGATCACGCCGTCTTCCGCGAGACGTTTCAGCCGCCGGTTCACGGCCGCGGTCGACAGGTTGACGCGCGCGCCGAGCTCGGCCTGCGGTGTCTGCGCGTCGCGCTGGAGTTCCATCAGCAGCTTGCGGTCGAACGCGTCGAGTGGGGTCGTCATGATGGGGCGCGAAACCTCGAAAGAATGAGAAATTTTTGCGTGGCGGCGGTCGATTTTGCGATTTTGTTGACCGGCGTGCGCAATATTATTTTCCAACCGATGACGAGCGCAACCCGCGCTTGCCCGATCCGACCCACCCGATAGGCCGCCCGCGCGCGGTCCTGCTCAGGAGCCTTCCGCCGTGCTGATCGCCAACCCGCGCGCGTCGCGCACCGCCTACCCGAACGCGCTGCGTCGCGTGATGAACATCGCATCGGCCGACGAAAGCGGCGCATGGCTCGCGCACTGGCCGCTCGTCGGCAATGCGCGCACGCCGCTGCGCGCGCTGCCCGGTCTCGCCGCGCGGCTTGGCGTCGCGAGCGTCAGCGTGAAGGACGAGTCGTGCCGCTCGCCGCTCGGCAGCTTCAAGGCGCTCGGTGCGCCGATCGCGCTGGTGCGGCTCGTGAAGCGGCTGCGCCGCACGCAGGATCTCGATCCGCAAGGGCTCGTCACCGGCCGCTACGCGGCGCAGCTTGCCGACCTGACGGTGATCAGCGCGACCGACGGCAATCACGGCCGCGCGCTGGCCGCCGCCGCGCGCGCGATCGGCTGCGGGTGCGTGATCGTGCTGCACGCGAACGTCGACGCCGAGCGCGAACGCGCGATCTCGGCATACGGCGCGCGGATCGTGCGCATCGCGGGGAATTACGACGAATCGGTCGTCTGCGCCGCGCAGCTCGCGCAGGCGAACGGCTGGTATGTCGTGTCGGATACGTCGTACGACGGCTACGAGGCGATTCCGCGCGACGTGATGCAGGGCTATGGCGTGATCGCCGCCGAAGCCGCCGCGCAGGCGGCGCAGGAGGACGGGCGGCCGTTCACGCACGTGTTTCTGCAGGGCGGCGTGGGCGGTCTCGCCGCGGGCGTCGCTAGTTATCTGTGGGAGCGTGACGGCGTGCAGCGGCCGCGCTTCGTCGTCGTCGAGCCGCGGCAGGCCGATTGCCTGTACCAGAGCGCGCTCGCGGGGCGCGCGACGAAGGCGACCGGCAGCGTCGATTCGGTGATGGCCGGGCTCGCGTGTGGCGAGGCGTCGCCGCTCGCGTGGGATTTCCTCGAGATGTGCATCGACCACTTCATGCTGATCGACGACGAAGACGCGGTGCAGGCGATGCGCGGCCTCGCGGCCGGCAGTGAAGGCGACGTGCCGGTCGTAGCCGGCGAATCGGGCGCGGCTGGCGTGGCGGGCCTGGCGGTGCTGATGCGCGACCCGGCGCTCGCGCGGCAGGTCGGGCTCGACGCGAACGCGCGCGTGCTGGCGATCAATACGGAAGGCGCGACGGCGCCGTCCGTGTACCGGAACTGCGTCGGCGAGACGGCCGATGCGGTGCTCGCGCGGCAGCGCGACTGGCTGAACCGCGCGGCGGTGGCCGCCTGAACGACATGACGACCGACGAGGCGAACGCAATGGACGCAATCGATGCAATCGAAGAAAGCATGCTGCAGGGCCAACTGAAGACCTGGCGCCGCCATCTGCACCAGTATCCGGAAACGGGTTTCGAAGAAGTGAACACGTCGGACTACGTCGCGCGCATCCTGACGACGCTCGGGCTCGACGTGCATCGCGGGATCGGCGGCACGGGGCTCGTCGCGAACCTGACGGCCGGCACGGCCAAGCGCGCGATCGGCATCCGCGCGGACATGGACGCACTGAACATCGCCGAGCACGCGCCGGGCCGTGAGCATGCGTCGCGCACGCCCGGCAAGATGCATGCGTGCGGACACGACGGCCACATGTCGATGGTGCTCGGCGCCGCGCAACTGCTGGCCGAGCGCAAGGATTTCGACGGCACGGTGCGCTTCATTTTCCAGCCGGCCGAAGAGCATGGCCGCGGCGCGAAGGCGATGATGGCCGACGGCTTGTTCGAGCGCTTTCCGGTCGACGCGATCTTCGGCGCGCACAACATGCCGGGCATGCGCGCCGGCACGTTCGCGACGCGCGCGGGCGGCATCATGGCGAGCGAAGACAATTTCGTGATCCGGATCGACGGGCGCGGCACGCATGCGGCGCGGCCGCACATGGGCATCGATCCGATCGTGATCGGCTCGCAGATCGTGCTCGCGCTGCAGACGATCGTGTCGCGCAATCTCGACCCGGGCCAGCAGGCGGTGATCTCGTGCACGGAGTTCCTGACCGACGGGCTGCGCAACGTGCTGCCGTCGACGGTGACGATCAAGGGCGACACGCGCAGCTATTCGCGCGACGTGCAGGCGCTGCTGGAAACGCGGATGCGCGAGATCAGCGAAGGGATCTGCCGCACGCACGGCGCGGCGTGCACGTTCGAGTACACGCACGAGTTCGCGCCGACGGTGAATTCCGCGGAATGGGTCGGCACGGCCGTGCAGGCCGCCGCGCAGATTGCCGGCGCCGACGCGGTGAATGCCGACGTGCAGCCGATGATGATCTCGGAGGATTTCGGCGCGTTCCTGCAGGCGGTGCCCGGCAACTTCGTGTTCATCGGCAACGGCGAGGCTGCGGGCCACGGCGGCGTGCCGCTGCACAACGCGACGTACGATTTCAACGACGCGATCCTGCCGGTCGGCGCGCGGTATTTCGCGGAAGTGGCGCGGCGCGCGTTGCGGGCGGCCTAGCGGAGCGTCAGTCGGCAGCCTTCACGCGCCGGCCGAGCGCTGCTCCGGCGCGTCGGCCGCGCGCGTGCGATCGAGGATCGCGAGCACCTCGCGCGCGGTGTTTTCCGAATGGCTGCGCAATACCTGCGGCAGCACCGCATGGTCGGGGTCGGCGAGCGCGGCCATGATGTCCTCGTGCTCGTGCAGCGACTCGGCCCAGCGCAGCGTGTCCGTGTTCGCGGCGCCGCGCGCGCGGTGCACCTTCGACATCAGCGACGCATAGATGCCCGACAGCACGGGGTTGCCGGCTGCGTCGACGATCATCTGATGAATCTGCTGGTTCAGCCGGAAGTACTCGACGCGCTTGCCGGCTTCATGACACTCGACCATCTTCCGGTGTTTCGCCTGCAGCGCGGCGAGCGTCGCCGTGCCGATCCGCTGGCGCAGCAACTCGCCCGCCATCGCCTCGAGCCCGTGCAGCAGCTCGAACGTCGAGACCAGGTCGTCGAGGTCGATCGACGCGACGCGATAGCCGATGTACTGGCGATGCGTGACGGCGCCTTCCGCGACGAGCACCTTCAGCGCTTCGCGCAGCGGCGTTTTCGACACGTCGAACGCGAGGCTGAGTTCCTTTTCGTCGATCCGCGCGCCGGGCGGCAATTCGCCCTCGTCGATCATCACGCGCAGGCGCGCGGCGATCTCGGCGGCCATGCCGCGCGTGCGCAGAAGCAGGGGATTGCGGGGTGTCTGGCTCATGATGGTGCGAGCTTATCACGATATCGGGGCTTACCCTGCACCAACATTGTGATATAAGAATATCAATCAAACCAAGCGTTTACGATAACGGTAATTATAAATTTCTAATCCTATACTCGGCTCCACGTTGCGCGACGTCCCGACCATCCTCGTTCACTCCTGGAGTCCGTCCATGTCTTCAACCTCCGGTGTCGCCGCCCTGACGGTCGGCAAATCCGCTGTTCGCTGGAAGATATTCGTCGTCATGCTGAGCCTCATCGCGATCAACTACGTCGATCGCGCGTCGCTGTCCGTCGCCATGCCTTACATCTCGCAGGAGTTCAATATCGGGCCCGCGATGGAGGGTCTGATCCTCAGTTCGTTTTTCTGGACCTATGCCGTGATGCAGATCCCGGGCGGGATGCTGGCCGACCGGTTCAAGCCGCGCATCGTGATCGCGACGGCGACCGTGTTCTGGGGCTTCTTCCAGGCGATCGCCGCGCTGTGCACGAACGCACCGTCGCTGCTGCTCACGCGCCTCGGCCTCGGCGCGGCCGAAGCGCCGATCTACCCGGCCGGCGGCAAGCTCAACGCGATCTGGATGACGCAGACCGAGCGCGGCCGCGGCGCCACGCTGCTCGACGGCGGCGCGCCGCTCGGTGCGGCCCTGGGCGCGGTGCTGATCGCCGGGCTGATCGCGGTGCTCGGCTCGTGGCGGCTCGCGTTCGCGGTGGCCGGCGTCGGCACCGTGCTGGCCGGGCTGCTCGCGTGGCACTACATCCGCAACTCGCCGCGCGAGCATGCGGGCGTCAACGACCTCGAAGCCGAATACATCGAGGCGTCGCATGCGAGCGATCTCGCGGCCGAGCCGGCCGGCGCGTCGGGCCGTTCGCGCGACTTCTTCAAGTACCGCTCGGTGTGGTGCATGTTCTTCGGCTGGATGTGCTTCAACAGCGTGTTCTACGGGCTGCTCACGTGGATGCCGAACTATCTGCACAAGGTGCACGGCTTCGACATCAAGCAGATGGGCGGCTCGACTTTCATCATCTTTTTCAGCGGCTTCGTCGGCGAACTGCTCGGCGGCTGGATCGCCGACAAGTGGAAGGCCGCGGGCGGCCGCCCGAACGTCGTGATGCGCACGCTGTTCGGCATCGCCGCGGTGATCGCCACGGTGTCGATCTTCTCGGTCGCGTATGTGAAGGACCCCGTCGTGTGCGTCGCACTGCTGTCGTCGACACTGTTCTTCCTGCGCTGGTGCGGGCTGTACTGGTGCATCCCGTCGTCGCTCGGCACGCGCAACAAGATCGGCTTCCTCGGCGGCCTGATGAACCTCGGCGGCAACATCGGCGGCGTCACCGTGCCGATCGTCGTCGGCGCGATCGTGCAGTTCACCGGTTCCTACTTCCTTGCGCTGATGGTGTTCGCGGCGGCCGGCGTCGGCCTGCTCGTGTGCTCCAGCGCGATCGACTACGAAAACAAGCTCCCCGTCTGACCGGCCCCTTTCCTTGCATCGACTGCATTCACTGGTAAAGAGAAACCCATCATGAAGAAACGTACCCTGCTCGGCATGCTCACCCCGTCCTCCAACACGTCGCTCGAACCGCTGACGAGCGCGATGGTCGCCGGCCTGCCGGGCGTGTCAGCGCACTTCGCGCGCTTTCCGGTCACCGAGATCTCGCTGACGGGCCAGGCGCTCGGCCAGTTCGACGACGACAAGATCATCCAGGCCGCGATGCTGCTCGCCGACGCGAAGGTCGACGTGATCGCGTGGAACGGCACGTCGTCGGGCTGGCTCGGCTTCGAGGCCGACGAGCGGCTGTGCGAGCGCATCACCGCGGCGACCGGCATTCCGGCCACCACGTCGGTGCTCGCGCTCAACGAGATCCTGAAGAAGACGAACGCGCACGAATTCGGCCTCGTCACGCCGTATCTCGACGACGTGCAGACGAAGATCGTCGACAACTATCGCCGTTCGGGGCTGAACTGCATCGCCGAGCGCCACCTGAACCTGAAGGTCAATTTCTCGTTCTCCGAAGTGACGGGCGACGAGATCGGCAACATGGTGCGCGAAGTCGCGGCGGCCGGCCCGCGCGCGATCTCGATCTTCTGCACGAACCTGAATGCCGCGCACCTGGTGCCGGCGCTCGAGGAGGAAACGGGCATCCCGATCTACGACACGATCTCGACCGTCGTGTGGAAGTCGCTGCAGCTTGCCGACTACGACACACGGCAGGTGAAGGGCTGGGGCCGTCTCTTCGGCGAAGTGATCTGAGGCGGGCGCCATGTCGAACGATCTCGATTTCGTGATCCGTCACGCCGACGTCGTCACGGCGGCGGACCGGTTCTCGTGCGACATCGGCATTCGCGCGGGGCGCGTGGCCATGCTCGGCCACGGGCTGCCGCGCGCGCCGCGCGAGCTCGATGCGAGCGGAATGCTCGTGATGCCGGGCGGCGTCGATGCGCACTGCCACCTCGACCAGCCGATGCCCGACGGGCTGCGGATGGCCGACGATTTCCTGTCCGGCACGCGCTCGGCGCTGTGCGGCGGCACGACGACCGTGATCCCGTTCGCCGCGCAGGCGAAGGGGCAGTCGCTGCAGGCGGCCGTCGACGACTATCACCGGCGCGCCGAAGGGCGCGCGCTGGTCGACTACGGCTTTCACCTGATCGTCGCCGATCCGACGCCGCACGTGCTGGCCGAGGAACTGCCGCGGCTGATCGCGAACGGCTACACGTCGTTCAAGGTGTACATGACCTACGACGACCTGAAGCTGAACGACCGCCAGATGCTCGACGTGCTGTCGGTCGCGCGCGAGCACGGCGCGCTCGTGATGGTGCATGCGGAGAATTCGGACTGCATCGGCTGGCTCACCGAACGGCTGCTCGGCGACGGCCACGTCGCGCCGCGTTTCCATGCGCATGCGCGGCCGGCCGTGGTCGAACGCGAAGCGACGCATCGTGCGATCGCGTTCGCGGAACTCGTCGACGTGCCGATCCTGATCGTGCACGTGTCGGGAGCGGAGGCGATCGAGCAGATCCGCTGGGGGCAGTCGCGCGGGCTGCCGATCCTCGCCGAGACCTGCCCGCAATACCTGTATCTGACGGCCGCCGATCTTGGCCATGACGATCACGGCTATGAAGGCGCAAAGTGCGTATGCAGCCCGCCGCCGCGCGATCCGGCGAACCAGCAGGCCGTGTGGAAGGCGCTGAAGCAGGGCGTATTCTCGGTGTTCTCGTCCGACCATGCGCCGTTCAACTACGACGATCCGTGCGGCAAGCATCCGGGCGGGCAGGCCGTTTCGTTCGACCATATCCCGAACGGGATTCCGGGGCTCGAGACGCGGCTGCCGCTGCTGTTCGACGGCGTGCGTCACGGGCGGCTGTCGCTGCACCAGTTCGTCGAGCTCACGTCGCTGCGCCCCGCGAAGCTGTACGGGCTGTATCCGCGCAAGGGGACGATCGCGGTCGGCGCCGACGCGGACATCGTCGTGTGGGATCCGGACAAGCGCGTGCGGATCGCGAATGCGTCGCTGCATCATGCGGTCGACTACACGCCGTACGAAGGGATCGAGGTGACGGGCTGGCCGCGTCATTGCTTCTCGCGCGGCGAGCTGCTCGTCGAGGACGGCCGGCTGCTCGCGGCCGAACCGGGGCGCGGGCAGTTCGTGCCGGCCGGCAAGCCGTGTCTCGATTGAGGTGAAGGCCCGCGCGCTGCCGCGGGCGCAGGTTTCAACAGGAGCAAGAATGAGCGTTTCCCACGCAATGCGCGGTATCGCGGCCGCAGCGATCGTCGCCGGTTCGTGCGGCGGCCCGGCGCTGGCCGCAGGCGGTGCGCCGCAAGACATGCCGAGCGTCGTGCCCGAATCGGTCGGCGTCGATTCGGCGCCGCTCGTGCGGCTGTCGGCATGGCTGCGCCACGACCGGATGGACGTGCGCAGCCTCGTCGTCGTGAAGGACGGCAAGATCGTGTTCGAACGCTACGGCGACGGCCTCACGCGCGACCACAACTACGAGCTGTATTCGGTGACGAAGACGATCACCGCGTTGCTCGCCGGTGTGCTCGACGGCGAGGGCAAGCTCGGCCCGTCGACGAAGGTCGCGCCGCTGATCGCGGCCGCGCGGCCCGATCTCGCGAGTGAACTCGCGGACAAGCAGGACATCGAGCTGCGGCACCTGATGTCGATGTCGAGCGGATTGCACTATACGACGCGCGAAGGCACCGATCCGCTGTACTACGAAGCGCCCGACCGGCTGAAAGTTGCCGTGACGAGCCGTGCGGCGCAGCCGCCCGGCACGCAGTTCGACTATATCGACGTGAACCCGGTGCTGGTCGGCACGGCCGTGTCGATCGCCGCGCACGAGCGCGAGGACGAGTTCGCGCGCAAGCGGCTGTTCGAGCCGCTCGGCTTCGCGCACTACCGCTGGAGCGGCGCCGACGGCACCGGCGCCGTGGCCGGCGGCTGGGGGCTGCGGCTGCGCGCGGTCGACATGGCGAAGATCGGCATGCTGCTGCTCGACCACGGTCAGTGGAACGGCAAGCAGGTCGTACCGGCCGGCTGGGTGCGGCAGATGACGACACCGTCGCCGGCCGCGGCCGATTACGGCTACTACTGCTGGATCAGCCACGTCGTCGAACACGGCACGCCGGAATTCGGCGCGATGGGTTTCAAGGGGCAGTTCATCACGGTGCTGCCCGCGCAGCGCGCGGTCGTCGTGATGACGAGCCTGCTGCCGACCGACGGTGGGCTGCGCGATGCGACCTACCTGAACCTGTATCGCCGGATGGTGAGCGACTACATCCTGCCCGCGCTCACGCCGGCGCAGCCGCCGGTCGAGCGCGCGGAAACGACGCAGGCGCTGCGCGACGAGCTGGCGCGCAGCCGCGAGACGAAGGGCGTGCCCGGCACGGCCGCCGCCTTCAACGATGCGCCGGAGATTTGATGAGGATAACGAACATGATCGCCAATCCGGATGCATGGCCCGGTTCGCGACGGCCCGCATCGCGCGCCGTGCCTTTCATGCGCCGGCTGCTCGCGCGGCTTGCAACGCTGCTGATCGGCAGCGGTGCGCTCGCGCCGGTGCCGACGATGTCGGCGGCGCACGCGGCCGATGCACGGCCGCCGCTGCATGAAACGGGCATCGAAGCCGCTGCGCCGGAGGACGTCGGCGCCGATTCGCACAAGCTCGTCGAGCTGTCGCGCTGGATCCGCGAGCAGAAGCTCGATGTGTACAGCCTGCTCGTCGTGAAGGACGGCAAGCTGATCTTCGAGCGCTACGGCGCGAAGGCGTCGCGCGATTCGACCTACGAGCTGTATTCCGTGACGAAGGCCGTGACGTCGCTCGTCGCGGGCATCCTGGTCGATCAGGGCGCCGTGCATCTCGACGAGCCGGTGGCCGCGCGGCTCGCCGCGTGGCGTCCCGACCTCGGCGGCGCGCTCGCGGACAAGCGAGGCATCGAGCTGAAGCACGTGCTGTCGATGTCGAGCGGCCTGCATTACGACTTCAGCCCGAAGGACGATCCGATCTACTACACCGCGCCCGACCGGCTGAAGCTTGCTGCTTCGGCCGCGCCGAAGGTCGCGCCCGGCACCGCGTTCGAATACACCGACGTGAACCCGATCCTCGCGTCCGCGATGTTGAGCGCGGCGGCCGGCGAACCCGTCGAGCGTTATGCGCAGGCGCATCTGTTCGCCCCGCTCGACATGAAGCGCGCGACATGGGAGCGCGCGGATCGCACGGGGCTCGTGTCGGCCGGCTGGGGTTTGCGGCTGCGCGCGGTCGACATGGCGAAGATCGGCATGCTCGTGCTCGACGGTGGGCGCTGGCAGGGGCGGCAGGTGGTGCCGCAGGCATGGATTGCGCAGATGACGGCGCCGCGTGTGTCGCCGCATTTCGGCTACTACTGGTGGATCAACAACATCGTCGAGAGCGAGCCCGAATTCGACGCGATGGGCTTCAAGGGGCAATTCATCACGGTGCTGCCGAAGCGCAACACGGTGATCGTGATGACGGGCGTGCTGCCGATTGACGGTGGCCTGCGCGATGCGGAGAACGTGAAGCTGTTCCGGCGGATGGTGAACGGCTACATCCTGCCGGCGCTCGATGGCGGGCGGGCGTCGGGGCCGGTCTCGGGCGGCGTCGACACGCGTGTGGCGCTGCGCGACGAGCTTGAAGTGAGTGCGCGCTCCGCAGGCGTGCCCGGCACGCAGGTCGATGCCACGGATCTGCCGAAGTAGCCGTGGCGATACGCGTGAGACGCTGCGCGTGGCGCTGGAAGTGAGTGCGCGCTCCGACTGATCTGCGGAAGCAGCGCCGGGCGTGCGTCCGGCAGCGCCGCCGCGGGCGAACCGGACGCGCAGTGCATCACATCACGTCACACCAGTTCGCCCAGGCACGCGTCGAACTGCGCGACGAGCCGGTCGACATCGTCGGCCGTCGTCTGCGGGCACGCGAGCATCATGTTGTGGAACGGCGTGATCAGCACGCCGCGATTCAGCAGGTACAGGTGCACGATGTGTTCGAGTTCGCTGTCGAGCTGCGCGCCGGCCAGCGTGCCGTTGCGCGGCGGCACGGGCGCGAACTGGAATTCGGTGCGCGCGCCGATGCGCGTCACGCACCACGGCAGCCCGTGTTTCGCGATCGCCTGCTCGAGGCCCGTCGCCAGTCGCGCGGCGAGTTCGAACATGTGCGCATACGCGGCGTCGGTCGCGACTTCGGCCAGCGTCGCGCGCATCGCATGCATCGCGAGCATGTTCGCGGTGAGCGTCGTGCCGATGCCCGAATGGCCGGGCGGCGCGTTCAGCTTGGCCTGCTTCGCGCGTTCCGCGAATTCGGCGCTGAAACCGTACACCGCGCACGGCACGCCGCCGGCGATCGGCTTGCCGACCACCAGCATGTCCGGTTCGAGATCGTGCGCGACCGCGTAGCCGCCGGGGCCGCTGCTGATCGTGTGCGTCTCGTCGATCAGCAGCAGCGTGCCGTAGCGGCGCGTCAGTTCACGCGCGGCGTCCCAGAAGCCCGCGTCGGGCAGCACCATCCCGATGTTCGTCATCGCGGGCTCGGCGAGCACGCACGCGACGTCGCCGTCCTTCAGTGCGGCTTCAAGCGCGGCCAGGTCGTTGAATTCGACGACGCGCGTGTTGGCGAGCAGATCGTAGGACTGCCCGAGCAGGCTGTCGCGCTGCACCGGGCGGCCGTCGACGAGATCGACGAACACGTCGTCGACCGTGCCGTGATAACAGCCGTTGAACACGACGATCGTGTTGCGGCCGGTGGCCGCACGCGCCCAGCGCAGCACGAAGCGGTTCGCGTCGCTGGCGCTCAATGCGAATTGCCAGACCGGCAGCCTGAAGCGGCGTGCGAGTTCGCGCGATACCCATGCGGCGTCTTCGCTCGGCAGCATCGTCGTGTAGCCGCGCGTGGCCTGTTCGACGAGCGCGCGGGCGACCGGTTCGGGCGCGTGGCCGAACATCGCGCCCGTATCGCCGAGGCAGAAATCGACGTAGCGATGGCCGTCGACGTCGGTGAACGTTGCGCCGCGCGCCTCCTTCACATACAGCGAGAACGGTGTCGACCAGTCCTGCATCCAGTGCAGCGGCACGCCGAACAGCAAGTGCTCGGATGCTTCCGCGGACAGGGCGCGGGAGACCGGCATGGCTTCGGTGAACGCTTGGCGCTCGCGATCGAACAATGCGCGGGCGCGGATGAGGTCGACTCCGTGGCGGGAAGGCAAAGGCAGCTCCTGGGCTGTGAAGAAGGGGAAACGATAGCGCGGGCGGCAGGGGGCTGAACAGACGCGGAACTACCGAGGCGGGTGGGTGGCGGGGATTCGCCGGTGCGTCCAGTTTGATTTCAAGATGGCACAGGTGAATGAAAGACGCACCGGGACGTGAAGGTTTCCATGAATGTTTAACGGGTCTTTCGCGGCCTATCGTTGTTGCATGCCGTGGCGCGACGGGTTCACACGAGCAGGCCGGTATTGGCCGGCGCGCGAACCCGGCAGGTGGATGCGATCGACTCCGGCCGACTCGATCGCGCGCGTACCCGGCTGGGCACAGCGAATTCGACGGGGATATTGCCGGCTAATTTCGGGATAGTTGGATCCCGGATTGGCCGGTGATGGGACGGGTTCGGGCGCCCGATTCCAACTTTCCAGCATGCGGGGCAACACAATGAAAATCCGAACCCATCTCGCCGCATTCGTCGCCTGCAGCGCCTTGACCGGCATCGCACACGCAGGCCCGACGTCGCCACAAATGATCGTCAAGAAAATCACGCTGACCGCGCATATCGGCGACAGCCTGTTCGCGTCGAAGCCGGACAACACCGCGTACGACGTGGTCGAGCTGACCGCGGCGGACGGCACGCAACAGACGTTCACGGCGACGCTGCCGATCCGCGTGCGCACGACGTATCCGGACTTCAACGTCATGTTGCTGCAGCCGCTGCGGCTGTCGAACGGCCACGAAGACATGGCTAACGCAAAGGTCGTGCTGATGACGGGTGGCGCAGGCAAGGCGGACATCACGCCGGGCGCCGCTCGTCCGATCACGCTGGTGAGCCGCGGACACGACGGATTCGACGGCTACGACGAAACCCGCAACGTGAAGATCAGCGCACAAGCGCCGATCGCCGGTGACGCGGCGTCACCCAGCGGGCGTTATCGCGGTGACCTCGTGCTGGTGTTCGAGCCGGCGGCTTCAGCCGGACGCGAGCCGGCGGCGGGGGCCGCCGCGGCGGCAGGCGAATAGGGAAATCACCCCGGTGGACATCGCCCACCGGGGATTTTCAGTCAAACTTTTTGCGCATAAACATACGACAACATATCTCTGAAGCGATATTTCCAAATGTGAGTGTGCGCACACATCCATGGCATGAAATCAGTGAAAACAGGGTAAACGACAAATACGTGTTCCGTGCAGGTCGCGACTAGACTGCGCGATGTAGTACGACGACGTATGAATAGTGATCCGCCGCCCGGCGCATCGATACCCCCTACACTGAAGGAGCGCCCATGGCCGCCCACCGCCGCCGTTCGTCTTCGTCCACCCTGTCGCCCTCGTCGAAGCGGGTGTCGCGCCGCGCCTTCATCGGCTGGACCGGCGCACTCGCCGGCGGCGCCATGCTCGGTGGACCGTCCGCGGCGACCCGGGCGCTGGCCGGAGGCCCCATGTCCAATACGTCGGCGGTCGATCTCGTGTGGGGCGAGCATGGCGCGGCGGCGCGCATCGCCGCGTCGCTCGCGCACGTGTCGCGGCTCGCCCGGCGCGGGCGCGATTTCGACGTGACGCACTACGGTGCGCGCCCCTGCACGATGGTCGCGCAGACGTCGCTGTACCCGGTGGCGAAATCGCCCGTCAGCCCCGGTTCCGAACTGACGACCGCGCCCGGCGCGTTCGATTCGCGCCCGGCGTTCCTCGCGGCGATCGACGCGTGCCGGCGCGAAGGCGGCGGCCGGGTCGTCGTGCCGTCCGGCACCTGGTACTGCGCGGGGCCGATCGTGTTGCAGAGCGACGTCACGTTCCACCTGAGCGCGAACTGCACGATCTATTTCAGCCCGAACCCGGCCGACTACGCGAAGGACGGCCCGGTCGATTGCGGCGCGAACGGCCGCCTGTACTACAGCCGCTGGCAGGCGAACGATTGCCTGAACTACGGCGCGCCCGTCTACGCGCGCAACGCGACGAACATCGCGCTGACGGGCGAAGGCCCGACCTCGGTGCTCAACGGGCAGGCGATGACGCCGTTCTCCGGCAGCGGCGCGAACAGCGTCTGCTGGTGGACCTACAAGGGCTCGTCGGGCGCGTACGGCGCGGGTGCGTCGGTACCGAGCCAGGCGTACCTGAATCCGAACAACGTCGATCTGCGGATCGTCGCGCCCGCGATTCCCGACGCGCTCTATTCGCTGCTGACGTCGCCGGTCACGCCGTGGCAGCAGGACCAGAATTACCTGCCCGCGCTGTCCGAGGCCGGCGTGCCGGTCGAGAAACGCATCTTCGGCCTCGGTCACTACCTGCGCCCGTGCATGGTCGAATTCATCGGCTGCACGAACGTGCTGATGGCGAACTACCAGACGCAGAACACGCCGTTCTGGCAGCACCATCCGACCGCGAGCCGCAACGTCGTGATCCGTGGCGTGACGACCAACAGCATCGGCCCGAACAACGACGGCTTCGATCCGGACGCGTGCACCGACGTGCTGTGCGAGGACTGCACGTTCAACACCGGCGACGACTGCATCGCGATCAAGTCGGGCAAGGACCGCGACACCGAATACGGTCCGGCAAAGCGGCACCTGATCCGCAACTGCACGATGAACAGCGGGCACGGCGGCATCACGCTCGGCAGCGAGATGGGCGGCGGCGTCGAGCAGATCTACGCGACGAACCTGTCGATGCTGAACGCGAACTGGCAGACCAACCCGCTGAACATCGCGATTCGCGTGAAGACCAACATGAACCGCGGCGGCTACGTGAAGGACTTCCACGTGAAGGGCGTCACGCTGCCGAACGGCGTGACGCTGAAGGGCGGCGGCTACGGGAGCGCGCTGCTCGCGGGCAGCCCGGTCAACGCGAGCGTGCCGCTCGGCGTCGTGACGCCGTCGGCCGGGAATCCGTCCGCGGCGCAGGGCGGCATCGTCACGTTCGACTGCGACTACCAGCCGGCGAACGATGCCGTGCGCACGCGTCCGCCGGTCGTGCAGAACGTGACGATCTCGGACGTGAAGGCGAGCAACGTGACGCTGAACGGCGTGACCGCGTCGTGCTTCCAGGCGATCGTCGCGCAGGGGCCCGTCGCGTTCGACTACAACGGCACGCCGCCCACGCCTGCGGTGCAGCCGATCTCCGGCGTGACGATCAGCAATTGCGACTTCGGCACGCCGGTCGCGTCGGGCACGCCGACGGTCACGTCGCCGGGGCCGATCTATGCGTTCAACGTGAACGCGATGACGCTGACGAACGTGACGATCGCCGGGCAGGCCGTCAACACGACGATCACCGACAAGCGGTGATGCAATGAGGTGAGCGCGCAAGGGCGTTCGCGTGCGGGGTGGTCGGTCGATGCATGCGAACGCAACGTCAACGGCAAAAGCGAGTGCGAGCGAACGTGAACGCGTTACGCGAGCGTCTTGACCATGTAGTGCTCGTCGTAGAACTTGCCATCGACGTACAGCGAGCGCGGTTCCGTGCCGAACCGCACGAACCCTTGCGACGCATACAGCCGCTCCGCGGTGCCGTTGACCTCGTTTACGCACAGCATCAGCTGCTTGCACTGCCACGCCTGCGCGGCATGCCCGGTCGCACTTTCGAGCAGCGTCTGCGCGATGCCCTGCCCGCGATACGCGGGATCGACGAACACGCCCCAGATCGTCGCCTTGTGCGCGATCTTCGTGCGCGCATCGCGGCGCACGCCGGTGATGCCGACGAGCGTATCGCCGTCGAACGCACCGAACACGGCACGTTCGTGGGTCGGCGTGATGCGCGTCGCGAATTCGTCGACCGGCACCTGCGATTCCTCGTCGAGCGTCGGCAGGAAGGACGTGGGCGCGGTGTCGACCGCACGCAGGCGAACGGTCTGGAAGCGGGCGGCGTCGGCCGCATCGAGCAGGCGGGTCGTGATCGTCATCGGGTGAATTCCGGTTGAGGGTCGTGCATGCCGGCGCGCGCTGCTGTCGCCGCGGGATGCATCGTCCTCATCCTAATGGGAATCCGGATGTCGCGTGGCGCTGTTCGGCGCATTGCGCATGCCGGCGGCGCCGGAACGGTGTGCCCGTGCGCATGACGGTCACGCAGCCATGCTGGCGTGACGAAAGGGGGGACGTGAGACGTGCGCGCGATCAGGTCGCGCGCACGCAACCGGCATCAATAACGCGACAGCTGATTGCCGTTGATCTGCACGCGGTCGCCCGGACGCAGGTTGCCCGGCGACTGCACGTCGAACGAGCGCATCGAGCCGTCGCTGACCTGCACGTCGATCCGGTAGCTGCTCGGGCCCTGCGCGGCGCCCATCTGCTGACCGATCTGGTTGCCGGCCACCGCACCGCCGAGCGCGCCGATCACGGTCGCGGCATCGCGGCCATGGCCGCGGCCGACCTGGTTGCCGAGCACGCCGCCGATGAGTGCGCCGACGACGGTGCCGGCCACGCCCGACGGGCCGACCGAGCCGTTGACCGGCTGAATGTTCGCGACGGTGCCGTATTGCGCGCCGTACGGGTTCGCGTATTGCTGTTGCTGATTGCCATACTGGTCATACGGCTGCGTCCCGTACTGCGACTGGTTGCCATACTGATCATACGGCTGCGGCGCCTGGTTCGGATACGCCGGTTGCTGCTGCACGTAGCCCGGTTGCGAGTACGCGGGCTGCGCGTAGCCGGGCGTCGCGTATTGCTGCTGCTGTGGATAGCCCGGTTGCGCGCCGTAGTAGCCGGGCGCGACACAGGCGGTCAGCGGGAGCGCCGCCACGGCGACGAGCGAGGCGAACAGAACGGTCTTCGTGGAAGGCATGCGCATCATGATGTTTCCTGCATCGGCAACGTGTCCGCCGACTGATTCCCGGATGGGTGGCGAACTCGGCGTGAGTATAAGGAATGGCCGGATGCGCGTCCGGTGCGGCCGGGTAACAACGTGTAAAGTCTGTTGCCGCGTAAATCGCCAGCCGGGCGGGGTGTTCGAGCCATGCCCGACAAGGGCGCGAGACGGCTTCCGGCCGGCCGCGCGACGGTGAGGCGGCCCGCGCGTTTCAGGCGGCGATTCCGTCGCCTCCCCTGCGATCGAACCCCGTCGCCGCGCCAGGCCCGGCGGGCGTGCGCGCCGCACATCGCGAAATCGAATGCGCGGCATCGCGACATTTAATTGGCCTCGGGCGGCAGCGTCCGATATCGTGGCCGCATTCCCTGCCAAGGGTCGCGCCGCGCCGGCTGCGGTTCCTTCCCCTGTCCGCGCCGGTGGCGCGCCGCGACCGCCCCACATTCCAAGCCATGACCGAACGCTTCTTCATCAACGCCGTCGATGCCGGCGGCCAGCCCGTCAACCTCGTCGTCCGTGACGGCCGCTTCGCCGCGATCGGCGCCGAGTGCGCAGCCGCGCCCGGTGCGGAGACGATCGACCTCGACGGCCGCGTCGTGCTGCCCGGTTTCGTCGACGGCCACATCCACCTCGACAAGAGCTTCGTCGGCGATCGCTGGGTGCCGCACGAGCCGGTCGGCTCGCTGCGCGAGCGGCTCGCGGTCGAGAAGCGCCAGCTCGCTGCTGCACCGCCGATCGTCGAGCGCGCGAACGCGCTGATCGCGCAGGCCGCCGCATTCGGCACGATCGCGATGCGCAGCCATGTCGACGTCGATGCGACGACGGGCCTGTCGAACCTGCAGGCCGTGATGGCCGCGCGCGAGCAATGGCGCGGGATCGTCGACATCGAACTGGTCGCGTTTCCGCAGGCCGGCGTCGTGACGTGCCCGGGCACGGCCGAGGTGCTCGACGCAGCCGTGCGCGAAGGCGCGGACGTGGTCGGCGGGATCGACCCGACGACGCTCGACGGCGATGCGGACGGCCAGCTCGACATCGTGTTCGGCATCGCCGAGAAGCGCGGCGCGAAGATCGACATCCACCTGCACGAGCCGGGCGAAACCGGCATCGCGCAACTGCTGCGGATCGCGGCGCGCACGCGCGCGACCGGGCTCGGCGGGCGCGTGAACGTGAGCCATGCGTACGCGCTCGGCCAGGTGAGCGACGACGACGTGCAGCGCACCGCGGCGGCACTGGCCGAAGCAGGCGTGTCGATCCTGACGAATGCGCCGGGCGACTGCGCATTTCCGCCGGTGCAGCAGCTGCGCGATGCGGGTGTGCACGTGTTCGCGGGCAACGACAACATCCGCGACGCGTGGTGGCCGTACGGCAACGGCGACATGCTGCAGCGCGCGATGATGGTCGGCTACCGGTCGGGTTTCTACACCGACGAAGCGCTCGGCGTCGCACTCGACATGGCGACGCATGCCGGCGCACGCGCGATCGGCAAGGAACGCTACGGCATCGCGGTCGGCTGTGACGCGAGCTTCGTCGCGGTGCGCGCGCCGAATGCGGCGGCGGCCGTCGCGGGCGTCCCGGCCGAGCGCTGGGTATTCCGCCGCGGCGAGAGCGATACGGGTGCGCCGTTCGCCCCGTCGCTGCGCTTCACGCGCTGACCTGATGACCGGCGGCACGGCATGCGCCGTGCCTGCTTCGCACTGACCGACCACACCGGAACCGACATGACGAACCTGCTGATCCGCAACGTCCGCACGAGCGCCGACACCGCGCTCGACATCCTGATCGAAGGCGACCGCATCGCGCGCGTCGGCCCGTCGCTCGACGCGCCCGCCGGCTGCGCGATCGAGGACGGCGCGCTCGCGCTCGCGCTGCCTGGCCTCGTCGAAGGCCACACGCACCTCGACAAGACGCACTGGGGAATGCCGTGGTATCGCAACCAGGTCGGGCCGCGCCTCGTCGATCGCATCGAGAACGAACGCCACTACCGCGCGACGAGTGGCCATGACGCGGGCGCCGCGTCGCTCGCGCTGGCACGCGCATTCCTCGCGGCCGGCACGACGCGCATTCGCACGCACGTCGACGTCGATACCGAAGCCGGGCTGCGCCATCTGCACGGCGTGCTCGCGACGCGCGAGACGCTGCGCGGGCAGGTCGAGATCCAGATCGTCGCGTTTCCGCAATCGGGCGTGCTCAAGCGGCCGGGCACCGACGCGCTGCTGTCCGACGCGCTCGGCGCCGGCGCCGACCTGCTCGGCGGGCTCGACCCGTGCGCGATCGAAGGCGATCCGGTCGAGGCGGTGGACGTGCTGTTCGCGATCGCCGAGCGCCACGGCCGCGGGCTCGACATCCACCTGCACGAGCGCGCGTCGATGGGTGCGTACTCGCTCGACCTGATCCTGCAGCGCACGGCCGCGCACGGCATGCAGGGGATGGTCACGATCAGCCACGGCTTCTGTCTCGGCGATATCGCCGAGCGCGAGCGCGATGCGCTGCTCGCCCGGATGGCCGAGCTCGGCGTGGCCATCGTCACGACGGCGCCGGCGGCGGTGCCGGTGCCGTCGGTGGTCGCGTGCCGCGCGGCGGGCGTGACGGTGATCGGCGGCAACGACGGCGTGCGCGATACGTGGTCGCCGTACGGTTCGCCCGACATGCTCGAACGCGCGATGCTGATCGGCATGCGCAACGATTTCCGCCGCGACGATGCGCTCGAAGTCGCGCTCGACTGCGTGACGCACAGCGCGGCGCGCGGCTGCGGTTTCGCGGATTACGGGCTGCAGCCCGGCAGTCGCGCGGATGTCGTGCTCGTCGATGCGCTGACGTTCGCCGAGGCCGTCGTCGCGCGGCCGGTGCGACGCCTCGTCGTGTCGTCCGGGAAGATCGTCGCGCGCAACGGCGCACTCGTCTGAGTGGGGCGTCGCCCCGGTATGATCCGGTTTTCAGCCGGATTTCCGGGGAGACGACGATGCGACGCACGACAGCGGCACGGGCCGCACGATGGATGGCGGCGGCCCTGTTCGCCGTGACGGCCGCGCATGCGGCGGCGGCCGGCCCGACCGACGCGCAGCAGGAAGCCAACCGGCGGACGGTGCTCGCGTTCTACGAGAAAGGCCTGAACGAAAAGGACGCCGATGCCGCGCTCGCGTATGTCGGCGATCGCTACGTGCAGCACAACCCGAATGCGGCTGACGGCCCCGACGGCTTTCGCAAGTTCGTCGCCTTTCTGCGCGACAAATATCCACAGTCGCAAAGCGAGATCAAGCGCTCGTTCGTCGATGGCGACTACGTGATCCTGCACGTGCACGCGGTGCGCGAACCGGGTACGCGCGGCAGCGCGATCATGGACATCTTCAAGCTCGAGAACGGCAAGATCGTCGAGCACTGGGACGTCAACCAGCCGGTGCCCGAGCAGGCCGCGAACGGCAATACGATGTTCTGACGGGGATCGGGCGCGCGGCCGTGCCGATGCCCCCGCGATCGCATCGCATCGGCCGTGCCCGAGGCGTTGCGCCGTCCGTTCCCTTGGCGCATTCGGTCTTCGCTTTCCTACTGCTCCTCGTGCTCCAGCATCGCCGCGAGCGTCTTCGTCAGTTCGCTGACCATCGGGTCGGCCGTCGGCCGGTGCAGGATCGCGATGTCCATGTGCTCGATCGGCGCGAAACCTTGCGTCGCGGTCAGCACGACGTGCTCGTCGGTCACCACGCGCGCGGGCAGCACGCTGATGCCGAGCCCGTCCGCGACGGCCGCCTGGATGCCGCTCAGGCTCGACGTCGTGAAGCTGATCCGCCAGCGGCGGCCGCGCTCCTCGATCGCCTTGATCATGTCGTCGCGGTAAAGCCCGCGCGGCGGAAACACGACGATCGGCACCGGGTCGAGATCGATCGACGGATGCGTCGCGCTGTCGATCCAGCGCAGCTTTTCGGGCCAGCGCACGACGGCCTCGCGGCTGTCGCGCCGCTGCTTGATCAAAACGAGGTCGAGTTCGCCGCGGTCGTACGCGGCGCTGATGTCGCGGCTCAGCCCGCACATCACTTCGAGCTTGACCTGCGGATGCTCGCGCTTGAACGCGGCGAGCGCATGCGTCGTGCGGCCCGCCGCGAAATCGTCGGGCACGCCGAGCCGGATCGTCAGCGCAACCGTGGCGCCCGACAGCGCCTCCAGCATTTCGTCATTCAGCGCGAGCATGCGCCGCGCATAGCTGAGCACCGTCACGCCCGCGTCGGTCGGCCGGACGTCGCGCGTGCCTCGGTCGAGCAGGCGGTGGCCGGCGATTTCCTCGAGCCGGCGCACCTTCTGGCTGACCGTCGACTGCGTCGAATGCAGGCGTGCGGAGGCCGTCGTGAAGCTGCCGCAGTCGGCAACCATCACGAGCGCGCGCAACAGGTCGATGTCGAACAGGGGTCTATTCATTTCTGCACTTTTGCGGATTCAAACATTTCATTTCCAAATGCGTGCGACGACTTTTAACATGGCCGGACGCCGCGGGCAATCGCGGTTTCGCCGGACCCGGCGCGGCGTCGTGTGGCGCCGTGCCGGCGCCTGACGCATTGCATCGGCCGCGCATCGGCGTGCGCGGCGCGCAAGGAGGAAACGGGATGTTATTCAAACGGATCGCGATCATCGGCTCGTTTGCGTTGACCACGCTGACGTCGGCCGTGGCTGCCGCCGACGGCGGTGCGCCCGAGGGCCGGCTGCGCAGCGCGGCCGACCGCGGCGACGCGGGCGAGGTGCGTACGCTGCTGGAGCGCGGCGCGCAGGTCGATTCGCGCGACGGGCAGGGCCGTACCGCGTTGTTGATCGCGACGCACGGCAATCACGTCGACGCGGCGCGCGTGCTGATCGACGCGGGCGCGGACGTCAACGCGAAGGACGCGATCCAGGACAGCCCGTACCTGTATGCCGGCGCGCGCGGCTATCTCGACATCCTGCGGATGACGCTTGCGCACGGCGCCGATCTGCGCAGCACGAACCGGTATCGCGGCACCGCGCTGATTCCGGCGGCCGAGCGTGGCCATGTGGAGACGGTGCGCACGCTGATCGACGCGGGCGTGAACGTCGACCACGTGAACCGGCTCGGCTGGACCGCGCTGCTGGAGGCGATCATGCTCGGCGACGGCAGCGAGCGCTACGTGCGGATCGTGCAGTTGCTCGTCGACGGGCACGCGAACGTCGATCTGGCCGATTCGAACGGGGTGACGCCGCTGCAGCATGCGCGGCAGCGCGGGTACGGCGCGATCGAGCGGGTGCTGGTGGCGGCGGGGGCGCGGTAGGTTTCAACCGGGCGGGACCGCGCCGCGGTCAGACCCATACTTCACGATACAGGTGAAGATCCCTCGACCATTGCCGGCTTCGAGCTGATTGACGGTCAGGCGGGACAACCCGGCGAGCTTCGCGAGTTGTGTCTGCGTGAGGTCGAGTTCGGCACGCCGTTTCGCGACGGCCTGACCGATTTCATGGAGTTGCGTGGGGACCTCCCGACGACGATTCAGTGCTTCCCGATGTAAGCATTTCGAGGCGAACTGTCGTCGCTGAAAAATGCCATCGCGGTATAGGGTGCATTGCCCATCCGGTCGAATGAGCATCGGGCAAAGCATTGCCGCGGTCACCTGTATAGACATCCAGTTTTCGCGAACATCCGGAAAAACGCGATCTGTGGCGGCGCTGCATCTCGCAGGGTAAACACCCGAAAATCCCGCAAAAAGACCATCAATCAAGCGTCTCCCCACCTTTTCGGCCCCCATCTCCCCTCAATCCGCTACCTCCCCGCATTCCCTCGCTTGCGCTCGAAAATCGAGTGGTCTAGACTGCATCGCAGTTTCATCGAAGTCCCGTCTTTCGCGCACCGTGCCGGCGTCCCGGCGCGGCGCCTCCACCGGACGCCGGCGTCGCCCGCCGCGTCGAGACCTTCAAGGACACGCCATGAACCGCACTGCAAAGTTCCTCGTTACCGCGCTGGCGTTCGCGCCGCTCGCGTCGTTCGCACAGGACACGTCGACGATTCGCTGGGGTATCGACCCCACGTATCCGCCGTTCGAGGCGAAGCAGCCCGACGGCTCGCTCGCCGGCTTCGACATCGACCTGCGCAATGCGATCTGCGAGCAGCTGCGTGCGAAGTGCGTGTGGGTCGAGCAGGGCTTCGACGGGATGATCCCGGCGCTGCGCGCGCGCAAGTTCGACGTGATCATGTCCGCAATGACGGCCACCGACGAGCGGCTCAAGCAGATCGACTTCTCGAACAAGCTGTATGCGTCGCCGGGCGCGCTCGTCGCGCCGGTCGGCTCGAAGCTCTTGCCGACCGCCGCGTCGCTCGCGGGCAAGCGCGTCGGGATCGACCAGGGCACGACGCAGGAGACGTACGCGAAGGCCGAATGGGCGACCAAGGGCGTGACGATCGTCTCGTACCAGAACCAGGACCAGGTGTACCAGGATCTCGTCAACGGCCGCCTCGACGCGACTTTCCAGGACAAGACCCAGGCCGGCTACGCGTTTCTGAAGACGCCGCGCGGCAAGGGCTATGCGTTCGCGGGCCCCGACGTGACTGACGCGCGCATCACCGGCTACGGCGTCGCGATGGGCGTGCGCAAGGGTGACGACGCGATGAAGAAGCGGCTGAACGACGCGATCGTCGCGATCCGCGCGAACGGCACCTACCAGAAGATCGCCGCGAAATACTTCGACTTCGACATCTACGGCACGAAGCAGCAGCTGACTTCGGCACCGTGATTCCGTGATTCATTCCATCGACAGGCACACCATGACGACTATCCACGACCGCGTCGCGCAAGCCGTGACGCCCGAACTGATCGCCGCGTTCCGCGAGGAAGGCGCGGTCTGCATCAAGGGCATCTTTTCGCCCGACGAAGTGGCCGCGCTGCGCGCCGGCATCGACGCGAATCTCGCCCAGCCGAGCGAGCGCGCGAAAGTGGCGAGCCAGCCCGACGATCCCGGCTGGTTCTTCGAGGATTTCTGCAACTGGCAGCACAACGACGCGTATCGCGACTTCATCGTGCGCTCGCCGGCGTCGTCGGTCGCCGCCGCGCTGATGGGGACCGAGAACGTGCGGCTGCATCACGACCACCTGCTCGTGAAGGAGCCCGGCACGCGGCAGCGCACGCCGTGGCACCAGGACCAGCCGTACTACAACATCGAGGGCGACGACAACGTCAGCATGTGGATTCCGGTCGATCCGGTGCCGCTCGAATCGACGCTGGAATTCGTGGCGGGCTCGCATCTCGGGCCGTGGCTGATGCCGCGCACGTTCATGGACAAGGAAGCGAAGTGGTTCCCGGAAGGCAGCCTGGCGGACCTGCCCGACATCGAAGCCGACCGCGCGGCGTTCCCGATTCGCCACTGGGCGCTCGAGCCCGGCGACATGGTGTGCTTCCGGATGCTCACGCTGCACGCATCAGGCGGCACGCAGAACCGCCGGCGCGCGTTCTCGATCCGCTTCGTCGGCGACGATATTCGTCACGCGCCGCGCCGCTGGAAGACGTCCCCCGAGTTCCCCGGGCTCGCGGAACAGCTGGCCGATGGCGCGGCGCTCGACCACCCGCTGTTTCCGGTCGTGTGGTCGCGTGGCGCGGGGCAGGCTGGCGCGATCTGAGCCGTGCAGTCACGAACACGGCGGCCGTTTCATCGCGAAACGGCCGCCGTGTGCTTTTCGTGGGTGATAAAGGTCAGGTCGGGTGGCGCCCGGCACCGGGCTTGAAGCGCGAGCCGAGCCGGTAGCGGTTGCCCGGATGCAGGAAATGCACGAACGTGACGGGCAGCCCGTCCGTCCAGGTGCGGCGCGTGAGCGTGAGGCACGGCTCGTCGGCGCGCATGTCGAGCAGCCGCGCCTGCTCGACGGTCGGCAGCGATGCGTCGACCACGTGCTCGATTTCCAGTTCGTGGTGCGACACGTTGTTGTACAGGTATTCGGACGGCGGCTCGGCCTGGAAATCCTGGTCGATGAAGCCGGGCGCGGCGGCCGGGTTCACGTAGCGGTCCTCTAGCTGGATCGGGCGGCCGTTTTCCTCGTGCACGCACACCACATGAAAGACCGGCGTATTGACCGGCAGCCCGAACGCGGCCGCGACGTCGAACGACGCGGGCTCGCTCGACCGGCTCATCACGCGGCAGCGATATTCGTGCCCGCGCGCGCGGATTTCATCGCGAATATGCGCGATCATCAGGAGGTTCGATTGCGGCTTCACCTCGTCGACGAAGGTGCCGACGCCTGCGATGCGCTTCAGCACGCCTTCCTCGGTCAGCTCGCGCAGCGCGCGGTTGACCGTCATGCGCGCGACGCCGAACTGCGCGGCGAGATCGAGTTCCGACGGAATGCGGTCGCCGGGGCGCCAGTCGCCGGACTCGACGTTCTGGCGAACGAGCGTCTTGATCTGCTGGAACGGGGCGGTGGCCTTGGTGACCATCGGGGGTCCTTGCGCGAAGAAGTGACGAGGCTAGTCGTCGTGACTGACGATGACCAGGATCTCCGCCTGCGCGGTGCCGAGGCTGCGCGTGCGGTGCGGGATGAGTGCGTTGAAATAGACTGAATCGCCGGTCTTGAGTTGCACCGTCTCGTTCGGAAATTCGATTTCGACGCGCCCCTTGTGCACGAACAGGAATTCCTCGCCTTCGTGCTCGCGGAACGTCGACGCGACAAACTCGTGCGGCGGGTGCACGACGAACGGCAGCATCTTCTTCGGCGCGACGCCGGCCGCGATGCTTTCGAAGCGGTGCGCGTGGCGGTCGGCCGCCGCGCCCATCGCGGTGCGCTCGCCGGCGCGCGTGACCGTGATCAGCTCGCGGTTGTGGCTTTCCGAGAACAACTGTTCGACGTCGACGCTCAGCGCCTTCGACAGCTTCAACGCGACCGCGATCGACGGCACGCTCAGGCCGCGCTCGACCTTCGACAGGTAGCTCTTGGTGAGGCCTGTCTCGTCGGCCAGCACATCGAGCGTCCAGCCCTTCTGTTTTCTGAGCAGCTTCAGGCGAATCGTCATGGGGCGCCGGGTGTCCTTCGAAAAACCGATTGTAACGCATGACACAAAGTGTCCTATGATGTATCGTGTGTCTCGTGATGCCGGGGAAACGACCGCGGACGGCGCGGCGAACCCGATCCAGTCAGGAGGCGAACATGGCGGAAACGCTGAATTTGACGAAGGAAGCGCTGGTCGCGCTGGCCGAGCAGCGGCTTGAAAACGAGGTGGGCGACAGCGGCTGGTCCGCGCGGCAGAAGCTCGCGCTCACGTGCCGGATCCTGTTCGACGCCGGTCACGACTCGGGTCTGGCCGGGCAGATCACCTGCCGCGCGGGCGACGCCGGCACGTATTACACGCAGCGGCTCGGGCTCGGGTTCGACGAGATTTCGGCCGCGAACCTGCTGCGCGTCAACGAGGATCTCGACGTGGTCGACGGCGAAGGCATTCCGAATCCGGCCAACCGGTTCCATACGTGGATCTATCGCGAGCGCCCGGACGTGAACTGCATCATTCACACGCATCCGGCGCATGTCGCGGCGCTGTCGATGCTCGAGCAGCCGCTCGTCGTGTCGCACATGGACACCTGCCCGCTGTACGACGATTGCGCGTTCCTGAAGGACTGGCCGGGCGTGCCGGTCGGCAACGAGGAGGGCGAGATCATTTCGAAGGCGCTCGGCAGCAAGCGCGCGATCCTGCTGTCGCATCACGGCCAGCTCGTGGTCGGCAAGACGATCGAGGAAGCCTGCATGCTCGCGCTGCTGATCGAGCGGGCCGCGAAGCTGCAACTGCTCGCGATGTCCGCCGGCGAGATCAGGCCGGTGCCGGCGGCACTGGCGCGCGAGGCGCACGACTGGATTTCGAAGCCGAAACGCGACGCGGTGACGTTCGACTATTACGCCCGTCGCGCGCTGCGTACGCATCGGGATTGCGTCGCATGAATGCGTGCGTCGATCCCACCTCGCCCGACAATCATTGAGGAATACAGATCGTGTCCATCCTGTTGCAAGGCATCATTGCCTACCCGGTTACACCGTTCTCCGCCGATGGCGGCGTTAACCTGACAGCGCTCGATGCGCTGATCGAGCGGCTCATCGCCGACGGCGTCCACGCGATCGCCTCGCTGGGCAGTACGGGCGAGAGCGCCTACCTGTCCGATGCCGAATGGGAGGCGGTCGCCATCGCGTCGATTCGCGCGGTGCGCCGGCGCGTGCCGACCGTCGTCGGGATTTCCGACCTCACCACGGCAGGCGCGGTGCGCCGCGCGCGCCTTGCCGAGCAGGCCGGCGCCGATGCGGTGATGGTGCTGCCGGTGTCGTACTGGAAGCTCGGCAACGACGAGATCGTCGCGCACTATCGCGCGATCGGCGAGGCGATCGGCATCCCGATCATGCTGTACAACAACCCGGCGACGAGCGGCGTCGACATGTCGCCCGACCTGATCGCGACGATCTGCCGGACCGTCGACAACGTGACGATGGTCAAGGAGAGCACCGGCGACATCGGCCGGATGCATCGGCTCGCGCAGTTGAGCGACGGGACGATCCCGTTCTACAACGGCAGCAACCCGATGGCGCTCGCCGCGCTGGCCGCGGGTGCGGCCGGATGGTGCACGGCCGCGCCGAACCTGAATGCCGCGTTGCCGCTCGCGCTGGTCGACGCGATGCGGACGGGCGACCTGACGCGCGCCAGGTCGGTATTTCACGCGCAGTTGCCGCTGCTGCAGTTCATCGTCAACGGCGGGTTGCCGGTGACCGTGAAGGCCGGGCTGCGGCTGCGCGGCTTCGACGCGGGCGAGCCGCGGAAGCCGCTGCTGCCGCTGGGCGACGCACGCACGCGCGAACTCGAACGCCTGCTCGCGGCACTGCCGGACGGCGTCGCGGCATGAGCGATCACGCACGGCCGGCGATCGCGGCCGCCATCGGCGCGGTGCGGGTCGGCACGAGCCGGCCGCTGGCCGGCACGCCGCATGCGAGCGCGATCGACAAGCAGCCGGTCGATGCGCGTCTGTGGCTGGGTACGCTCGGCTTTTCCGGCGACGAGCAGGCCGATGCGCGGCATCACGGCGGCCCCGACAAGGCGGTTCACCACTATGCCCACGACCACTATGCGTGGTGGTCGGCGCAGATCGGCGCGCGCGACGTGCTCGCGCAGCCGGGCGCATTCGGCGAGAACCTGTCGACGCAAGGCGTGACCGAGCGCGACGTCTGTCTCGGCGACGTGTTCACGCTGGGCCGTGCCGTGCTTCAGGTGACGCAGTCGCGGCAGCCGTGCTGGAAGCTCAACGCACGCTTCGATCATCCGCGGATGGCCGCGCTCGTGCAGCAGAGCGGCCGGACCGGCTGGTATTACCGTGTGCTGCAGGAAGGCTGGGTGGAGGCGGGCGAAGTGCTGACGCTGCATGAGCGCGCGTATCCGCAATGGCCGCTGTCGGCGGTGCTCGACGTGCTGTACCGGCGCACGCTCGACATGGCCGCGCTCGCTGCGCTGTGCGACGTGCCGTTGCTGCCGCCCGGCTGGCGCAAGATGCTTGAAAAGCGCCGGACGGAGCGGCAGGTCGAAGACTGGACGAAGCGGCTCGGAGGGTGACGGGCCGCGTTTGCAGCTTATCGGGCCGGCAGGTTCCGCACGTCGGCCGTCGGCTCGGCGCCGAACGCGTCGCTCAGCGCATAGCCGATCAGTTGCCGCGCGGCCGCCTCGGGCGTTGCGAGCGCGCCGCTCGACTTCAACTCGTCGAACTTTTCGCGCATCGGGAAGTGGTCTTCGCTGGTCGAGCGGATCGTCGCCTGCATGCCCGTGTCGACGACGCCTGGCGCGACGCTGCAGATCCGCAGCGCGCCGTTCGCGTCGAGCGCCACTGCGCGTGCATGGTGATCGAGCGCGGCCTTGGTCGCGCAGTAGATGCTCCAGCCCGCGTATGCGTTGCGGGCTGCGCCGCTCGACAGGTGCAGGATCCGGCATTCGGTCGTGGCCGAGGCCGCCTGCGCGAGCGCGGCCGACAGCATCAGCGGTGCCGCGACGTTCAGGCCGACCGCGCGCGCGACGATCGCCGGGTCCTGCGCGGCGAGCGGGCCGATCGGATCGACGATACCCGCGTTGTTGAACAGCAGCACGAGCGATGCGCCGTCGACGAAGCGACGCAGCGTGTCGCCGGCGAGCCAGGTTGCGACGGCCGCGGAATCGGACAGGTCGATCTCGACTTCGGAGAAGCGGTCGCCGGCTTGCGACGCGAGCGACGGATGACGGCTGCGCGACACGCCGAGCACGGCGACGCCCTCCAGCAGCAGTTGTTCGGCGAGCGACGCGCCGAGGCCGCGCGTGTGTCCGGTGACGATGGCGCGCACGTGCGCGGAAGAGGATGCAGTCATGGCGGTGAACCGGTGAAGGGGTGAGCGGTGGTGACGAGCGGCGGGCATGCGTGGCGGCAGCACGCCAAGGACGGACGATGCGTGGAACCGGCGTGCGAATATAGTCGCAAGCGGCGCCACGGATATCGGGGTGAACGCATATCGTAGCGCCGGCACGCGCATCGCGCAAACGCCGGGGCGTGCGCGCATGCATCGCCGCGCGGCGCCGCGCAGTACCGGGCGCGCCGACAGGTTGGACGAAAGCCGGCTGCGGCAAGTGCGCGCGCCAGCGCAGCGCGCGGCGCGGGGCCACGCGTCGCGAGCTATCATATGGCTCGCCCGTGCGCGATGCCGGACGGGCCGCGATCGTTTCCCTTCACCTGCTGCACGCTGCGACGCCACTCATGAACACCACGCCGGATACGCCCACGCCACGCGCCCTTCGCGAACTCACGCCCCTCGAGGCCCGCATTCTCGGCGTGCTCGTCGAGAAACAGCACACGGTGCCGGATACCTACCCGCTGTCGCTGAACGCGCTGACCGCGGGCTGCAACCAGAAGACCGCGCGCGCGCCGGTGATGAGCGTCAGCGAGGACGAAGTGACGACCGCGCTCGACGAGCTGAAGCGCCTGAGCCTCGTGATGGAGGGCAGCAGCAGCCGCGTGCCGCGTTTCGAGCACAACATGAACCGCGTGCTCGGCATCCCGAGCCAGGCGATCGCGCTGCTGACGATCCTGTTGCTGCGCGGCCCGCAGACGGCCGCCGAGCTGCGCCTGAACAGCGCACGCCTGCACGGCTTCGCGGATATCTCGTCGGTCGAGGCGTTCCTCGACGAACTCGCGGCGCGCGCGCAGGCGCTCGTTATCCGGCTGCCACGCGCACCGGGCGCGCGCGAAAACCGCTGGATGCACCTGATGTGCGGCGAAGTGAACGTGGCCGACTTCGCGAGCGCGGATGCCGGCGGCGCGGATTCGGTACCGCCTTCCGAGTTCGAGGCGCTGAAGGCCGAGCAGAAGCGCCTCGCGGATGAAGTGGCGCGGCTGAGTGCGCTGGTTCAGCGGATGGCCACTGAGCTGGGAATCGACGTCGACGCGCAAGGCGACGCGTCCTGACGCAGATGGCGGCGGTGCTTGTGCACCGCCGCGTGACTTCAGCTTCACGCCCGGCACGAGATAACGCGCACCATCCGATCTCACGATCGGCTCGCGCGCCGCAAACGGCGCGTCGAGCAGAGGCCCCGGACAGGCTCCCGCCGCATGGTCGTTCCCCGACACGGCGAACGACAGCTTGCCGGGTGCATCACCAGCGGCACCCGGTTCGCTCGGACGCGTCGACATCCAGTGCGCGGCCGAACGACGTCTTCTTGCCGGTGCGCGCAGCGGTGTAGGTCATCGAATAGATCATCGCGCCCTGGCTCATCATTTCGTACCGACCGTTGATCCTGCCGTCGACGAGTTCGACCCAGGTCGTCGTGTACTGATGCGGGCGATCTTCCGCGAGCACTTCGTCCTCTTCATGTTCGATCACCAACGGGAGTGCCGTTTTCGCGTTCGCGTACCGGACCATGCCGCCCGACCATTTGACTGCATCGTCGTAGTAGGTGCGCATCTCGAAGCGCACGGGTTTGTCGCCATCCGACTTGAAGCAGAACACTTCGGTGGACACCTTGGCGAGTGCCGGCAGCGACACGCAGAGCAGTACGGCTGCGAGGATTTTTTTCATGATGGCGTGAGAGAACTGAAACGGTACGTCAACCAACGCTGATCCGCGAAGCGCCCGCATCGACGAGCCGGAACAGCAGATCCTCGACGGCTGTCTCGGGTGCGGAGCCGAGATCCGCGTTGACGCGCCATCCGTGTTCCGTGCGAACCGGTTCCGACAGGTAGTGCACGATGCCGTGCAGCCCGTCTTCGGCCGGCTCGTTGTCGTCGTCGACATCGAACCACGCGAGGAACCACGTCTTGAACGCATCGACCGCCACGCTTTCGTCGAGACCGTCGGCCTCGATCACGGCCCAGTCCCACACGAACGGGCGGATCGACACGGCCGCGGTTTCGAGATTGAACTCGAACGGTTCGAAATCCAGCTGCGTGGTCGAATCGATCATCACGGGCTGGCCGGCCGCTTCGCCTTCGGCCGCGATGGTGTCGGCTCGGCACGGCAGCGCGAGCGGCCCTTCGGTGGCGAGCGCGCCGTCGGCCTGCCGGTAGGCCGGCTCGACGATCGCCGACGGTTGCGTGGCCGCTTTCGCGAGCAGGTCGGCGTAAGGTTGGCGGATGGCGCGGAGCAGTTCGGATACGGTCATCGTGGCGTGTCGGTCGGGCAGGGAACGATGGGTTGCAGGCAGGCGGCGCACGGTGTGTCCGGTGTCGCACCACGGGCCGCTTCGTTACCGGACAGACGTGATCGTACGGTACTTCGGCGACACGCGAACAGTCGGCCGAACGGCCGGTGCGTTCGCGTCGATCGGCCAGGGTTTTAGACGTTTACCTTCAAACAATCGAAAACGCCCATCGAACGTGTCCACGTTGTGCTTCAATTAATCCGGTTTGTACTCCTACTAAAATGTCGGATTCAGAACAGGCCGGATCATTTACTCACAGGAGACAGTCGATGGCATGGAAACGGTTTTGATGCGGCAAGCACGATGGTCTGCAATACCGCCGAACTTCCTTCGATGAAAGCAGGTTATCCCAGGGGCCCCCACCCATGTCCTCCAGACGACTCATGACCGTCGCGGCCGCCGTGTGCGCCGCGCTGGCCATTGCCGCACCGCCGGCCGGCGCCGCCGCGCCGACCGTGTCCGATCCGTTCTACACATACACCGGCGCCACGCCGCTGGCATCGATTCCACCGGGCACGGTGCTGAAGACGCGCAACGTCACCTATCACGTCGCAGGCATCCCGACCGCCGTGACCGCGCAGCAGTTGCTGTACCGCACCAACAACGCGCAAAACCAGCCCGTCGTCAACGTGACGTCGGTGATCCGCAGCCAGGTCAGCAACGGCCAGGCCATTTCGTACCAGTCGGCCTACGATTCGCTGAACCCGTACGACGAGCCGTCGCAGGTGATCGCCGGCGATCGCGACGTGACCAAGGTCATCAACGTCGGCACGCTGCTCTACAGTGCGGAGTCGATCCCGCTGTCGACGCTGCTGCTGCTCGGCTACAACATCATCGTGCCCGATACGGAAGGCCAGACGGCGGACTTCGCGGCTGGCCCCGAATACGGGATGACGACGCTCGATTCGATCCGCGCGGCGCTCAATACGCCGTCGACGGGCCTGAATCCGTCGAGCAAGGTCGCGATGATCGGCTATTCGGGCGGCGCAATCGCGACGAACTGGGCCGTGCAGCTCGCGCCGAGTTATGCGCCCGACATCAACAAGCAGCTCGTCGGCGCGGCGGAAGGCGGCGTGCTGGTCGATCCCGCGCACAACCTGCGCTACGTCGACGGCAGCATCGTGTGGGGTGGCGTTGCGGCGGCCGCGCTGGCCGGGCTGTCGCGCGGCTATGCGTTCGACCTGACGCCGTATCTCAGCGATACGGGCGTCGCCGTGTTCAAGGACATCCAGAACCAGTCGCTTGCGTACATCCTGCCGAAGTACACGGGCCTGCACTGGAGCACGCTGTTCAAGCCGCAATACGCGAACGACATCAACAGCATCCCGGCGTACGTGACGTATGCGAACAAGGTGAATGCAGGGCTGGCCGCATCGCCGACGATCCCGATGTTCATCGGCCAGGGCACGGCAGGTGCGCTCGACGGCACTTTCAGCAGCCAGGTCGGCGACGGCGTGATGCTCGCGTACGACGTGCGCGCGCTGGCGCAGAGTTTCTGCGCCAGCGGCACGCCGGTCACGTACACCGAGTATCCGCTGGAACATGCGGGCGCGATCGTGCCGTGGGTGGCCGGGATGCTGCCCTGGCTCTACGACCGCTTCAACGGGAAAACCGCACCGAGCAATTGCTGGCTGACGTCGCTGCTGCCGAGCAATTCGCTGGCGCCCGAGACGCTGCACTAGACGCAGCGACGTACGACCGGATGAATGGTCGGGCGACCCGCTGGCGGTCGCCCTTTTTTTCGACGTCTCGACGCCGGTCGCGTGACGGCGGTTGCCACGCGCCCGCGGTCCCCCGCCGTTACTCTGTGCCGCCTTCTCCGGGTGCCATAATCGAGGCTGCCCATCATTTCAGACGTCCCCCGGAGAATCACCATGCAGAACCTCGACAATCCTTCCCACGATCGCGAGGTAGGCAGCGCCGACGCGACGCAGGACACCACGCGTATCGACGACGTCCGCATCGGCGCCGTGCGCCCGCTGATCTCGCCGGCGCTGCTGCTGGACGAGCTGCCGGTGCCGGCCGGCACGCAGACGCTCGTCGAGGATACGCGCCGCGCGATCGGCGACATCCTGCACGGCCGCGACGACCGGCTGCTGCTGGTCGTCGGCCCGTGCTCGATCCACGACCACGACCAGGCGCTCGATTACGCGCGCCGCCTGAAGGTTGCCGCCGATGCGCTGAAGGACGACCTCCTGATCACGATGCGCGTCTACTTCGAGAAGCCGCGCACGACGGTCGGCTGGAAGGGCTACATCAACGATCCGCGTCTCGACGGCAGTTTCCGCATCAACGAAGGGCTGCGCGCGGCGCGGCAGCTGCTGCTCGACATCAACGCGCTCGGCCTGCCGGCGTCGACCGAATTCCTCGACCTGCTGAGCCCGCAGTACATCGCCGACCTGATCGCGTGGGGCGCGATCGGCGCGCGCACGACCGAGAGCCAGAGCCATCGCCAGCTCGCGTCGGGCCTGAGCTGCCCGATCGGCTTCAAGAACGGCACGGACGGCGGCGTGCAGGTCGCGTCGGACGCGATCGTCGCGGCCGCGGCGAGCCATGCGTTCATGGGGATGACGAAGATGGGGATGGCCGCGATCTTCGAGACGCGCGGCAACGACGACGCGCACGTGATCCTGCGTGGTGGCAAGACGGGCCCGAACTACGACGCCGAGCATGTCGAGGCGTGCTGCGCGGTGCTGCGCAAGGCCGGGTTGCGCGAGCAGGTGATGGTCGACTGCTCGCATGCGAACTCGAACAAGTCGCACGACCGGCAGGTGGATGTCGCGCAGGATCTCGCACGGCAACTGTCGCAGGGCGAGCAGCGGATCGTCGGCGTGATGGTCGAGAGCCATCTCGAGGCCGGGCGTCAGGACCTGAAGCCGGGCGTGCCGCTGAAGTACGGCGTGTCGATCACCGATGCATGCCTGAGCTGGACGCAGACGGAGCCGGTGCTCGACGTGCTGGCCGACGCCGTGCGGCAACGGCGCGCGCGGTCGCGCAACGCGTGACGCGTGACGCGGGCTGCGTCATCGCGTCCGATGCAGCGTTGCACGAGTGGCGCTAACATGGGCCGGTGCGCAGCCTCGCGCGCACGGAGGCGGCGAGGCCGGCCGCCGATACCGACAACAATTCACCGGAGTGCATAACAGCATGGCTTTCTACAAGACCCTCATCGCAGCAACCGTCCTCGCCTCGAGCGTCAGCGCACACGCGCAGATCGCGGGTGCGCAGCCGATCAGCGTGACCGTCGAGCAATCGCAGGCGCTGCTCGAAGGCTGGAGCGTGAAGAAGAGCGTGCTCGGCAAGGCCGTGTACAACGACGACAACCAGAAGGTCGGCACCGTGCGCGACCTGATCGTCGCGCCGGACGGCTCGGTGTCGGCCGCGATCGTGTCGGCCGGCGGCTTCCTCGGCGTGGCCGCGCATGACGTCGCGGTGCCGATCGCGTCGCTCGACGTGCGCAAGGGCAACATCTACCTGCCGGGCGCGACGAAGGAAGCGCTGAAGGCGACGCCGGCGTTCCAGTACGCGAAGGTGCCGTCGCCGCCGAAGCCGAAGAAGCTCGACGACAAGCACTGATCGTCGATTCGATGTATCGCAGCCCGGCGCGCGTTGCGCCGGGGCTGGCGACCGCCGGCCGTCGGTCGCCATGCGAGCTCGCGCGAATCGGCGTGGTGATCCGCAACACGCCGCGAATGCCGCCCATTCCGGCGATCAGATCGCCGGCTTCTCTCCGTCTACCCACACCCCGTCGAAACCGAACGCGACCGGCCCTCTCAGGAACACGCTGCCGGTACCGTCCCATCGAACGGTGACGTCGCCGCCGTCGCATGTCACCCGTACCGTATCGTCGAGCAGCCCGCGCCGGATGCCGTTGACGACCGCACCGCACGAACACGATCCCGAACCGAGCGGCACGCCGCCGCCGCGCTCCCAGATGCGCAGGCGAATATGCGTGCGATCGACGACCTGAACGAAATGCACGTTGGTTTTCTGCGGAAACAGCGGATGCGTTTCGATGGCCGGGCCGAGCGCCGCGACATCGATCATGCGGAGATCGTCGACGAAGAACGTGCAATGCGGGTTGCCCATGTTGCAGGCGGCCGGCGCGCCGGGCAGCGGCAGCGCGAGGGTGTCGAGCGCCTCGGCGACCGGCACGTCCCGCCAGCCGGTGAGCGGCGTGCCCATCCCGACGGTGATCAGGCCGTTCGCCTCCCTCGAGCAGACGAGATACCCGCGGCCGGTCCGCAGCACGAGCGACGCCATGCCGGTTTCCCGCATCAGTTGCCACGCGACGCCGCGTGTCGCGCTGCCGCAGGTGTCGAGCGGTGAGCCGTCGGCATTCCAGAACGCGACGCGGGCGGCCGCGTCGTCGCAGTCCGACACCACCGCGAGCTGGTTGAAGCCGATGCCGTTGTGCCGGTCGCCCATGCGCCGCACGAGGGCGCGGTCGATGCGTGGCGCGTGATCCTGATCCTGACCGCGCAGGTCGACGATGACGAAGTCATCGCCGTTTGCGTTCATCTTCTGAAATCCGATCGGCATGGCGGTTCTGGCAGGAGGGACAGGCGAACACTGTACGTGGCTCGCCGGAGCGGATCAATCGACGTGACTCGACGTGACGCGCGGCTTGGGGCTCACCCCGATTCCGAAGAAAACCGTAAAGAATGTAATATAAATGAAAGGCAAGGTCGGATCCGCCCGTAGTCGAGCCACCCGCGCGTGGACGTAACGGATTCGACTCTCCGCCACGCGCCATCTTCCGTTATCAACAGAAACGCCTTATGGAAAAACTCGTCGATTCGATCAACGGTGTCATCTGGAGCCCCGCGCTCATCTTTCTCTGTCTTGCCGCAGGGTTGTACTTCTCGCTGCGCACGCGCTTCGCGCAGGTTCGCCACTTCATCGAGATGCTGCGCCTGATGCGCGGCAGCAAGGCATCGGCGGAAGGCGTGTCGTCGTTCCAGGCGCTGGCGTTGTCGCTGTCGGGGCGCGTCGGCACCGGCAATATCGCGGGCGTCGCGACGGCCATCACGTTCGGCGGCCCGGGGGCGATGTTCTGGATGTGGCTCGTCGCGTTTCTTGGCGCGAGCACCGCGTTCGTCGAATCGACGCTGTCGCAGATCTACAAGGTGCGGCGCGAAGGGCAGTATCGCGGCGGCCCCGCGTACTACATCGAAAAGGGGCTCGGCATCCGCTGGTACGCAATCGCGTTCGCGATCGCGACCGTGTTCGCATGCGGGCTGCTGCTGCCCGGCGTGCAGGCGAACGGGATCTCGTCCGCGATCGAGAACTCCTTCGGCATCGCGAAGCCCGTTACCGGGGCGGTGCTCGTGCTGCTGCTCGGCCTCATCATCTTCGGTGGCGTGAAGCGGATCGCGCGCGTCGCGGAAATCGTCGTGCCGTTCATGGCGCTCGGCTACATCCTGATTGCGTGCGTCGTGATCGCGCTCGACATCGAGCGCCTGCCGGGCGTCGTCAAGCTGGTGTTCGAAAGCGCGTTCGGCTTCGAGGCCGGTTTCGGCGCGGTGCTCGGCATGGCGATCCAGTGGGGTGTGAAGCGCGGCGTCTATTCGAACGAAGCGGGGCAAGGCACGGGCCCGCACGCGTCTGCCGCCGCCGAAGTGACGCACCCGGCGCAGCAGGGGCTCGTGCAGGCCTTCTCTGTGTATGTCGATACGCTGTTCGTCTGTTCGGCGACGGGCTTCATGATCCTGATCACGGGCGCCTACAACGTGATCGCGCCGAACGGCCGCGCGCTGTTCTCGGGTGCGGCCGGCATCGAGGCCGGCCCCGGCTATACGCAGATGGCCGTCGAATCGATGCTGCCCGGCTTCGGCGCGGCATTCGTCGCGATGGCGCTGTTCTTCTTCGCGTTCACGACCATCCTCGCGTACTACTACATCGCGGAAACCAACGTCGCCTACCTGAGCCGTGCGCGCAGCAGCGCCGCCGGCACGTTCGTGCTGCGCGCGGTGATCCTGCTCGCGACGCTGTACGGTGCGGTGAAGAGCGCGAGCGTTGCGTGGGCGCTCGGCGACATCGGTGTCGGGCTGATGGCGTGGCTGAACATCGTCGCGATCGTGCTGTTGCAGAAGCCCGCGCTCAAGGCGTTGCGCGACTACGAGGCGCAGAAGCGCGCAGGGCGCGAGCCGTCGTTCGATCCGGTCGCGCTCGGCATCGCGAACGCGACGTTCTGGGAGAAGCCGGCGGCGGCAAGCGGCGCGCGCGATAGCCGGGCGGAGCCGGTCGTGGCAGCCGAGCGGCAGTCTTAGCACGGCATCCCGTAAACGTGCGCCGGCTGCGAGGACGGCGGCGCGCGACGCGGGATTCATCCGTTTTGCACCAGCGGCCGGCACATCTGTTGCCGGCCGTTTTACATCGTGCCGCGCCGGCGAGGCCGGCGCGTTTCCCATTCGTTCGCCCGAACGTTGCACAGGCATCTACGTAATTCTACGTAGATCCGCATACGTAGTTAACCGCTTGTAAGCCGCCCCCGTCGCACGGAATACTACGGCCCATCGTCGCGGCCTTTGCGAGACCGCGGCACGACGCATCGACGTCACGTGTGTGCGGCTCCTGTGCCGCACGCCATCTAAAACCACATTGGAGACCAGGAGACGCCATGAATCGGGCTTCCAGTACCCTGCTCTGGATCGCGGTCGCGCTGCTCGGCGCGTTCTCGTTCGGAACGATCGCACTCGCACACGGCGAGCGCGTGAGTGCCCTCTGGATCGTGATCGCCGCAGTCTGCGTGTATCTGATCGCGTATCGCTTCTACAGCCGTTTCATCGCCAGCAAGGTCATGCAGCTCGACGGGCTGCGGATGACGCCGGCCGTCAAGTACAACGACGGCCTCGACTACGTGCCGACCAACAAGTACGTGCTGTTCGGCCATCACTTCGCCGCGATCGCCGGCGCCGGTCCGCTCGTCGGGCCCGTGCTCGCTGCGCAGATGGGCTACATGCCCGGCATGCTGTGGATCCTGGCCGGCGTCGTGTTCGCCGGCGCGGTGCAGGATTTCATCGTGCTGTTCATCTCGACGCGCCGCGACGGCCGCTCGCTCGGCGATCTCGTCAAGATGGAGCTCGGCACGGTGCCCGGCGTGATCGCGCTGTTCGGCGCGTTCCTGATCATGGTGATCATCCTCGCGGTGCTCGCGCTGATCGTCGTGAAGGCGCTGACCAACTCGCCGTGGGGCACGTTCACCGTCGCCGCGACGATTCCGATTGCGCTGTTCATGGGCGTCTATACGCGCTACATCCGTCCGGGCCGCATCGGCGAAGTGTCGATCATCGGCTTCGTGCTGCTGATGGCGTCGATCGCGTTCGGCCAGCACGTGCACGATTCGCCGACGCTCGCCGCGTGGTTCACGTTCACGGGCACGCAGCTCACGTGGATCCTGATCGGCTACGGCTTCGTCGCATCGGTGCTGCCGGTGTGGCTGCTGCTAGCGCCGCGCGACTATCTCTCGACGTTCCTGAAGATCGGCACGATCCTCGGTCTCGCGATCGGCATCCTGGTCGTCGCACCGGAACTGAAGATGCCCGCGCTGACGAAGTTCGTCGACGGCACGGGCCCGGTGTGGTCGGGCGGCCTGTTCCCGTTCCTGTTCATCACGATCGCGTGCGGTGCCGTTTCGGGCTTCCACGCACTGATCTCGTCGGGCACGACGCCGAAGCTGATCGACAACGAAACCAATGCGCGCTTCATCGGTTACGGCGCGATGCTGATGGAGTCGTTCGTCGCGATCATGGCGCTCGTCGCCGCGAGCGTGATCGAGCCGGGCATCTACTTCGCGATGAACGCGCCGGCCGCCGTGCTCGGCACGACGCCTGAAGCCGTCGCGAACACCGTCACGCAATGGGGCTTCGTGCTGACGCCCGACATGCTGACGCAGACCGCGAAGGCCGTCGGCGAAACGACGATCATCGCGCGCGCGGGCGGCGCGCCGACGCTGGCCGTCGGCATGGCGCACATCCTGCACCAGGTGATCGGCGGCGAAGCGATGATGGCGTTCTGGTATCACTTCGCGATCCTGTTCGAAGCGCTGTTCATCCTGACGGCCGTCGACGCCGGTACGCGTGCGGGCCGCTTCATGCTGCAGGATCTGCTCGGTACGTTCCACCCGGCGCTCAAGCGCACCGAGTCGCTGCCCGCGAACCTCGTCGCCACCGCGCTGTGCGTGGCCGCGTGGGGTTACTTCCTGTACCAGGGCGTGGTCGATCCGCTCGGCGGCATCAACACGCTGTGGCCGTTGTTCGGCATCTCGAACCAGATGCTCGCCGCGATCGCGCTGGTGCTCGGCACCGTCGTGCTGTTCAAGATGAAGCGCGAGCGTTATGCGTGGGTGACGATCGTGCCGACCGTGTGGCTGCTGATCTGCACGCTGACGGCCGGCTGGCAGAAGATTTTCGACGCGAACCCGAAGGTCAGCTTCCTCGCGCACGCGGCGAAGCTGCAGGCCGCGGTGGACGAAGGCAAGGTGCTGGCCCCGGCGAAGTCGATCGCGCAGATGCAGCGGATCATCTTCAACGACTACATCGACGCGGCGCTGGCCGGGCTGTTCATCTTCGTCGTCGTGGCGATCGCGGTGTACGGCGTGATCGCCGTGCTGCGCGCGCGCCGCGAGTCGAAGCCGACCGTGCGCGAGACGCCGTACGAAGCGATGCCGGCCGCGCAAGCGCTCGGCAGCGGACGCTAAGGGGAGGCCGCGATGTTCAGCGATCTTGGCAGCGACCTGCGCAGCGCGGGGCGTTACCTCGGGCAGGCGTTGCGGCTGATGGTCGGCCTGCCCGACTACGACACCTACGTCGCGCACATGCGCGCAACCCATCCGGACCGCGAGCCGATGACGTACGAGGAATTTTTCCGCGAGCGTCAGAATGCGCGGTACGGGTCGGGAGCAGGGAAGTGCTGCTGAACCAGCCTGTTCAAGCCGTTCGGTAATCGAAAGAGAAGCGCCGCGATGGAGATCGCGGCGCTTTTTCTTTGGGGCGGCGGCGGCACGCATCGCGCGGCGGCCGCTTCGCCGTTTGCCCAGGCGCAGCACGGCGAAATCCGGCCGCCGGTATCATAGGGGTCTCTCTTTTCCCGATGGACCCGCAGGAGAACACGTCGTGCATGTCGGTGAGCGTTTCAACAGCATTTCCCATCTCGTCGGCGCGGTGCTGTCGGTGGCGGGCCTCGTGGCGCTCGTGACGATGGGCGCGCTCGAAGGCGATCCGTACAAGGTGGTGAGCTTCAGCGTGTACGGCGCAATGCTGTTCCTGCTCTACGCGATCTCGACGCTGTATCACAGCGTGCGTAGCCCGCGCCTGAAAGCCATCCTGCAGAAATGCGACCACTCGGCGATCTACCTGCTGATCGCCGGCAGCTACACGCCGTTCACGCTCGTCACGCTGCGCGGCCCGTGGGGCTGGTCGCTGTTCGGCGTGAGCTGGGGGCTCGCCGTGTTCGGCATCGTGCAGGAACTGACGCTCGGGCGCCGCACGCGCATGCTGTCGATGATCCTGTACGTGGCGATGGGCTGGCTCGCGCTCGTCGCCGTGCGTCCGTTGATCCATGCGCTGCCGCCGGTCGGCACCGCCTGGCTCGTGGCCGGCGGCCTGATCTACAGCGCGGGAATCTACTTCTTCATCAACGACGAACGCATCCGCCACGGGCACGGCATCTGGCACCTTTTCGTACTGGCCGGCAGCCTGTGCCAGTTCGTCAGTGTCGCGATGTACGTTGCGTGAGCGGCGCGTCTGCCGCGCAATGCGCTAGCGGCGTGTGGCGGCCGCCTGCAGCGCGAGGAAGCCGACCCATCCCCAGTACACGCGATGATGCGCGATCAGGCCGTGGCTGAGATCCATCACTTCGACGAGATCGACCTGGTCGCCGTCCGGCGTGGCGCGCGGATATTCCCACGTGAGTTGGCGGCCGTTCGAGAAGAACAGCCCGGTCCGGTACCAGCGGCCGAGTGGGCTGCCCGGATTGCGCAGGCCGGCCGCGAAAAATGCGCCGATCGCGGCCTTGCCGTGCAGCACGCCCGAGCCGTGCGCGGGCAGCGTGACGACGACGAGCGGTGTTTCGAGCACCGCGTCGTCGGCATACAGCGCCATCAGCGCATCGAGGTCGCGCGCGACGACGGCTGCGTGCCAGTCTTCATGGATGCGCCGGGCGTCGGCGTCGGTTTCTGCGGGTGTCATGGCGGGCGTCCGGAAGCGTCGTTGGCGGAAACCCACTGTATGGGCGCACCGCCGCGAGACGTTTCACGTCAACCCGAAACGTGGATGCAGCCGTGTGAAGGCTGCACCGTGGCCCGCGCTTACCCCGCCAGCGCGTCGAGATTCAGCCCATACGATTTCCCGATCCACACCGCGCAATCGCGGTGATCGCGCAGTTCGTCGCCGGTATTCGGATGCAGGAAGATGTCCAGCGCGCCGTGGTTCAGCACGAGCCACGGCACGATCTCGTCGAAGCGCGCGGCATCGAACGCGATCTGGTACGACCAGGCCGGATGCGGACCGACGAGGCGCTCATGAAAGCGGCCGAGCTCGATGACAGCGCCGAACCGCTCGTCGACGACCTGGCGAAACGCCCAGGCCGCGTCGCGGCTGGCCGCATCGAAATAGACGTGCGCGTGCCAACTGTCGATGGCGGTGGTGTCGAGGGCAGCCATGGAAGGACTCGATGAAAAAGGGGAATGCATGAGAGGCCGTGCGAAACGAAGCAAATGGCCGATGCGTGATTATCGCGCGTCCTTGCCGGGCACGTCGTGTCGCAATCCGGCAATCCGGCGCCGATGATTTGTCCTGTATCAGGAGAACCGTTGGTCCGACGCATTCGTTTGTGCGGTATCCGCGTGCGCGATATCACGCCGGAACCCTTGCCGGCAGGGGCGCAGGCGGGGATCGCACCGGCAACACGTCATTTCGGAAATTGAAAAAGCGCAATGCGCGCCGCTTTCGGTCGCGCGCAAAAGCGGGATCAGGTCGTTGAATGAAATAAAGAAATTCCCGTTCGACGGGATTCGCGAAAGACGCGCCCGCACGCCGGATTCCGAAGCCGAAAATATCAATTGCGGAATCGGCTATTCAAGTGGCATGCGGCACGACATACGATGATTTCAACGCATCGACGATCGCGATCGATGCGGGGACAACCATCTGGAGGCCACTATGCGATCCCTCGTTCCCGTTGCTGTTCTTTCCTGCGCACTCGTTGCGCTGCCTGCCGTCAGCTTTGCGCAGTCTGCCGGCCCGGACTGGTCGTCGAATGCCGCGCAGTCGACCTGGTCGGCGGCGCGTGCCGAAACCAATGCGCAACTGATGCAGATGACCCGCGCCGGCTATCGCGCGACGACGGCCGGCAACCAGAACTATCCGCTTGCGATGCAGCAAGCGCTCGACCGTGTCCACAATCCGGTGCCTGACCGGTCGCGCGAGGAGCGGGCCGCGATGGAAGCGCGCGCCGCTCGCGACGCGCAGAGCGGCCATCCGGTGAAGGCCTTCTTCGTGAAGACCGCGTACTACCTGAAGGGCGAGAACACGTTCTGATGCAGGAGACGAGCATGGCATGCCCGAACCGATTGGCCGGCGTCGTGCGCGCGTTGGCGCTGTGCCGGCTGCCGGACGCGCGAGCAGCGTCGCCGCGCAGCGAAGCGCCGGCAAGTGGGCACGAATCATGAAGGCCGCCCGGAAACACCGCCGCCACGTGCCGCTGACGCGTGAGTGGCTGCTGCCGCTGCCCCCCGCGCATGCACGCGACATCTCGCTGAAATGCCACATGGCGCTCGTCGCGCTGCGCGGCGAGCACGGCAACGAAGTGCTGCTGATGCGGTTGCGCACGAGCGTCTACCTGGTGTTCCTCGCGCTCGACGATACGCGGTACGCCGAAGCGGACATCGACCTGTGCGTTCACGCGGAGCGCGCGCTCGAAGCCGGTGCGGCGCGCGCGGCGCAAAGCGGCGCATGGACGTTGCACGATGACGAATGTGCGGTGCTCGAGCGTGTGCTTGCCGCGCACGACACCTGCGTTGCGACGCTCACGCGGCATCGGCTGGCGGAGCTGTGGCGTCATGTCTGCACGTTCGCGTCATGCGGCCAGCCGGCGCTCGTCGCGAGCGCGGCGGAGAAGATGCGCTCGCACGTGATCGACTCGCTGGCCGCATAGCGCCGCACACCGGTTTTGCAGGGAGGATGGAGGAGACAGGGCCGGCCGCACCGGCACGGTCGATGCAATCGCGCGGCTTCGGCGATTGCGCGGCCGTCGCGACGTTACGGTGACACGGTGACGGCGAAACGCTGCCCAAAGCAAAAGCGCCACGGAGCGAATCCGTGGCGCTTTATTTTTGTCACCTGCGCGGAGGCACAGCCCCCGCGTGGCGCAACGCGCTTAAGCCGCGGCTGCCGGCTTGGCCGGCTTCTGCAGCTTGCCCTTGCCGGCGCGCTGGATTTCCTCGAGCTTGATCTCGACGTGGCGCGAGAACACGTACTCGGCCGGACGCTGCTTCGCGATCGAGATGTCCGGTGCGAACGGGCCGTCGGTCTTGATGCCCTTGCGGCTCACCTTCAGCGCCTTCAGCGGGTTCGAGATCGTGTCCATCACGGCGGTCGCCTCGAAGCCGCAGTGGACCATGCAATCCGCGCACTTCTCGTAGTTGCCGACGCCGTAGTTGTCCCACTCCGTCGTTTCCATCAGTTCCTTGAAGGTCTTCACGTAACCTTCGCCGACCAGGTAGCACGGCTTCTGCCAGCCGAACACCGTACGCGCCGGGTTGCCCCACGGCGTGCACTTGTACGTCTGGTTGCCGGCCAGGAAGTCGAGGAACAGCGACGACTGGCTGAACGACCAGCGCTTGCCGCCTTCGCCGCGCTTCAGGATTTCGCGGAACAGGTTCTTCGTCTTGTCGCGGTTCAGGAAGTGCTGCTGATCCGGCGCGCGTTCGTACGCGTAACCCGGCGACACCGTGATGCCGTCGACGCCGATCGGGCCCAGCGTGTCGAAGAACTTCGCGACGCGCTCCGGCACTGCATCGTTGAACAGCGTGCAGTTGATGTTCACGCGGAAGCCGCGGCGCTTCGCTTCCTTGATTGCCGCGACGGCCTTGTCGTACACGCCATCCTGCGACACCGAGTGATCGTGCGCTTCCTTGTCGCCGTCGAGGTGGACCGACCAGACGAAATACGGGCTCGGCTCGTAGTCGTCCATCTTCTTTTCCATCAGCAGCGCGTTCGTGCACAGGTACACGAATTTCTTGCGCTTCATGATGCCCTTGACGATTTCCGGCATCTCCTTGTGGAGCAGCGGCTCGCCACCGGCGATCGACACGACGGGCGCGCCGCACTCGTCGACGGCCTGCAGGCATTCCTCGACGGACAGGCGCTGGTTCAGGATCGGATCCGGATAATCGATCTTGCCGCAGCCGTTGCACGCGAGGTTGCAGCGGAACAGCGGCTCGAGCATCAGCGCGAGCGGATAGCGTTTGTTGCCGGACAGGTGCTGGCGCACGATATAGGCGCCGACACGGACTTGCTGGAGCAGCGGAATAGACAAGGGATGTCCTCCTTAAACTTCGCGGGCGACAGCTTGCGTGAGCTTCGCCGGCAGCTTGAATTCGACTTTTTCCTCACGGCCCGCCATCGTCGCGACATCGACGGGCCCCAGCGCGCGCAGCGCGCCAATTACATCTTCGACCATCTCTTCGGGCGCCGACGCGCCGGCCGTCAGGCCGACCGTCTGCACACCCGCGAACCATTCGGCCTTCACTTCCGAACCGTCGGCGACGAGGTAGCTCGGCACACCGCTTTCGGTGCCGATCTCGCGCAGGCGGTTCGAGTTCGAGCTGTTCGTCGCACCGACGACGAGCAGCACGTCAACCTGTTCGCTCAGCTCGCGTACGGCGGCCTGGCGATTTTGCGTGGCGTAGCAGATGTCACGCGTGTCCGGGCCGACGATGTCGGTGAACCGGCGCTGCAGCGCTTCGATGATGCCGCGCGTATCGTCGACCGACAGCGTGGTCTGCGTGATGTACGCAACCGGCGTGTCGACGGGCAGCGTCAGCGTATCGACTTCGGCTTCGCTCTGCACGAGGATCACCTCGGCCGGAATCTGGCCGATCGTACCCTCGACTTCCGGGTGGCCCGCGTGGCCGATCAGGATCAGCCGGCGACCCGCCCCGACATACTGACGGCCCTGCACGTGCACCTTCGTGACGAGCGGACAGGTCGCGTCGAGCACGTCGAGCCCGCGCGTTTCCGCGTCGCGCTCGACCGTCTGGGCGACACCGTGCGCGCTGAAGATCGCGACAGCGCCGTGCGGCACCTCGTCGAGTTCCTCAACGAATCGTGCCCCTTTATTACGCAGATTTTCTACGACGTGCCGGTTATGCACGATTTCATGGCGTACATAAACCGGCGCACCGTGCTGTTGCAGCGCGCGATCGACGATCTCGATCGCACGGACAACCCCCGCACAAAAGCCGCGGGGCTGGGCAAGGATGACTCGCATAGGTGAGCGAACTCCGACGACAGACACCGGGGTTCGAGGAGCTGGCACTCGCTCGCTCGCCCCGGCTTGATGTTATGAAGGCAGGAACGAACCGGCCGGCCAGGCCCCGGAACCCCGAATTAATCGCGCATTTTAACCCTATCGGGCCGTCCGTGCTTTGGTGCTGTATCGGCGCTGTTGCAATTGCGGGAGAGCCGCGTCGGCGCTGGCGCGCGCGGAACCCAGTAAACTACGCGGTTTCGCGGGCAGCCGCTCCGGCTGCCCGGCGTCGCGCTCATTTCAAGGCCATTCGATGACCGTCGATTCTTTTGCGTATTGCCCGGCCGCCCATGCGGTTTCGGGTGTTTTGTTCCTGACCCTTATTGAAATCGGGCAAGCCGGCACCCGGCAGGAGGCATGCCGATGATGCTGGTGATTGCTTTCCTGGTGTCCGGCCTGTCGCTGATGATCTGGATCGTGCTGCTCGTCGCGCGCGGCGGCTTCTGGCGTGCGCAGCCCGCGCGGCCGCTGCCGCCCGAGGCGCGCGGGGCGGCTGCCGAGGCCGGCTGGCCGGCCGTCGTCGCGGTCGTGCCGGCGCGTAACGAGGCCGACGTGATCGCCCGCGCGGCGACTTCGCTGCTCGAGCAGGATTACCCGGGCGAATTTCATCTGATCATTGTCGACGACCACAGCGACGACGGCACCGCCGATGCGGCTCGCGCGGCCGCACTCGCGATCAATCGCGCCGACCGGCTGACGGTGCTGAGCGCGAAGCCGCTGCCGGCCGGCTGGTCGGGCAAGGTGTGGGCGCAGTCGCAGGGGATCGCCGCGGTGCAGACGCTCGGCCTGCCGGCCGATTACCTGCTGCTGACGGATGCCGACATCGGCCATCCGCCCGACGCCGTCGCGCAGCTGGTCACGCGTGCGCAGGCCGAGAATCGCGATCTCGTGTCGCTGATGGTGCGGCTGCGTTGCGATTCGTTCTGGGAAAAGGCGCTGATCCCGGCGTTCGTGTTCTTCTTCGCGAAGCTGTACCCGTTCTCGTGGATCAACAACCCGCGCAATCGCACGGCCGGCGCTGCCGGCGGCTGCATGCTCGTGAAGCGCGCGGCGCTCGAGGAAGCCGGTGGCATCGAATCGATCCGCGGCGCGCTGATCGACGACTGCAGCCTGGCCGCGCAGATCAAGCATCGCGGCAGCGGCCGCCATCCGATCCGTCTCGACCTGGCCGATCGCAGCGTGTCGCTGCGCCCGTACGACAGCTGGCGCGATATCTGGAACATGATCGCGCGCACCGCGTTCACGCAGCTGCACTATTCGCCGCTGCTGCTGGCCGGCACGCTGCTCGGGATGACGATCATCTATCTCGTGCCGCCCGTCGCGGCGCTCGCGTACGGCGCGCGTGCATGGCCGGCCTGGCTCGCGTGGGCGTCGATGTGCGCCGCGTATGCGCCGATGCTGCGCTACTACCGCCGCTCGCCGCTGTGGGCGCCCGCGTTGCCGCTTGTCGCGCTGTTCTATGTGGGCGCGACGTTCGCGTCCGCGTGGCGCTACTGGCGCGGCAAGGGCGGCCAGTGGAAGGCGCGCGTGCAGGCGCCGGTGGAGCGCTGAGTACTGCCGGGAGGCACGCCTCCCGGCAGCCGGCAAGCAAACGGCCCGATCGGTGCGAACCGGTCGGGCCGTTGTGTTTTCGGCGGTGCTGCCTGCCGGCGCTTACCGCTGGGTCAGCATCATGTACATCTGGACCACGACGTCCGGCGAGAACGTGAACGGCACCCAGCCGTAGCCGGTGTGGCGGGCCACCAGCAGGCGATCGCCGTTCGACTGCTTCTGCACGGCCATCATCGGGTTCTTCGTCGTCACGAAGCGCCAGCCGGACGGGATGCCGGGCGGCGGCTCCGGCTGCATCGACGCGCGTGCGTGCGCGAGTTCCTCGATCAGCTGGCCCAGTTGCTCCGGATGCAGCGTGATCGACTGGCCGTTGACGGTCAGCGTGAGTTCGTTCTGCGTCGGACGCGACACGTGCAGCGTCGCCTTGTCAGCGGCGACCGGCGCGGCCTCGACCTCGGTCACGGGCTCGGCTTGCGCCGCCGGGACGAGTGCGGTTTCGGCAACAACCGATGCGTCGACGACGCCGAGCGTTTCGGTCGCAGCCGGCGAGGCCGCGTTCACGACCGCTTCCGCCGCCGGCGAATCCGCCGGTGCCGGGTCGACGACTTCGGCCGCCACCGCACGGGCGGCAACCGCGTTCGTCGCGGCTTCCTTGACGACGGCCTCGACCAGCGCCTCGGCGTCGGCAATGGCTTTCGCGTGATGCTGCGCGGCCGCTTCGGCCTGCGCGATCGCTTCCGTATGGCGCTGCGTGACGGCCTCGGCTTCGGCGGTCGCGTCGGCATGGCGTTGCGCGGCCGCTTCGGCCTGCGCGATCGCTTCGGCGTGGCGCCGCGTGACGGCTTCGGCCTCGGCGGCCGCGGCGGCGTGACGCTGCGCGGCAGCCTCGGCGTCGGCGATCGCCTGCGTGTGACGTTGTGCAAGCGCTTCGGCCTCGGCAATCGCGGCCGTGTGGCGTTGCGCGGCGGCTTCGGCTTCGGCGGTCGCTTCCGCGTGGCGCTTCGCGGCGGCTTCGGCCTCGACGGTCGCGGCCGCATGACGTTGCGCGGCCGCATCGGCGTCGGTCGCGGCGGCGTGATGACGCTGCGCGGCGGCCTCGGCTTCGGCGATCGCAGCCGCGTGGCGCTGCGAGGCGGCTTCGGCATCCGCGTGACGCTGCGCGAGCGCTTCGGTCAGCGCAGTGGCTTCCGCATGGCGCTGCACGGCCGCTTCGGCCTGCGCGGCGGCATCCGTATGACGTTGAGCGGCAGCTTCGGCCGTGGCGGTCGCGTCGGCGTGGCGCTGCTGCGCGGCTTCCGCGTCGGCGGCAGCGGCCGTGTGGCGCTGCGCGGCGGCCTGCGCTTCGGTTTCCGCGGCGGCGTGACGTTCGGCCGCGGCCTGGGCTTCCGCCGCGGCGGCGCGCGCGAAGGCTTCCGCGCTGCGTGCCGCCTGCTGTGCGGCGTGGTGATCGTGGAGGAGCTGATCGACGCCCGTGGTGAGCGAAGCGATCTGATCGTTCAGGTTCATGCGTGTCTTCTCTGCGTAAGACCCGCGATTTTACCCGCTGCGCCGGCGCCGGTCCGCGCGGGACGTGTAACAAAGTGCGCAAAGCGGCGCGAGCCGCGCCGCTTTGTGTTACTTCAGGTAGCCCGCCGAGCCGAACCAGTCGAGCGCGTCGCGCAGCCCTTCGCGGTACGGACGCGCACGGTAGCCGAGCTCGCGCTCGGCCTTCGCCGACGTGAAATACATCTTGTTCTTCGACATCCGCAGCCCGTCCACGGTGACGAACGGTTCCTTCTTCGTGAACTTCGCGACGGCTTCTGCGCCGACCGCGAGCGGGTACAGCGGCCAGCGCGGCAACGCGATCGTCGGCGCCTTGCGGCCCGTCATCTGTGCGATGTCGGCGAGCATCTGCTGCAGCGGCAGGTTTTCGCCGCCGAGGATGTAGCGTTCGCCGATCCGGCCGCGCTCGAGCGCGAGGAAGTGGCCGTGCGCGACGTCGTCGACGTGCACGAGGTTCAGCCCCGTATCGACGAACGCGGGAATCTTGCCGAGCGCGGCTTCGACGATGATGCGGCCGGTCGGCGTCGGCTTCACGTCGCGCGGGCCGATCGGCGTCGACGGATTGACGATCACGGCCGGCAGGCCTTCGTCGGCGATCATCCGCTCGACCGCGCGCTCCGCGAGCACCTTGCTGCGCTTGTACACCCCGATCGCCTGCTCGGCCGTGAGCGGCCGGTTCTCGTCGGACGGATCGCCGGCGCTCGTCACCTTCAGCGTCGCGACGCTGCTCGTGTAGACGATCCGCTCGACGCCCTCCGCGCGGGCCGCGCGCATCGTCGCGACCGCGCCCTCGAGGTTCGCGCGCTCGATCTCGTCGGGGTCCGGCGCCCACAGCCGGTAGTCGGCCGCGACGTGCAGCAGGTAGCGCACGCCGCGCAGCGCGGCGCGCATCGACGCCTCGTCGCGCATGTCGCCGGTGACGATCTCGGCATCGAGATCCGCGACGTTCGTGCGCGGGCTGGTCGGGCGCACGAGCACGCGCACCGCATAGCCTTTCTGCTGCGCGATGCGTGCGACGGCCGAGCCGACGAAACCGGACGCGCCGGTGACGAGAACGAGATCGCGGGAGGTATCAGTCATGCGTTTCCTTCAGGGCCGCGCGCGGGGCGGCGCGGCGGTTGAGCGTCGGCGAGATTGTACGTGGTCGGCGCGCGCGGCGACGCCTGGCCGGCGCGTGTGCGAAGCCGCCGACGCGACTACAATGCCGGGCTTGAATGCAACGGGAGGGCGACGCGATGAGCCGCAATGAACTGGACGAACGGATCGAGACCTACTACGTGCGGGTGCGCGGCGTCGTGCAGGGCGTCGGTTTCCGTCATGCGACGGTGCGCGAGGCGCACGCGCTGAAACTGCGCGGCTGGGTCGCGAATCTCGAGGATGGCACCGTCGAGGCGATGATCCAGGGGCCCGGCGCGCAGATCGACCGGATGCTCGCGTGGCTGCGTCACGGGCCGCCGGCCGCGCGCGTGACCGAAGTGACGTTCGAGGAGCGTCAGACCGAAAGGCGCTTCGAGCGTTTCCAGCAACAGTAAGCGGCGCAGAACAATCATGACGGGGTATCCGGAAGCCGGGCGCGGCCTCATGCTGTCGGTGATGGCGTCGACGCTGTTCGCGCTGATGTCGGCTTACGCGAAACTGCTCGCGCCGCTCACGGGGCTCGACATCTTCGCGTGGCGCGTATTGTGGACCGCGCCGGGCGCACTCGCGCTGATCGCGCTGCGCGGCCGCTGGCCGGCGCTCGTCGAACTCGCGCGGCGCACCGTGCGCGACTGGCGCCTGCTGATCGCGCTGCCGGTGAGCGCGGCGCTGCTCGGCGTGCAGCTGTGGCTGTTCCTGTGGGCGCCGCTGCACGGCCGCATGCTCGAAGTGTCGCTCGGCTATTTCCTGTTGCCGCTGACGATGGTGCTCGTCGGCCGCTTCTACTATCACGAGCGGCTCGACCCGCTGCAGTGGGCGGCGGTTGCGTGCGCCGCGCTCGGCGTCGCGCACGAAGTGTGGGCGACGCGCGCGTTCGCGTGGCCGACGCTTGTCGTCGCGCTCGGCTATCCGCCGTATTTCGTGTTGCGCCGGCGGATCAACGCCGATTCGCTCGCCGCGTTCGCGGTCGAGATCGCACTGCTGTGCCCGATCGCGTTCGCGATGGTCGCGACGAGCACGACCCGCGTCGCGGAGCATCCGGTGCTGTGGGCGGCGTTGCTGCCGGGGCTCGGCGTGCTCAGCACGCTCGCGCTCGCCAGCTACCTCAAGGCGAGCCGGATGCTGCCGATGGCGCTGTTCGGGATCCTCGGCTACGTCGAACCCGTGCTGCTCGTCGCCGTGTCGCTGCTGTTGCTCGGCGAGACGCTGAGCGTCGCGAAGCTCGCGACGTACGGGCCGATCTGGGTCGCCGTCGCGCTCACCGCGTGGCACAGCGCGATGCTGATGCGGCGTCTGCCGGCACGCGGATAAGCGCCGATCGCGATGCGGCGGCCGCATGGAGCGCGCCGCGCATCGCGCATCGTTCGACGATCGAACCGCGCTCGTTCAGCGGTCGAATGCATCGAGGCTGACCGCAAGCTGGCGTCGCGCTGACGTGAATCTGGCGACGCCGACCGCTTTGCTCCACATGGCTCGCGCGTGTAATCGAACAGAAGATTCGGTTGCACTTTGTTACTTAGGGTCTCCCCCGATCGGCCATTAGACTGGCCTGACCGACTTCCCTTCGTATGCAGCTTTTCAATGAACGGTCATCTCCGTGCCTGGCCAGCCGGGTTGGCGCGATGCGAGCATACGCGTATCGCCGCTGATCGCGCTCGCCTTCTTCTTCCCGATCCCTTCCACGGTGCGTGCCGCACCGTCGTCGTGCCGGTGCGCTCATGTCGTTGAGCCCGCCGTCTTCCACCACGATCCAGTCGCCACGCAGCGGCCGCCTGATCGAAATCGACTTCTTCCGCGGGCTCGTGCTGTTGATGATCGTCGTCGATCACATCGGTGCGAGCGTGCTGTCGCGCGTGACGCTGCATGCGTTCGCGCTGTGCGATGCAGCCGAGGTGTTCGTGTTTCTCGGCGGCTTCGCGACCGCGAGTGCGTACGGCGCGATCGCCGAGCGGCATGGCGCGCGCGCCGCGCAGCGGCGGTTCGTGCATCGCGCGATGCAGATCTACCGCGCGTTTCTCGCGACGTCGACGCTGATGCTCGTCGTGTCGGCCGTGCTCGACCACTACGGAATCGATGCGCCGAACCTCGCGCTCGACGACGTCAGCGTGATGCTCGCGTCGCCGCTCACGGGCCTCGCCGAATTGCTGACGTTCCAGCGCCAGCCGTATCTCGCGTCGGTGCTGCCGATGTACGTGCTGTTCGCGCTCGCGTCGCCGGTGCTCGTGCCGTTCGCGCGCCGTCGTCCGTGGCTGCTCGTCGCGCTTGGCGTCGCGTCGTGGGTCGCGGCCGGCTGGCTCGGCCCCGAGCTGCTGGATACCGACGGCTTCCGCTGGAGCTTCAACCCGTTCGCCTGGCAACTGATGTTCGTCGCCGGCGTGCTCGCGCGCTGCCAGCCGTTTTACCGGCACGTCGCGCTCGGGCGCTGGGGCGCGGCGGCGACCGGGCTCGCGTGCGCGATCGTGCTCGGTTGCGCGAGCTACAAGCTGTTCTCGGGATTGCCGCTGCCCGAAGGCGTGTTCAAGCGCGACCTCGCGCTGCCGCGCGTCGTGAGCTTCGCGGCCATCGCGTGGCTGATGGCCGATTGCGTGCGCTTCGGCTGGATCGCACGGATCGCGCAGGGGGTGCGGCCCGTCGTGGCGGTCGGCCAGCGCGGGTTGATCTGCTTCGTAGCGGGCGCGGCGATTTCGCTCGTCATCGATTCGCTGCTGCATCCGGTCGTACGCAGCGCCGATCTGCGGCATGTCGGCGTGGGCCTCGTGGCCGACGCGTGCGCGCTCGGGCTGATGATGGCCGTGGCCGGTTCGGGAACGTGGATCGCGCGGTGGCGCAGTGCGGCCGCGTAAGCGGCGCGGGAGGCGGTGCGAGCGGCACGGTGTGTGCCGCGCGGCGTCAGTGAGGTGAGCCGATACGGGAGCGGGGCACGGCGGTTGCGTCGTCGGATTCGGCGTCGTCGCGTTCGTCCTGCACGGGATCGTCGTGTTCCGCGAGTACCGCGTCGGCTTCGGCTGCGGCCCGGGCGGCGCGCATCGCGGTGCAGTGCCGAGCGTGCCGGATGTCCGACAGTATCCTCAGCAGCCTCGTTGTCTTGCTTTTCATGGTTTTCTCCCGCCAGGCGCATCGCGCGAAGCGGATGCATGTCCTGCAACCAGTGTAGGACGCGTTCGCGTGCCTGGCGGGAGAATGTGGCGTGCAGGCCGCACGCCAAGGGATAGTACTTACTGGGCCGCTGCGACGCCCTGCGTCTCCAGCGCTTCTTCGCGACGCTCTTCCGCGCAGCGCTGATGCTGGCGCGACAGGCGGTTCATCAGCGGCAGCAGCAGCAGGGCGAGCACCATGCCGACCGCGGCGAGCCAACCGAGCTTCTCGAACAGCGACAGGTAGAGCGGCAGCGATTCGGTGGCCGGCAGTTCGTGCGACGGCATCTGCGCGAAGTTCGCGACGACGCTGCCCAGATACTGCGACACACCCGTCGCAACGAAATACGCACCCATCATGAAGCCGCTCATGCGCGCCGGCACGTAGCGGGCGATCATCGCGAGGCCGAGGCCGCTCACCAGCAGTTCGCCGAGCGAGTAGAGGCCGTAGCCCCACACCATGAACCACGACGACACGCGGCCGTCCACCGCATAGCGGCCGCTGATCGTGAACACCAGGTAGCCCGCGGCAACTGCGCCGAAGCCGAGCGCGTACTTCGCGGCGACCGGCAGGTCGCGGCCGCTTTTGGCGACGGCGTTGTAGACCCACACGAGCAGCGGGCTCAGCAGCATGATCCAGATCGGGTTCAGTGCCTGGAACTGCGCGGCGCTCCACGTGAACAGCGTCGTGTCGAACAGGATGAAGCGCGGGTCGACGTTGCGCAGTGCGAACAGCGTCAGCGACGTCGACATCTGCACGTAGAAGATGAAGAACAGGATCACCTGGCCGATCAGCACGAGTGCCGCGATCAGGCCTGCGCGCTCCGAGCGTTCCGACTTCGCGATCATGTAGGCGAAGATCGCGAGGATCGCGAACGCCGCCGTCCACACGCTGGCCACGGCGAGCTGCTTGTGCTGCAGCACGTACAGCGTGACCAGTGCGAGCGCGACGCCGCCCAGCGCGACCGCGCCGAGGCGCTTCCAGCGGATCGGTTCGTCGTCCGGCCGCGAGCCGACGTGGGCGAGCGTGCGATGCATCAGCATGAAGTTGAGGATCGCGAGCAGCATGCCGCCGCAGCAGACCGCGAACGCGGCGTGCCAGCCCCAGTGATCCTTGATCCACGGCGTCGCGAGCATCGACACCGTCGAGCCGATGTTGACCGCCATGTAGTAGATCGTGAACGCGCTGTCGATGCGCGCGTCGTCGCCTTCGTAGATGCGGCGCACGAGGTTCGCCGCGTTGGCCTTGAACAGGCCGTTGCCGACGACGATCACGCCGAGCGACGCATACATGTACGTCAGCTGGTCGTTCGGTACCGCAAGCATCAGGTAGCCGGCGCACAGCACGGCCGCGCCGATGATCATCGTGCGACGGGCGCCGAGCACCTTGTCGCCGATCCAGCCGCCGATCGACGGCGCCGCATAGACGAGTGCGGTGAACGCACCCCAGGTCAGGTTCGCATGGCTGTCGGTGAAACCGAGCCGGTCGACCATGAAGAGGACCAGGAGCGCGGCCATGCCGTAGTAGCCGAAGCGCTCCCACATTTCGATGAGGAAGACCGTCGTGAACGATCGGGTTTGTGAAACAGGTGAATGCATCATCAATCTCGGTTGAAACGGACGGCACGGATCGCGCGTCGTCTTGGGGTCGAACTGGCGCCGTTGCGCAATGGGCCGGGTAAGCTTTGCGCTGGCGATGGAACAGTCGGGCGGATTAGCCCGGGCCGGGGTCGGACACCGCCTGGTGGGGCGGGGAAGGTCCCCGACCGGCGCGCGCATGGTAACGGTTGCCGGTCCGGTGCGACAGGTGTGCGCCACCTAGGGAAACTCCCGATGTGGCAGCAGCTTTCAGGAACATTCGTCTCATCATCTATTTGTAAGAATCCGCGCAGGTCCTCCGAAGATTCCCGGAGAGCCGCTTGCAGCTTGCCTGTGAAGCCGGCGAGTCTGGCAAGATAGCGCGTCGTTTCGCTCGCCTCGTGCCCCGTTTAGTGCACCGGGCTCAACACCGGAGACGTGTGCGAACCCGAAGACTAAGCTATATCGATCTAACTTAGTTATTTTCCATCAAACATTTTTTGACGATCACTTTTCGGCCTGCTATGGTTCCCCCCACTGAAAACTCGCGGTCCGCAGACGCTGCCGCCGCACTGGGCAGCAAGATTCGCGCGTTGCGTCAACGACTCAAGCGCACGCTCGACGACACCGCTACCGCCGCGGGGATTTCGAAGCCGTTTCTGTCTCAAGTCGAGCGCGGGCTCGCGTCGCCGTCATTGACGTCGCTGGCCGGTATCGCACACGCGCTCGGTGTGACGGTGCAGTACTTCGTGGATACGCCGAGTGAAGAACGCTCGGTCTGCCGAGGCGAGCAGCTGCGCTTCTTCGGGTTTGCCGATTCGGCGAACCTGTTCGCGAGGCTGACGAACGTGTCCGAAGGGCGCCAGCTGGAGGCGATCCTCGTGAGGATGCCGCCGGGGCAGAAACGGTCGGAGGTGACGACACATGCAGGAGAGGAGTTCCTGTATGTGATTGAAGGGGAAGTGTCGCTGACGCTGGAAGGCAAGACGTTCGTCCTGCAGGCCGGCGACAGTTCGCACTATCAGTCGACGGTGCCGCACAGCTGGGTCAACACCGCGAAGATCGAGTCGGTGGTGGTCTGGGTGGGTACACCGAGGCTGTTCTAACGCACAGGTATTCCTTCGTTTCGAAGACGGGATGCCTGTCGAAAGAAACGTAAGGAATACTAAAATGCTACACGAGAATCACGGGCCTCCTCAATCGCTGCACCCGTCAGCGTCTCACGCGTAATCCGCGGCATCCGCCGCGCGACGCTCACCGAACAACCCTTCTCAAGACTGCCACGATGAAATCCTTGCATGCCATGTCGGCCGTGCTGGCCGCGCTCGCCCTGACGCCTGTCGCCCACGCCGTTTCCGTTCCGTCGAACGTCGCGCTCGCTCCTCAACAGGACCTGACGCGCCAGGTGCCCGCCGAAGTCGAGTCGCTCGACCCCGCGCACATCGAATCGTGGACCGGCAACACGATCGGCCTCGACCTGTTCGAAGGGCTGGCCCGCATCGACGCAGCCGGCCAGGTCGTGCCGGGTGTCGCGCTGTCGTGGGAACGCAAGACGCCGACGACGTGGATCTTCAAGCTTCGCCATGACGCGAAGTGGAGCAACGGCCAGCCGGTGACGGCCGCCGATTTCGTCTATTCGTGGCAGCGCCTCGTCGATCCGAAGACGGGCTCGAAGTACACGATCCTTGTCGAATTCGTGAAGAACTCGAAGGACATCATCGCGGGCAAGGCCGCGCCGTCGACGCTCGGCGTGCGTGCCGTCGATCCGTACACGCTGGAAGTGACGACCGACGTGCCCGTCGCGTTCTTCCCCGAGCTGACGGCGATGGTGCCGCTCGCGCCGGTGAACAAGGACACGGTGACGAAGCTTGGCGACGCGTGGACGCGCCCGGGCAACATCGTCAGCAACGGCGCGTACCAGCTCGTCGACTGGCAGCCGAACAACCGCATCGTGATCTCGAAGGATGCGAAGTACTGGAATGCGCCGAAGGTCGTGGTCAACAAGGTCACGTACCTGCCGATCGAGAGCGACGAGACGGCGATGCGCATGTACCAGGCCGGCCAGATCGACTACAGCTACTCGATCCCGTCGGGGATCTTCCAGCAGGTCAGCAAGCAGTTCGGCGGCGAACTGCGCCAGGGCCTGCAGCTCGCGACTTACTACTACTACCTGAACAACAACGATCCGGCGCTGAAGGACAAGCGCGTGCGCCAGGCGCTGTCGATGGTGCTCGATCGCGACGTGCTGACGCAAAAGCTCACGCAAGCCGGCGAGAAGCCGATGTACGGCCTGATGCCGAACGGCACGAAGGGCGTGCAGCCGTTCACGCCGGACTGGGCGTCGTGGCCGATGGCCAAGCGCGTCTCGGCCGCGAAGGACCTGCTGAAGCAGGCCGGCTACTCGGATGCGAAGCCGCTGGCATTCACGCTGACCTACAACACCAACGACCTGCACAAGAAGGTCGCGCTGTTCGCGGCGTCGGAATGGCGTACCAAGCTCGGCGTCAACACGAAGCTCGAGAACGTCGAGTTCAAGGTGCTGATGAAGGAGCGTCATGACGGCAAGGTGCAGATCGCGCGCGACGGCTGGTTCGCCGACTACAACGACGCGATGACGTTCTTCGACCTGCTGCGCTGCGGCAGCGCGCAGAACACCGTCGGCTACTGCAACAAGCAGGCCGACGCGCTCGTCGACGAAGGCAACCAGAAGCTCGACGACAAGGCGCGCGCCGCGCTGCTCACGCAAGCGCATGACATGGCGCTGAACGACACGCCGATGGTGCCGCTGTTCCAGTACTCGGCCGATCGTCTCGTGAAGCCCTACGTGGGCGGCTACTCGCTGAAGAACGTGATCGACATGCGTGCTTCGCAGGACATGTACCTGATCAAGCACTGAGCGGAGCGATCATGCTGGCCTACGCATTGAGGCGCACGTTGTGGGCGGTGCCGACGATCCTCGCGGTCGTCACCGTCTGCTACCTGCTGCTGCATTTCACGCCCGGCGGTCCGTTCGATACGGAAAAGCAGTTGTCCGCCGCGACGCTCGCGAACCTGAACGCGAAGTACCACCTCGATCAGCCGTTGTGGAAGCAGTACCTGATGTACCTCGATTCGCTGCTGCATGGCGATCTCGGTCCGTCGTTCCGCTACGTCGACTGGTCGGTGAACGACCTCGTGATGAAGGCGCTGCCCGTGAGCGTCGGCGTGGGCGGCGTGTCGATCCCGATCTCGATCGGGCTGGGCGTGCTGCTCGGCACCGTCGCGGCGGTACGCCGCGACAGCTTCGTCGACCGCGTCGTGATGCTGATCGGCAACGTCGGCAACGTCGTGCCGCCGTTCGTGCTCGGCCCGGTGCTCGTGTGGATCTTCGCGATCCTGCTGAAGACGTCGGCCGGCAACGGCTGGCTGCCGGCGGGCGGCTGGGGCGACGGCGGCTGGCAATACCGGCTGCTGCCGATCGTGCTGCTGACCTTCATCAACATGTCGCTGCTCGCGCGCGTGATGCGCGGCTCGATGATCGAGACGTTGTCGAGCAACTACATCCGCACCGCGCGCGCAAAGGGCCTGCCGGGCTCGACGATCGTGCTGCGCCATGCGCTGAAGCCCGCGCTGATGCCGGTCGTGTCGCTGTTCGGCACGGTCTGCATCTCGTCGATCACGGCGGCCGTCGTCACCGAATCGGTGTTTGCGCTGCCGGGCCTCGGGCAGCTCGTCGTGAACGGCGCCATCAACCGCGACTACACGCTGGTGCTCGGCCTCGTCGTCCTGACCACCGTCTGCGCAGTGCTGTTCAACCTGCTGGTCGACCTCGCGTATGCGTGGCTCGATCCGCGCATCCGTTATTGAGCGAGGCACCGCGATGACTCCGACTACTCCGGTCGTCGGTCTGCCCGTGCAGACCGATTCGCCGCCGCGTTCGCGCTCGCCGCTCGCGCTCGCGATGGCGCGTTTCCTTCACAACCGCGCAGCCGTGTTCAGCCTCGTGCTGCTGGCGCTGGTCACGCTCGCCTGCTTCGTCGGCCCGTGGCTGCTCGCGGCCGATCCCGCCGCGAGCGACTGGGGCGCGATCAGCCTGCCGCCGACCTGGGCGAACCAGCACTGGTTCGGCACCGACGAGCTCGGCCGCGACCTGCTCGTGCGCACGCTGATCGGCGGCCGCGTGTCGATCGAGGTCGGCGTGCTCGGCACGCTCGTGTCCGGCCTGTTCGGCGTCGCATGGGGCGCGACCGCGGGCTTCGCGGGCGGCCGCGTCGACTCCGTGATGATGCGCATCGTCGACATGATGTACGCGATCCCGTACCTGCTGATCGCGATCCTGATGATGACCCTGTTCGGCCGCTCGTTCATGCTGGTCGTGCTGACCATCAGCGCGTTCTCGTGGATCGACATGGCGCGTGTGGTGCGCGGCCAGACGCTGTCGCTGCGCAACCGCGAGTTCGTCGATGCTGCGCGCGCGATCGGCGTGACGCCGGCCTCGATCGTGCTGCGCCACGTCGTGCCGAACCTGCTCGGCGTGGTCGTCGTGTACGCGACGGTCTCGGTGCCGGGCATCGTGCTGACCGAATCGGTGCTGTCGTTCCTCGGCCTCGGCGTGCAGGAGCCGATGACGAGCTGGGGTGTGCTGATCCAGGACGGCGCGCAGAAACTGGAATCCATGCCGTGGCTGCTGCTGGCCCCGGCCGTCATGCTGTGCGTGACGCTCTACTGCGTGAACTTCGTCGGCGACGGCCTGCGTGACGCGCTCGACCCGAAGGATCGCTGAAATGGCTGCACTGCTTGAAGTAGACAACCTCGGCGTGCGCTTCACGCGCAAGGACGCACCGCCGATCGACGCCGTGAGCGGCGTGTCGTTCTCGCTCGAAGCCGGCAAGACGCTCGGCATCGTCGGCGAATCGGGCTCGGGCAAGAGCCAGACCGTGATGGCGCTGCTTGGCCTGCTGGCCGGCAACGGCACGACGACGGGCGCCGCGCGCTACCGTGGCGACAACCTGCTCGCCATGGACACGCGCGCGCTGAACGCGGTGCGCGGCGACCGGATCGCGATGATCTTCCAGGATCCGATGACGTCGCTCAATCCGTTCCTGACGATCGAGCGGCAGATGACCGAGACGCTGCAGCTGCATCGCAAGCTGTCGCGCAAGGAAGCCACGAAGCGCGCGATCGAGGCGCTCGAATCGGTGCGCATTCCCGACGCGGCGCGGCGCATCCGCATGTATCCGCACGAGTTCTCGGGCGGCATGCGGCAGCGCGTGATGATCGCGATGGCGCTGCTGTCCGAGCCGGAAATCCTGATCGCCGACGAGCCGACCACCGCGCTCGACGTGACCGTGCAGGCGCAGATCATCGACCTGCTGCGCGAACTGAACCGCGAGCGAGGCACCGCGATCGTGTTGATCACGCACGACATGGGCGTGGTCGCCGGCCTCGCGGACGACGTGATGGTCATGTACTCGGGCCGCACCGTCGAATACGCACCGGCCGAATCGATCTTCGCGGCGCCGTCGCATCCGTACACGATCGGCCTGCTCAATGCGCTGCCGCGCCTGACCGACGCGGACGATGCGCCGCTCGTCGCGATTCCCGGCAACCCGCCGATGCCCGGCACCGCGCCGGCCGGCTGCGCGTTCGCGAAGCGCTGCACGTATGCGGAAGAACGCTGCGGCGCGACGCGCCCCGCGCTCGAAACCTATGGCGCCGTGGGCGCGGTGCGCGCCTGCCACCGCCCGGTGGCCGATCTGACGGGAGGTCTGCGATGAGCGTCAATGAACGCCGCGATGCCGGCGCGACGGGCGACACGCTGCTGTCCGTCGACAATCTGAAGGTGCATTTCCGCGTGCCGCTCGGCGGCTATCCGTGGTCGCCGAAGGGCACGTTGCGCGCGGTCGACGGCGTGTCGTTCGACGTGAAGCGCGGCGAGACGGTCGGTCTCGTCGGCGAATCGGGCTGCGGGAAGTCGACGCTGGCGCGCGCGCTGATCGGCCTCGTGCCGATGACGGCCGGCACGGTGAAGTGGCGCGGCGACGCCGTCACGCCCGATCACCTGCGCGGCACCGCGATGCGGCGCGAAGTGCAGATGATCTTCCAGGATCCGCTCGCGTCGCTCGATCCGCGCATGACGATCGAACAGGTGGTGGCCGAGCCGCTCGTCACGCACCAGGCCGGCCTCGGCCGCGCCGAAGTGCGCCGCCGCGTGGTCACGATGCTCGAACGCGTCGGCCTGAACGCGCATCACCTGCTGCGTTATCCCCATGAATTTTCCGGCGGGCAGTGCCAGCGTGTCGGCATCGCACGCGCGCTGATCGGCGAGCCGAAGCTCGTGATCTGCGACGAACCGGTGTCGGCACTCGACGTGTCGATCCAGGCGCAGATCGTGAACCTGCTGCGCGATCTTCAACGCGAACTGTCGTTGTCCTATCTGTTTGTTGCACACGATCTCGCCGTGGTGAAGGCGATCAGCCAGCGTGTGCTCGTGATGTATCTCGGCCGCGTGATGGAGTTCGGCACGCGGCATGACGTGTACGGCGTGCCGCAGCACCCGTACACGAAGGCGCTGCTCGATGCGGCGCCGACGCCGGAGCCGGCGCGCGAGCGTGCTCGCCGTCCGATGCTGCTGGCGGGCGAGATGCCCTCGCCGCTCAACCCGCCGTCCGGCTGCGCGTTCCGCACGCGTTGCCCGGTCGCGATCGACGCATGCGCGCAGGACGTGCCGCTGCCGGAAGTTCGGCAGGGGTCGGCGGCGCGTGTCGCGTGCATCCGTGCGGGTGTGGCGTGAAGTGAAGTAGTTGGGCAAATAAAACCAGGCAGGTCAACAGGGGCAGTGGCGGCACGAATGATCTTCGCGTCGCGGGTACAGGCGCGTCCTTAACCGGGCGCGCCGGGGGGCCGGGAGCGGATCGCGACCGGCGTGGACGGATATCAAACAAGACGAGAATGACGATGAAAAAACAGAAGACGATCGGGACGGCATCGAAGATGCTGCTTGCATGGGGACTGCCGGCACTCGCAGGCGTCTCGCTGACGGGCGTGGCTCACGCCGACGACGCGGCGCCCGCGCCGCTGACGGTGGCGCAGGCCGCACCGGCCGCCGGTACGGCCACGACCGTTGCGCAGGCATCGACCCCGAACGCCATCATCAACGCCGAAGCGACCCAGGCCGTCACGCCGCCCGACGAGCCGTCGGCGCAGTCGAAGTCGAAGGGCTTCATTGCCGACAGCCATCTCGACTTCCTGTTCCGCAACTACTCGGACGTGCTCGACAGCAAGGGCGGGCCGCATCGCCACGCGTGGGTCCAGGGCGCGATGGCGAACTTCGAATCGGGCTATACGACGGGCCTGATCGGCATCGGCTTCGACGCATCGCTGTATGCGGCGCTGAAGCTCGACGGCGGCCAGGGCGCCGGCAGCATGGTGCACATCGCGAAGGGCGGCGGTGGCGGCAACCAGCTCGCGTGGGCGTACCCGGGCATCTACGACATCAAGGCGCGCATCTCGAACACGGTGATCAAGTACGGTCTGCAGGCCGTCGACAACCCGTTCATGGAGCAGCACGACAACCGTGCGCTGCCGCCGACGTTCCTCGGCACGACGATCGTCAGCAATGAATTCAAGAACGTGATGCTCGAGGCCGGCAGCTTCACGAAGACCAACGCGCGCGGTCACACGACGCTCACCAACCTGACGACGCAGTACGGCGGCACGCGTATCAATCGCCTGTCGTATGTCGGCGGCACGTGGGACTACTCGCCGAACGGCGAAGTCGCGCTGTACGCGAACCAGGCCGACGACGTGTGGCACCAGTACTACGCGTCGGTGAAGCACAGCATCGGCAGCCCGCAGACGATCAAGTGGACCGGCTTCGGCAACGTCTACTCGACGCACGACACGGGCGACGCGCTGCAGGGCAAGATCGACAACAACGCATACAGCCTGTCGGTGGCCGCGCAGCACGGCCCGCACGAGCTGCTGCTCGGCTTCCAGCAGGTGCTCGGCGACCAGTTCTTCGACTACCTGAACGAAACGAACGGCATCTTCCTGACCAACTCGATGGACGTCGACTACAACGCGCCGCACGAAAAGTCGCTGCAGCTGCGTTACACGTTCTACGGCAAGGAAGCGGGCCTGCCGGGCTTCAAGGCGATGGTCTGGGGCGTGACGGGCTGGGGTGCGGACGGCAGCGCGGGTGCGGCCAACGACCCGAGCAAGTCGAGCATCTACTGGAGCAACGGCGCGCCGGTGCAGGGCCGTCACCACGAGTTCGGCTTCATCCCGTCGTACACGTTCCAGAGCGGCAAGCTGAAGGACACGAAGGTCACGTTCATCGCGATGTGGCACAACGGTTCGGCGCACTACTCGGACGCGACGAACCGCGAGTACCGTCTGGTCGTGAACCTGCCGCTGCACGCGTTCTGATCGAAGGGGGACGCCGGTTCCCCCGCATCGCGCAGCCGGCCTGCCAGCAGTGCGCTCAGGCCGGCTTGTGCAGCCCCGCGACGGGATCGTTCGCCGCGGGCATTTCTTCCGCGAGCGACGTGAGCTGGCGGCCCGTGTCGCGCCATGCGTCGAGGCCGCCGCGCAGCGCAAGCGCATCGGTGAAGCCTGCGTCGAGCAGGCGCTTCGCCATCAGTGCGGCCGTCACTTCGTTCGGGCACGAGCAATACACGACGAACTTCTGCGAGAACGGATAGCGCGCGACGATGTCGGCGATCTGCCGCTCGTCGGCGAACTGCGCACCGGGAATCGAGAACGGGTCGAGCTTGCGGTGTTCGGGCGAGCGCACGTCGAGCACTACCGGCGCGGCGTCGTCGCGCAGCAGGTTTTCGAGTTCGTCGACGCCGATTCGCGCATGGGCGAGCTGGCGGATCAGTGCACGGCGGCGCATCCAGCGCACGGCCGCATAGATCGCCAGCAGCGCGACGATGACCAGCAGCACCGCGCGGCCGAGATGGCTCGCGCCGGCGAACAGCCAGTCGATCTGCTGGCAGAACACGATGCCGGCGACCAGCCCGACGATCGTCCACAGTGCGGCGCCGAGCGCGTCGTAGCCGGCGAACGTGCGATAGCGCGTGCCGAGCGCGCCGGCCATCGGCACCGACACCAGCGACAGGCCGGGAATGAAGCGCGCGACCGCGAGCACGCGCACGCCGTAGCGGCCGAAGAAGCGTTCGGTCTTTCTCACGCACGTATCGCGCGACAGCGACAGCCGGCAGATCGTCTTCAGCGTCGTGCCGCCGTAGCGCCGCCCCGCGATGTACCAGACGGTGTCGCCGATCAGCGCGCCGAACACCGACAGCGCCACCACCGTCACCAGTTGCGAGCCGATCATTTCCGGGTGCATCCCGGCCATCGCGCCGAACAGCACGAGCGTCGGCATCGCGGGCACCGGCAGGCCGATGGCCGCCGCGAGCACGTTGGCGAACACGAGAAGCGGCCCGTACTGGGCGACGAGGTCACGTAGGAGCATGACGGCTGGCCGAAAAGGAAACGCGTGGGCAGGAAACACAGATGGGCCGATTATCGGCCTTTTTCAAGACAGCGGCGGGAATGACGGAAAGCGCCTGACGACGGCAGGGGGATACCGGTGAGCCGGCGCGCTGCGCGCGGCTCACCGATCGGAATCAGGGGAGGGTGCGGGCGAGCGAGGCGGCGCCGTGGTTTTCGCCGGGCAGCTCGGCGCCGTGCGAGCGGATCGCCGCGATCAGTTCGGCCGGCGTGATCTCGTAGCGGACCTCGCGGTGGATGCCGGGCTTGCGTTCGTCGATCTCGATCAGCAGCACGCTTTTACCGTCGCCCGTTGCTTCCAGTCGCAGCGAGCGCAGTTCGCGGCCGTCGGCCGGGTCGTGTTCGGTGAGCAGGGTCATTGCCCCGGATGAGCCGGTAGTGCGCATCGAACCTATCCTCGTATCGTGTCGTGGATGCCGTAACGGCAAAGATGTCTTTGTTGAATACAGCTTGACGCAGTTTAACGCGAACGGGCCGCAAGACGGAGCATTTTCGTGCGGTGAAATGAGGGCTACACCACCGATCCTTCTGATGTTTGAGCCAAGCAGGGCGGGCGTTTCAGCCGGATCGGCCGCCGCCGCGGCCGGCGCGTGACGGGCGTTCCCGGCCGCGCCGGCGCGGGCGGCGACACGCGGTGCGATGCGTGTCGCCGCGGCGGCGTCAGAAGCGGTCGGCGAGCCCCATCGCCGGGTCGCTGACCGAGTGGCGGCCGGTCTCGAGGCGGCCGGCCACGCGGCGCGAGAAGCTCGCGTCGCTGTCGGCGGTGACGATGAAGTCGTACCAGTGGCCGGTCGAGTCGAGTTTCCAGTGCAGCTCGGCCTGGTCGCCGGCCCGTACCGTGACGGCCCACGTGGTACCGGTACCGCGGCCGTTACCGCGGCCCTGGCCGTTGCCGTCCTCGTCGTCGTGGCCATGACCGTGGCCGTCGTTGCCGCCGCGGCCGGACAGCGGGCCGTAGACCTGGTTCGACTTCACCGTGAAGCGCACCGTGCCGCCGCCGTCGTTGCGCAGCCGCAGGTGGAGGTTACCGCTCGCGCCCGCGTAGCCGACGCGCACTTCCGGCTGCGGCGCGCGGGCGCCGGCGAGGCGGCTCAGGTCGCCGGTGAAGCGGCGGTGATAGCCGTTCGGGCCGAGCACCCACAGGTCATATTTACCGCCGTTGTCGGCGCGCGCGGCCCAGTCGCCGTGCAGCGTCTTGCCCGGCTCGACGATGTAGCGCTGCGGCAGGCGGTCGAGGTGCAGCTTGTCATAGACGTGAAACACGGCGGCGGCGCGGCCCGTGTTCGCGAACTTCAGCGTGACCGTCCCGGCGCCGGCATCGGTGCGCGCGCTCGCATGCAGCTCGTAGGGCAGCGCACGCGACGGGCGCACGCCGGTGGTTTGGGCGGGCAGGGCCGGGGAGGTCGGCGGCACGATCTTCGGCGCGGCCTGCTGCGCGGCGCTCAGCGCGTCGACCTGGCTTTTCGTCGTATGGCCCGCGAGCGTCGGCAGCGGTTCGTTGTTCGGCGAGCGGAAGTTGAATGCGCTCGTCAGGTCGCCGCACACCGCGCGGCGGTACGCGCTGATCTGCGGCTCCGCGACGCCGAAGCGCTTCTCGAGGAAGAGCAGCGTCGACGTGTGGTCGAACACCTGCGAGTTGACCCAGCCGCCGCGGCTCCACGGCGACACGACCCACATCGGCACGCGCGGGCCCGGGCCGTACGGACGGCCGTCGCTGGCCGGCTGGCTCGACGTGGCCGGCGTGAAGTCATGGTATTCGGCGGCGACATCGGTATCGCGCAGCGTATGGCCGCCCGCGAGCGTGCCGTCGGCGTTGCGCGACGGCACGGCCGGCGACGGCATGTGGTCGAAGAAGCCGTCGTTCTCGTCGTAGTTCACCAGCAGTACGGTCTTGCTCCACACCTCCGGGTTCGCCGTCAGCGCATCGAGCACGGCCTGCACGTACCAGCCGCCCTGCGCGGGGCTCGACGGCCCCGGGTGTTCGCTGTACGCGGACGGCGGGATGATCCACGACACTTCCGGCAGCGTGCCGTTGCGGATGTCGTCGCGCAACGTTTCGAGAAAGCCGTACGGCATCGTGTTGCCGAAACCCTTCGCGAGCGGGCTCAGCGGATCGTCGATCGCCGGGTCGTAGAACGCGCCGGCTGCCGTCACCGGCTGCGTGATGTCCGTCGACGCGACGTACGCGGGCCGGCGCGCGGCCGGCATCTGCTCGATCGCCGCGCGCCAGTGGCGGAAGCTCATCATCTCGTTGCAGCCGAAGTTGTCGATCAGGCTCTGGTAGACCTTCCAGTTCACGCCGGCCTGCTGCAGCCGGTCGGCATAGGTCGTCCAGGTCCAGCCCTGGCTCGACGGGCCGATGTCGTTGCCGCCGTTGAACTGGTTGTTCAGCGCGGCGATCTTCACGCGGCTGCCGTCGGCCGGGCTGATGCCGTTCGGGCCGTTGGTGCCGCTCCAGTAGAACAGGCGGTTCGCGATCGTGCCCGTGTGCATCCCGCAGTGGTAGTGGTCGCACAGCGTGAACGCATCGGCGAGCGCGCGCTGGAACGACACTTCCGCCGCGTCGTAATAGCCCATCGACAGCGGCGTCTTCGCGTCGGGCCAACGGTTCATCCGGCCGTGATCCCATGCGGCCTGCGCATCGGCCCACGTATGCGGCGTGCCGCCCGCGCGCTGCGCGTTGCCCTGGCTCGCGTCGAGGTGATACGGCGTCACGGTCGTGGCGGGCGTCGCCTTCGTGTACGACTGGTAGAACACGTCGCGGCCGTTCGGCGACGGCACCGCGAAGCGGTCGCCATAGCCTCGCACGCCCTTGAACGTGCCGAAGTAGCTGTCGAACGCTCGGTTCTCCATCATCAGCAGCACGACGTGCTTGACGTCCTTGATGGTCCCCGTTTCATGAAACGCGGGGATCGCGAGCGCGCGGCGGATGCTCGGCGGAAACGCGGACAGCGCGGCGGCGGCGAGGCCGGAAGTGGCGGTCTGCTGAAGGAATTTACGGCGTGACGTCATGGCGTTCGGATCCTGTGATGGTGGGAGCGTTCGTGACTTCGTCTGGGGCGCCCGTGCGTCGTCCCCCCTGGGACGATCCGCGTTGCGTGTGCGTTCGGTGCGCCGGCTGCATGTGGCGGAGGTGCGCGCATCGCGTTCGGCACGCGGTGTCGAGCGAAGGCAGCGGCCGTCGTCGTGATCCCGTGCGCCGCGCGCTCGCGATGCGCGGGGCAGGGTGTCGGTGTCGGCACACACCGGCCCGGCGCATGCCGGGCTGGGCGGCGCCCAGTCTAGGGAGACGACATGACGTCGACGTGATGAAGGCGTGACATCGCATGTCGCGTTTATGACGTTGCGTGCGCAACGATTATCCAAGACGCGATGCGTGATCGAAAAAGGTAAGAAATTACCGGGCGGAACATGCGCGACCGGTCAGAATTTTCCGGATTCCGCTCGAATCCATGGGTCACGTTAGTTGCGGGTGCAACTGGACGCGAGGCGACGTGACACCCATGTTTCAAATGCGTGAAATCGGATAAGCTCGACACATTGCTGCGCACACGCGCAGTCCGCGCCTTCAGCGCGATTTTTCGGAACCGGCCCACCCATGACCGACATCACGATCCGGCACAGCGAGACGCACGACGTCGACGCGATCCGGCAAATCGCCGCGCATCCCGCGGTGTACAGGAATACGCTGCAGTATCCGTTTCCATCGCTCGAGAAATGGCAGAAGCGGCTCGCAAACGCGCACGAGCGCGGCGTGAGCCTCGTCGCCGAAACCGACGGCACGGTGGTCGGCCATCTCGGCCTCGAGTTCGAACCGAATCCGCGCCGGCGCCATGCCGCGGGGCTCGGGATGATGGTCGACGCGGCCCGTCACGGGCACGGCATCGGCAGCCGGCTGCTCGCGGCCGCGATCGACCTCGCGGAAGGCTGGCTGAACCTCACGCGTCTCGAGCTGACCGTATTCACCGACAACCGCGCGGCGATCGCGCTCTACGAGAAGCACGGCTTTCGGATCGAAGGCGAATCGCCGGGCTACGCGTTGCGTGACGGCGTGCATGCATCCGTGTATCACATGGCGCGGATCAAGGGCCGGGAGTGATGCGCGTGCGGACGCGCATGAGATCGCATGCGCCGGTGCGATGCCGCACGTCATATTCATTCGAGAATTCGTTCGTTTTCCACTGGCTTCACGCGTCGTATCGTTGAACGATTTGCCGCCCGTTTCGGCCGGCGTTCGCTTTTCCGATTCGACGCCGGCGTGGCGTTGCCCGCCGCGCCGGCTTCATCGTCGTCGCTTCATGGCCATCGTTTCGCGCGCCGCACTGTCCCGCAACCGTCTCTTTCAACGGAACCCGCTTCGATGAAAACCGCCCTCCGGAATCTGACCGCCGCCTGCCTGTTCGCCACCGCCGCGGGTGCCGCGTTTTCCGCTGCCACGCCCGCCGGCGTTCCGGTGGCGAGCGCATCGTTCGATGGTGCACATTTGCCGCCCGGTATCGCGTGGCAGCACGGCGACGTCGATGCGGCGTTCGCGCTCGCGAAACGCACCGGCAAGCCGCTGCTGCTGTACTGGGGCGCGGTGTGGTGCCCGTCGTGCAACCAGGTGAAGTCGACGATCTTCAGCCAGCAGGCCTTCAAGACGCGCTCGTCGTTCTTCGTGCCCGTGTATCTCGACGGCGATACCGAAAGCGCGCAGAAGCTCGGCGAGCGTTTCAAGGTGCACGGTTATCCGACGATGATCCTGTTCCGCCCGGACGGTACCGAAGTGACGCGGCTGCCGGGCGAAGCCGATCTCGACCGCTATATGCAGGCGCTGTCGCTCGGGATGACGGCGGCCCACCCGGTGCGGCAGACGCTGGCGACGGCGCTGAAGAACGGCGCGTCGCTGACGCCGGACGAATGGCGCCTGCTGGCCGACTATTCGTGGGACACCGACGGCGCGCTGCCGGTGCCGGCCGATCGCGTTGCCGAGACGCTGCAGTCGCTCGCGCAGCGCGCGCGGGCGGCCGGCGCGAAGGCCGAAGCCGCACGCTTCGCGTTGAAGTCGGCGGTGGTCGCCGCATCGGACGATCCGGCGCAGGCCGGTGCGCTCGACAAGGCGGCGCTTGCCGATTCGCTGCGCACCGTGCTGCACGATCCGGTGCTGTCGCGGGCCGATTCGGACGTGCTGGTCGCGGCGCCCGCGCGCGTGGTCGCGTATCTCGGCAGCGACGACGCGCAGCGGGCGAAGCTGCGCGGCGCGTACGACACGGCGCTCGCGCGCCTGTCGACCGACACGACACTGTCGTCGATCGACCGGCTGATGGCATTGCACGGCCGCGTGCTGCTGGCGCGCGACGACGCGCGCAAGGGCGCGCCGCTCGCCGCACCGGCGCTGGCCGATACCGCACGCAAGCAGATCGCCGCGTCGGTGCAGGGCGCCGCGAACGCGTACGAGCGGCAGGCGCTCGTCAGCGAAGGCGCGGACACGCTGACCGACGCGGGGCTGTACGACGAGTCGGATGCATTGTTGAAGGCCGAGCTGCCGCGTTCGTCCACGCCGTACTACTTCATGTCCGGGCTGGCCGCGAATGCGAAGGCGCGCGGCGACAAGGCCGCCGCGCTCGACTGGTATCGCAAGGCATACGACGCGGCGAGCGGGCCGGCGACGAAGCTGCGCTGGGGCGCCACCTACTTTGCGAATGCGGTCCAGCTGGCGCCGGACGATTCGGCACGTATCGAGGCGATTGCCGCGAGTGTGCTCGCGCAGGCCGACAAGACCCGTGACGCGTTCTACGGCGCGAACCTGCGCGCGTTGACCAAGGTCGTCACGCAACTGAACCGCTGGCGCGGCAGCGGCGCGCACGACGCGTCGGTCAGGTCGGTCGTGAAGCAGTTCGATGGCGTATGCGGCAAACTGCCCGCGGGCGATCCGCAGGCAGCGGCATGCGCGAAGCTGATCCAGCCCGTGAAGGCGTAACGACGCAGGGGTGCATCGTCGAGCGGGCCGGAAGCTGGATTACTGGCCCGACTCCGACGACGCGCCGCGGTCGCTGCCGTATCCGGCGTCGTGCTGGCGGGCAATCTTCGCTTCGGCGGACACGATGCTGGCCGGGTAGAACCAGTCGCTCGACTGGAAGCCGGCCTGTTTCAGCGCCTTGACTTCGGCGCGCACCTGCGCGCGCGTCAGCGGCTGGTTCGACTGGGCTTGCGCGGCGAGCGGGGCGGAGATGGCGAGGGTAATGGCAACGGCTTGAATCAGGCGCTTCATGATCGGGACCTCCTGGATTCCGGTGAATCGCTGCACTTCGTTCGTCGAAGCGCCGTGCGACGTTGAACCCAGTGTAGGCCGGAGCACGCGTGCGAAAAATGCGATCGCGCCCAACGCAGTGTTTTGTTGCGGGTAACAATGGGTGTGCGCAGGCGGACGCCGAATCGCGGCGCGGCTGCTGCGCAAGCGCCCGGCGGGTACGGATTCGACCGGGTTTGCGAGCGGGGAAATGAAATCGGACCGGATGCGAATTCCGGAATCTGTTCCGGTTCGCATGCGGTCCGATCCTGAAGCGCAGGTGCGGCGGGAGGCGGCGTACGAAACGCCGCCCCTGGCAGGTACTTACACGAGCCCCGTCGTGTAGTACACGGCGATCACGAAGAACACGGCGAGCGTCTTGATGACGGTGACCGCGAAGATGTCGCGATACGACTCGCGGTGCGTGAGGCCGGTGACCGCGAGCAGCGTGATGACCGCACCGTTGTGCGGCAGCGTGTCCATGCCGCCGCTGGCCATCGCGACGACCCGGTGCAGTACGTCCATCGGAATGTTGGCGGCCTGTGCGCCCTTGATGAACAGGTCCGACATCGCAGCGAGCGCGATGCTCATGCCGCCTGACGCGGAGCCCGTGATGCCCGCGAGCGAGCTGACCGACACGGCTGCGTTGACGAGCGGGTTCGGGATGCTCTTCAGCGCATCGCTGACGACGAGGAAGCCCGGCAGCGCGGCGATCACGCCGCCGAAACCGTATTCCGACGCGGTGTTCATCGCGGCAAGCAGCGCGCCGCCGACGGCGGCCTTCGAACCGGCGGCGAAGCGGTCGCTGACGCGCTTGAACGCGGTCAGCACGACCAGCACGATGCCGAGCAGCAGTGCGGCCTCGACCGACCAGATCGCGACGACCGTCTTGATCGATGCCGTGACCGGCGCATGCACGCCCGGCAGCACGTCCGGCGCGACCGTGTACGACGCGGCGCCGTACCACTGCGGGATCAGCTTCGTGAACGCGAAGTTCGACACGCCGACGAGGATCAGCGGCAGGATCGCCAGTGCGGGATTCGGCAGCGACGTCGCCTCGACGCGCTCCGGCTCGTTGACGAGCGACGTGCCGTAGCCTTCGCCCTTCGCCATGGCCGAACGGCGGCGCCATTCGAGATACGTGAGGCCGACGACGATGATGAACAGCGAGCCGATCGTGCCGAGCGCGGGCGCGGCCCAGGCAGTCGTCTTGAAGAACGTGGTCGGGATGATGTTCTGGATCTGCGGCGTACCGGGCAGTGAATCCATCGTGAACGAGAACGCGCCGAGCGCGATTGCGCCGGGCATCAGCCGCTTCGGGATGTTGCTCTGGCGGTAGAGTTCGGCGGCGAACGGATAGACCGCGAACACCACGACGAACAGCGAGACGCCGCCATAGGTGAGCAGCGCGCATACCGCGACGATCACCGCATTCGCGCGCGAGCGGCCGATGTAGCGGATCGCCGCATGGACGATCGACTCGGAGAACCCGGACAGTTCGATCACCTTGCCGAACACGGCGCCGAGCATGAAGACCGGGAAATACAGTTTGACGAAGCCGACCATCTTCTCCATGAAGATGCCGGAGAAGACCGGTGCGACGGCGGCGGGTTCGGTCAGGAGCACCGCGCCGAGCGCGGCGATGGGCGCGAACAGGATCACGCTGTAGCCGCGATACGCGGCGAACATCAGGAACGCCAGCGCGGCGAGGACGATCACGAAAGACAAGGGAGTCTCCTAATGGCTTTGGTTGTTGTTCGATCGCGCGATGCGCCGCGGACCGGCTCAGGTTCGTGCAGGTTTCGTGCCATCGGCCGGATTGCGCCGCCGGACATGGGTCCGCCGGAGGCTGGCGGGCCCGCGCCGGCCTATGTCTGACGATTCTACATAAAACGTCTCCATCGGGAGACGAAATGGCCGTCCGGCCGACGCGTGAAATCGGGCAGCTCTTTCCCGGACAATGCCTTGCGGCGTGTCTCCGGAGTGAGATAATCCGTCTCGTTCCGGAGACATCCGGTCGAAAATACACGGAGACGAAGACACGATGATGAACGACTGGGCCCGCCTGCCCGTCAACTACGGCGACGTGCTGCGGCGCGCCGCCGAGTCGCTGTTCCGGACCTTCGAGGATTCGAGCGCGGGCACGGTGGTCGTCGATCGCGATGCGCGCGTCGTGTGGATGAACGATCGTTACGCGGCACGCTTCGGCTTCGCCGATCCGCAGCAGGCCGTCGGCCTCGACTGCGAAGCCGTGATTCCGAACAGCCTGATGCGCGAGGTCGTGTCGACCGGGCAGCCGATCCTGCTCGACATCATGGAGACGGGGCGCGAGCCGCTCGTCGTCACGCGCCTGCCGCTGAAGAACGAGGCGGGCGAGACGGTCGGCGCGATCGGTTTTGCGCTGTTCGACCAGTTGAAGACGCTCACGCCGATCATTTCCCGCTATGCGCAGCTTCAGCAGCAGCTGATCGCGACGCAGCGTTCGCTCGCGCAGGCGCGCCGCGCGAAATACACGTTCGCGAGTTTCGTCGGCACGAGCGCCGCGAGCCTCGAAACCAAGCGTCAGGCGCGGCGGGCCGCGCAGGTCGATTCGCCGGTGCTGCTGCTCGGCGAGACGGGCACCGGCAAGGAACTGCTCGCGCACGCGATCCACGCGGCGTCGGCGCGTGCGCTCCAGCCGCTCGTGACGGTCAACGTCGCTGCGATTCCCGATACGCTGCTCGAAACCGAATTCTTCGGCGCGGCGCCCGGCGCGTATACGGGCGCCGACCGCAAGGGGCGCGTCGGCAAGTTCGAGCTGGCCGATCGCGGCACGCTGTTTCTCGACGAGATCGGCGACATGCCGCTGCCGTTGCAGGGCAAGCTGCTGCGTGTGCTGCAGGACAAGGAGTTCGAGCCGGTCGGCTCGAACCGCATCGTGCGCGCGGACGTCCGGATCATCGCCGCGACGTCTGCTGACTTGCCGGCGCTCGTCGCGGCCGGGCGTTTTCGCGCGGACCTCTATTACCGGCTGAACGTGCTGACGATCCATGCGCCGCCGCTGCGCGAGCGCGCATCCGACATCGCGGCGCTCGTCTACGCGACGCTCGAGGAACTGGCCGCGCAGCACGGGCGCGCCGCGCATTGCGAACTGACCGACGATGCGCTGCGGATGCTGTGTGCGTATCCGTGGCCCGGCAACGTGCGCGAGTTGCGCAATACGCTCGAACGCGCGCTGATGCTGTCGGATCGTTCGGTGATCGATGCACGCGCGCTCGCGCCGTTTCTCGGGCCGGTGCGCCTTTCGCCGGACGGCGCGGCGGCCGCGCAGCGGGTGACCGCGACGCCGGTCGAGCCGCGCGCGGGCGATGCATCGGGTACATCCGACGCGCCGGTCGCGTCGTATGCCGAAGCGTTGGCGGCGTGGGAGCGCCAGTTCCTGACCGATGCGCTGGCGGCCTGTGACGGGAAGGTCGTCGAGGCAGCCGCGCGCATCGGGATCGGCCGTGCGACGCTTTACAAGAAGCTGGCGGCGCTGGGCATCGACCGGTAGGCCGATCGGCGATGGCGATCCGGCCGGACGTGAGGCATCGAACAGGAGAGCACGATGAAGCGGATCGGTATCGCAGGGTGGCTGACCATGTTGCTGGCGACTTCCGCGCTCGCGCAGTCCGGCGACGCCGACGCGCCGGAGGCGCGGCGCAACTGGTACAACGATCCGTTCGTCGCGTTGTCTCGGGACGTGGCTGAATGCCCGCTGCCGCTTGGCCCGTGGATGACGCACGCCGAGATGTCGGACGACGCGCATTACCGCGCCGAGCGCGGCACGACCTGCTGGCTCGCCCACCGCTGCACGAAGCCGAACTCGTATATGTATGACGCGTCGATCGCCGATGCCGCGAAGGCGCATTTCGCCGGTTCGGATCGCCTGCGCGGCACGAGCCTGTGGATCACCGTGCAGCGACGTTTCATCTACGTGGAAGGATGCGCGGAGACGGCGTTCGATCGCCAGGCGCTGCAGCGCGAATTCGAGGCGCTTCCGGACGTCGAGCAGGTTTTCGTTCGCATCACCGACGATCCGCGCCGGAGCTTGCCGTACAAGGCGCGTGGGCAGCCGGACCGTGTGCCGAACTGACGGGGGAAGGGCCGCGCATGGCATACTCGCGACATTCAAAAAAAGGTTGACGGGAAGAACAATGAAACACATGCTTGCGTCGGTCTGTCGGCGGTCTCGGGCGGCCGCATTGTTGGCTCTGGTTGCCGGGCTCGGCGGGTGTGGCGGCAGCGCGCCGCTGTTCACGTCGGACGGGCGTCCGACGACGCAGGTGCAATGCACCGGCAGCGACTGGAGCAATTGCACGGACAATGCCCGGGCGATGTGCAACGGGGATTTCGAAGTGATCCAGCAATCGACGGATGACGCCGTGCGAAATCTTCTCTTCGCATGCAAGAAGAAGAGCGGTTATTGATCCCGAAATGACCGGCTGAGGAGACCACGATCGGGCGAAGCGCTTTTCTGTTTGCTTGGTGTTACCTATCTTTCACGAATAACACTCACGGAGTCCCATCCATATGGCGACCTACAGGCAACTGTCCGTACAGCTCGAACGGCTTCAGCAAAAGATCGACAAGGAACGTGAAAAGGCGATTGCCGACGCGATTGCCGAAATCCGCGCGAAAATCGAGGAATACGACATTACGCCGGAGGAGCTCGGTTTTCGTCCGATAGGGTCCGCCGTCGCTGCCGCCGCGAAGCCGAAGCGGTCGCTGCCGCCGAAGTACCTGAATCCGAAGACCGGCGAAACGTGGAGTGGCCGCGGGCGGGCGCCGACCTGGCTTGGCAAGAATCGCGCGCGTTTCCTGATCAAGGACTGACTCCCGAAAATCCTCACCTTTGGTGTGCCGGCTGACGGTGCGAATGGCCATGCGGCTGTCGCACCGTTTTGTTTTTGCGCAGTCGCCATGCGATTTTCCCTGGCGAGTGGATGCGCAATGCCGCGCAATTAACGGATCCCGTTTTGCGAATTCGCCGCGATTCGGCCGTATATCGCGGCGAATTCCCGTAAACAAACGTGCAATTACGCCGCGCATGCGCATTGGCATTCGCGATTTTCGCGGTGCATGCGTGCCGTGGATTCTCATCACCTTTCGCGTGTTCGCGTGCTGCGTCGTGCAAATCCCGAAGATACTCACCATGGCTCCTGTAAATCCTCACCTTTGAGCAAGTGGCCGCAGCATCGTGCCGCGTTGTCTGCACCGTGCGGCGATGCATTGCCGTGTGTGTTGCCGATCCATGGTGCGGGCGTTGACGCTTGTCGAATAGTCAGCCGTTCGGCATATAGGCAGCCGCATGCGCTTCGCCTATGCTTGGGGTTCGCGTCGATCGGCGCACGGCCTCTCGGGCCGGATGCCGATCGTGTCGTCTTTCGTCACCGCAGGGAGCCGATGTGACCGTTCGCCATCTCGATGCGTTGTTCCAGCCCAAGTCCGTTGCAGTCGTCGGCGCGTCGTCGCGTGCGGGCAGTATCGGCGCGATGGTGTGGTCGCGCGTGCTCGACGGCGCATTCCAGGGGCCCGTGTGGCCCGTCAACCCGAAGTATCGCGAGTTGAACGGGCATGCAGTCGTGTCGGACGTCGACCGGCTGCCAGCGGCGCCGTCGGTTGCCGTGATCTGCACGCCGCCCGCAACCTGGGCCGGCATCGTGCGCAAGCTCGGCGAGCTCGGCACGCGCGTCGCGGTGATCGTCGGCGAGGCGCGCACGGATGCCGATCGCGCCGCGGTCGATCGCACGCTGAAGGCGGCGAAGCCGTTCGTGCTCCGTATCGTCGGGCCCGGTAGCCTCGGTGTGTTGTCTCCAGCGCGGCATGCGCATTTCGGTGCGCCGGCGTATACGGCGCGATCGGGCGGCGTCGCGTGGGTGTCGCAATCGAACGCCCTGACGAACGCGGTGCTCGGCTGGGCCGATGCGCGCGGCCTCGGTTTTTCGCATGTCGTCGCGCTCGGCAGCGAGTCCGACGTCGATGCGGGCGACGTGCTCGATTATCTGGCGAGCGATCCCGGCACGCGCGCGATCCTGCTCGAACTCGATACCGTGCGCGCCGCGCGCAAGTTCATGTCGGCCGCGCGTGCGGCTGCACGCAACAAGCCGGTCCTCGCGTTGCGCACCGGGCGTGCCGATCCCGGCGATGCACTCTATACGGCCGCGTTCCAGCGTGCGGGCATGGTGCGTGTCGATGCGCTCGACGATCTGCTCGACGAGATCGAGACGCTTGGCGTCGGCCGCGTTACCGCGCGTGGCGCGGCGACGCTCGTTACCAGCGATGCAGGTGTCGCGAAGCTGGCGGTCGATGCGGTCGCGGAGGTACGCGTCGCGCTGGCCGACTGGTCGCCGGCGGCAACGTCGGCCGTGTCGGCCGCGCTGCCGCATCTCGCGGCGCCCGGCAATCCGCTGACGCTGGGCGACGATGCACGCCCCGAGCACTTTGCCGCGGCGATCAAGGCGCTTGCGCCGTTCCCGCAATCGGGCACGCTGTTCGTCGTCCATTCGACATCCCACAGTGCGCCGGCCGAGTCGGTTGCGCGCACGCTGATCGACTCGCGGCAGTACGCGCATCGCGGCATCCTCGCGTGCTTCTTCGGTGCGGTCGACGCGGCCACGCGCGATGCGCTGCACGCGAACGGCATTCCGGTTCATACGACACCGCAGCGGCTCGCGCGCGCGTATGCACGTCTCGTCGACTACAACCTCGGGCGGCAACTGCTGATGCAGACGCCCGAAGGCACGCCGCCGCAGCCGGCCGAATGCGTCGCGTCGGCGCAGGCTGAAGCGCGCCGAATGGTCGAAGCCGGCCAGCATGAACTGGCCGGCGACGCCGCGTTGCGCTGGCTGGCCCATTTCGGCCTGCATGGTGAGCAGGCTGCCGAGCCGGTCGGCAAGAAAGTGGTCGATGTCACGGTCGACATGTACGACGATTCGAACTTCGGTCCGGTGTTTCGCTATGCCGTGCCGCCTGCGGACGGCGTCTCGGCGCCATTCGTCGTCTACGGCCTGCCGCCGTTGAATACCGTGCTCGCGCGCGCGGTGATGGAGCGCTCGCCGTATGCGCGCAGCACGCCCGTCGAGCCGACGCTCGACGCGTTGACGGCGTTGTCGCAGGTCGTGTGCGACGTGCGCGAAGTCGTCGCGCTGTCGGTCACGCTGCGCGTGCTGTCCGACGGCGCGCGCGTGATCGCGCCACGCATCACGCTGGCCACGGGTCGCAGCCGGCTCGCGATCATGCCGTATCCGCGGCACCTCGAACAGACGTTCGAGTGGCGCGGCGAGACGGTGACGATTCGCCCGATCCGTCCGGAAGACGAGGCCGCGCACAACGAACTGCTCGGCGCGATGACGCCGGACGATTTGCGGATGCGTTTCTTCGGCGCGGTGCGCAGCTTCGATCATTCGCAGGTGGCGCGCATGACGCAGATCGACTACGACCGTGAGATGGCTTTCATCGTGTCGTTCACCGATGTGTCGGGGCGCGACCACACGCTCGCGGTGGCGCGCGCGGTCGCCGATCCCGACAACGAGACAGCGGAGTTCGCGATCGCGGTACGCCCCGATCAGAAGGGCAAAGGGCTCGGCAGGCTGATGATGGCTCGCATCATCGACTACGCGCGCTCGCGCGGAACCGCCTGGATGATCGGCGAGGCGCTGCGCGAGAACTCGGCGATGATCTCGCTCGCGAAGTCGTGCGGTTTTGCGGTGTCGACGACGGAGGAGCCTGGCGTCGTGGGCTTCAGGATGAAGTTGCAGCCGTAGCGTTGGCCGGCTGCGCGAAGCCGGGAGGCATCGGTATGCAGGTGGATGTCTCCCGCCATTCGCCGTGTTGCGAACGTATTCACTCAGGAATGCAAAGTATCTGGGCAGGTTTCTGGATGAGGCCCGCGAACGTATCGACTCAGTTTGTCACGCTGATCCAGACCGCGTCCGAAGGGGCTTGCCGAACGCCACGTTACCTCTCCACGCGGCCGTTTTACGCGATGTGTTCAAGCGTTTGCGCCCCGCATTCCGGCGTCACCAATTCGGATCGACCGTAAAGGTGAGATTTTTCGGGAGCTGCAAGTGAGCGTTTCCGGGAACGTGTGGTGAGCCGATACGGGAACATGCGGTGAGCCTTCCCGGGAACGGCCGGTGAGTCCCTGCGGGAGCCGCTGGTGAGCCTTTCCAGGACACATCGGTGAGCGCTTGCGGGAGCATCCGGTGAGGACATTCGGGAGGCGTTGGTGAGCGTCTCCGGGAGCTTGAGGTGAGCTTGTTCGGGAGGTGTCGGTGAGCGCTTTCGGGAAGCTGAGGTGAGACTTTTCGGGATCAGGCGGAGGCGTTGCTCCCGGGAGCGCGGCGCCAGCCAATGCGGGCGTCACGCCGGGGTTCGGGCACGCATGAACCGTGCCCGAGGCCCCATTTATGCGGCGAGTTTCGACGCTGCGTCGTTCACCTGATCGCGCGAAATCGCGAGTTCCTCGAGGTGCGGATCGGCATAGACGGCGCCGGTTTCGCGCTCGAGGCGGGCGATCGTCAGCGCACAGCGTGCGGTGTCTTTCGGCATCGCGATGAAGCGCTTGACCGACTCGCCGGACGTGAATGCGTCGAACAGCGCGCCGCGCACGTCGTCCGGAAGCGTTTTGGTCCACTGGTACGGCTTGCCGTTGAACGTGATCGACGGCGGCAGCGTGCGTTCCTTCTTGGTCGCCGTGATGAGCCCGTAGGTGCGGGCCGCGTCGCCGATCTGCTCGGGCGAGAAGAGTTCGTCGGGCGTGATGTCGAACTGCTCGATGTAGTTTTCGATCGCCTGCATTGCGGCGGCACGATCGTCGCGCTTCTGCTGCGCGCGCGCGACGATATCGCGCAGCTCGTCCGCTTCGTCGGGCGTGATCGTGAAGCTTGCCTGCTTCTGCTGAAGTTCGGAGAAACGCTGGAATTCTTGATCGTTCAGAAGTTTGGCCATGACATCCATCGGACACGACGGCCGCGACAACCGGCCGTCGTAGTTTTTGAGAGGGCCGCTATTTTAGCGTAGCGCCGCGGGCGCACGATATGGCACCGCATACGCGCATCGTGCGGGCATCGCGCGAGCAGCGCGTGCAACCAGGGGCGGCGCCGCTGCGCCGCGCCCGGTGTGCTTCGTGGAGGAGTCTGCCGGTCAGCAGATCTCGGTGCGGCCCATCGACAGATCGGCGGCCGTGTTACGCAGCCCTTCGACGACGTGGTCGACGGACGGGGCCGTGTGCGCGTCGATCCGGCGCATGAACGGGCAGGTCAGCACCGCGATCGCATGGCCGGACGGCCCGAGGATCGGCGCGGTCAGGTCGGTCACGCCATAGGCCTGGCGGCTGTCCTGGCGCAGGTAGCCATCCTGCCGGATGGACTGGCACGCATACGCGAGTTCCTGCTCGTTCAGCGGTGCCTCGCCCTTGACCTTGCGATGCTCGGTCAGCATGTGCGCGCGCTGCTCGGGGCCCTGGAACGACAGCATCACGCGTCCCGACGCCGTATCGGCGAGCCCGACGCGCGAGCCGAGCCGGACCGACACGCCCCACGAGCCGGGGCCGTCGACCTGGGCGATCACGAGCAGGTTGCCGCGATCGTAGACGGACAGGTGGCACGACTGTTCGGCCGCATCGGCGAAGCGCTGCATCGGCGGCAGCGCTTCGGCAATCAGCCGGTTCATCGGTGGATGCCGGTGCGCGAGCGCGAACAGCTTGAGGCTGAGCATGTAGCGATCGCCGCCGGTCGAGCGCATCACGTAGCGGCGTGCGACGAGGCGTTCGAGCATCCGGTAGATCTCGCTCGCGTTGCGGCCGAGTTCCTTCGTGATCTCAGTGCGGGTGAGTCCTTCTTTCTGCTCGGACAGGAGTTCGAGAATGTCGAGTCCCTTGTCGAGCGCGGGGGCGCGATACCGGTCGATAGCGGCCATCGATTCCCGAGCGTCGCAGCCGGGAAGCGGGTCGTTGGTTGTCTGCATTGTCGGTGTGAGGTTGGGGATTACCGTCGATCGGCTGGCGACGCACGCTGGCCGGTTCTGCACGCGCATAGGGCGGGCCCGCGTATGGCGATGAAAGCCATTCGTGCGAGCTTAGCAATAAACATACAGTGTGCAATGCAGCGTCTTTTTACCGATCGTTACCGGATAAGAACGGATTGGCAAACGTTCCCGATGACAGGGGCACCCCGAATATCCAGTATTCATGGTCTGATGGCAGGCGATGCCGGCCGTCCCGACCGGTCGGTCCATGCACGAGCATCCAATGCTGCGCCGCAGCGTCTGCGGGTGCACCAATAGTCGGTATCCGTCGCGTGTCATTTCACGGCGCGCGGCCGATGGTACAAAGGCTGGCGGGCCAACGACGGCACGGCCGCGCGTGAAGCCGGCCGGCATGGGCCGGCACGCGTCGCGGGTGCCGGGCCGTCGTCGCCGATGCGCAGACCGGCGGCCGCCCGTTCGATGCGCGCCGTACTGTTCGTGCGGCGCCGCGATCGCTGCGCCCGCGCGACCCTCGCGCGTCGAACCGCCCGCCGGATGCGGTATCGACGCGCGCAATCGACGATCGACAATCAGTCCGGCGCGCGGCCGCAAAAGGTCGCGTCGGCCGGTATCCTGTCCCATTCGACAACAGAGGTTGAGCACGATGAAACTGCTTCGCTATGGCCCGTCCGGCCAGGAAAAGCCCGGTATTCTCGACGCGGACGGCCGGATTCGCGACCTGTCCGCGCACGTGCCGGATCTTGCCGGCGATGTGCTGTCCGACGCGGGTCTCGCGCGACTGCGCGCGATCGATCCGGCCACGCTGCCGCTCGTATCCGGCGAGCCGCGCATCGGCGCGTGCGTCGGGCACGTCGGCAAGTTCATCGGTATTGGCCTGAACTATGCCGATCACGCGGCCGAAGCCGGCATGCCGGTGCCGAAGGAGCCGGTCGTGTTCGGCAAGTGGACGAGTTCGATCTGCGGCCCGAACGACGGCATCGACATCCCGAAGGGTTCGGTCAAGACCGACTGGGAAGTTGAGCTGGGCGTCGTGATCGGCGCCAAGTGCAAGGACGTCGCCGAAGCGAACGCGCTCGATTACGTTGCGGGCTATTGCGTCGTCAACGACGTGTCCGAGCGCGAATGGCAGATCGAGCGCGGTGGCCAGTGGGACAAGGGCAAGGGTTTCGACACGTTCGGCCCGATCGGCCCGTGGCTCGTCACGCGTGACGAAGTGCCCGATCCGCAGCGTCTCGACCTGTGGCTCGAGATCGACGGTCACCGTTATCAGAACGGCAACACGCGCACGATGGTGTTCACCGTCGCGCAGTTGATTGCCTATCTGTCGACCTGCATGACGCTGCAGCCGGGCGACGTGATCACGACCGGCACGCCGCCGGGCGTCGGCATGGGTATCAAGCCGTCGCCGGTGTTCCTGAAGGCCGGCCAGATGGTGCGCCTCGGGATCGAAGGGCTCGGCGAGCAGTTGCAGCACACGCGCGGCGCGCAGTAACTGGTCGCCAGGCACTAAAACCAAGGGCCCGATTCCGCACCGCGCGGAATCGGGCCCTTGGCATTTGTACGCGGTGCGCCATCACACGATGTTGTCCAGTTCGCAATGCGCTTCCAGCCGATATCCGTCGGGATCGACGACGAACGCCGCGTAATAGCCGGGGCCGTAGTGTTCGCGCTTGCCTGGCCCGCCATTGTCCTGGCCGCCATGCTCCAGCGCCGCACGGTAGAACGCGTCGACCTCGACCGGCGAAGCCGCCTTGAACGACAGGTGCAACCCCGAGTCGGGATCGGCGGCGATGGGGCGCGCCGCGTGCTGCAACCACAGTTCCGGCTCGGTCGTGCCGTACCCGATGGAGCCGTCGTCGCTGTACAGCCGCTTGTAGCCGAGTGCGCCGAGCGCGTTGTCGTAGAAGGTGCGGCTGCGGCCGATGTGGGCAACGCCGAACGAAAGGTGATCGATCATCTGTGGCTCCTTGGACTGAAGGGGGGACGTCAGTACGGCAAACCTGCCTACAAGCACCATGCCAGCCGCTTGTAGCGCAGCGCGCCGAGCGTGCTGTCGTGGAACGCGCGGCTGCGGTCGTTGTGGATAACTCGGAAGGAAAGGTGATCGATCATCTGTGTCTCCTTGAACTGAAAGGGCGCAGTGCCGTGAACCTGGTTTTAACCACCATGCTGGTTATGTTAGAAAGCGTCCGGAAGCTTGTCAACCGGCATGATGGTTAGATACGATCGCGTCATGAGCAAAACGCAACCTTCCGTCACGATGGACTGCCTGATTCCGGCGCCGCCCGAAACGCTGGGCATCGATTTCATGAACACGCTGTACTGGCGCGGCAGCGATCCGCCGACGGAAACCTTCGGCACGATAGACGACCTGCTGGCGTGGTGCCGCGAGCACGCAGGCGTGCCGGCCGGCCTGGCGGAAGCATGTCGTACAGGTGGCGTGAAGGAAGGCGAGCCGGCGATGCTGGCGCGAGCGCTCGCGTTGCGCGAGGCGCTGTATCGGCTCTTTCATGCGCAGGCCGAGCAACGCGAGCCGCACGCCGACGATCTCGCGTTGCTGAGCGGGTTTCTGGCGGAAGCGTCGCCGCGTGTCGCGCTGGCGCGCATCGACGGCGGCTATGCGTGGCGGATCGACGCGTCAGGCGCCACGCTCGCGGGGCTGCTGAGCCCGGTGCTGTGGTCGGCGATCGACCTGCTCGGCGGCGCGCGGCTCGCGAAGGTCAAGCGCTGCGCGAACGATGCGTGCCAGTGGCTGTTCATCGACGACAGCAAGAACGGCAGTCGCCGCTGGTGTTCGATGTCGTCGTGCGGCAATCGCGCGAAGGCGTACCGCCACTATCACAAGGCCGACTGACGGGCCGGCCGCGCGCCGGACCTATTTCGCCGACAGCTTCCGCCACAGCGTCGTCTTGCTGATGCCGAGCATCGCGCATGCGCGGTCGCGGTCGCCGCCGCACGCGTCGAGCACCGCGCGGATCTCGTCGGCTTCCGCGCGGCGGCGGCGTGCGTGCAGTGTCTGCGCGTCGTCGGAGTCGGCCGTGTCGGGCGGCGCGGCGAACAGTTCGGGCGCGATTGCCTGCAGCGCGTCGGAATCGAGCGCGCCGCACGCAGCCGCGGGATCGTTTTCATCGGCTGCTTCGGCGAGTTCCACCGCGATCCGCTCGATCACGTTCTGCAGTTCGCGCACGTTGCCGGGCCACCGGTAGCGCGCGAGCGTCGCACGGGTTGCCTCGAGCACGCGCGCGGCATCGCCGGCATCGCGCAGGCGTTCCGCGAGGCGCGATTCGCGGCGCGCGGCTTGCACGAGCAGCGTCGCGGCGAGCGCGGGGATGTCGGCCGCGCGCTCGCGCAGCGGCGGCAGGCCGACGTTCAGAATGTTGAGCCGGTAATAGAGATCCGCACGGAACGTGCCGGCCTCGACGGCCGCGAGCAGCGGACGGTGTGTCGCGGCGATCACGCGCACGTCGATGCGGATCGGCTCGGTCGAGCCGAGGCGGATCACCTCGCGCTCCTGCAGCACGCGCAGCAGCCGGCTCTGGAGCGACGGCGGCATCTCGCCGATCTCGTCGAGAAACAGCGTGCCGCGATGCGCGGCTTCGAACAGGCCGGTCTTGCCGCCGCGCCGCGCGCCAGTGAACGCGCCTTCCTCATAACCGAACAGCTCGCTTTCGAGCAGCGCTTCCGGAAACGCGCCGCAGTTGACCGCGACGAACGGGTAGCTGCGCCGCGCGGACAGCGCGTGCAGGCTCTGCGCGATCATTTCCTTGCCGGTGCCGCTTTCGCCGAGCACGAGCACGGTCGCGTCGGATTTCGCGTAGCGGCGCACGAGGTCGCGCACGCGCGTCATCGGCGCGGAGGCGCCGACCACGTCGTCGAGTGCATAGCGCGCGGCGAACTGCTGCGTGGTCGGCTGCGAACGCAAGGCGCGATCGAGCCGTTCGACCGCGCGCGATTCCTGGAACGTCAGCACGCTGCCCGAGGTGACGCCGCGATCGACGAGCGGCCCGCGATGCACGACGTAACGCACGCCGCGCACGGTTGCGAGCGCGTCGCCGTCCTCGCCGCGCAGCGTACGCAGCTCGGGCCGCAGGTCGACGAGTGCACGGCCCACGGCCGCCGCAGGTTCGACCCCGAGCGCCGACGCGAGCCGCTCGTTGATCGCCTCGATGCGGCCGCGCGCATCGAGCGCGACCACGCCGTCGCGCAGGTGCTGCAGCAGGTTGTCGAGCCGCTGGCGGCGGAATGCCTCGGCGTGCGTCGCGTATGCGACTTCGAGCGCCGTATCGACGGCCTTGCGTACCGACGCATGCGAATACAGGAACACCGCGCCCATGCCGGCGCTGGCCGCGAGGTCGGTAACGAGGCCGGGGCCGACGATCGTCTCGATGCCGCGGTCGCGCAGGTCGTGCACACAGGCTTCCGCTTCCTGCGCGGACTGATATGACGCAAACTGCACGTCGAGGCCGTACGCGGCGACGAAGCGGCGCACTTCGGGCGGCGTTTCCCCGGCGCTGACGAGCGCGATCCGCGACGCGTCGCGCCGGGCGCGCGCGAGCGCCTGCATCACGTCGAAGCCGGTCGGCGATACCACCACGACCGGCACCTGCGCACGCGTCTTCAGGAAGGCGCCGTTCGAGCCGGCTGCGACGATCACGTCGGGCCGCGCGGCGCCGGCCTCGGCGATCGCGCTGAGCGCATCCTCATAGGCGCGCGTCACGATGCGCACGTCGGCGCGTTCGTCGAATTCGCCGGCGATCTCGCGAAAGAGCTCGCGCAGGCGGCTGATGCCCATCGCCCAGATGCGCGGGCGCGCCGCGCGATCGGCCGGGCCGGCAGGCTTGGTCGAGGAGAGGTCCATGACGATCGATTATGCGCGTGCGATTTCATTTTTGAAACATGAAATTGCCGAATTGAAATCGCAGGGCGCTGTATCGCTCGTGCCGGTTGCTTAAGAATCAGTGGGTTAGCGAGGTTTCGCGAGCTGGCCCGGTCCTTGCTGTTATCGGGCATTCCATCAGGAGGCCGTTCATGAGCAACACGCATCTTCAGAGCGCCGGCGCGAAATTCCGCGCGGCAGTCGCGGCGGAACAGCCGCTGCAGGTGGTCGGCGCGATCACCGCGTACGCGGCCAAGATGGCGCAGGCCGTCGGCTTCAAGGCCGTGTACCTGTCGGGTGGCGGCGTCGCCGCGAACTCGCTCGGGATCCCCGACCTCGGCATCAGCACGATGGAAGACGTGCTGATCGACGCGAACCGGATCACCAACGCGACCGACCTGCCGCTGCTGGTCGACATCGATACGGGCTGGGGCGGCGCGTTCAACATCGCGCGCACGGTGCGCTCGTTCATCAAGGCCGGCGTCGCGGCCGTGCACCTGGAAGACCAGGTCGGCCAGAAGCGCTGCGGCCACCGTCCGGGCAAGGAAGTCGTGCCGACCGACGAAATGGTCGATCGCGTGAAGGCCGCGGTCGATGCGCGTACCGACGACCAGTTCGTGATCATGGCGCGTACCGATGCGGCCGCCGCCGAAGGGATCGACGCGGCGATCGAGCGTGCGATCGCTTATGTCGAAGCCGGCGCGGACATGATTTTCCCGGAAGCGATGAAGTCGCTCGACGACTACCGCCGCTTCAAGGCGGCCGTGAAGGTGCCGATCCTCGCGAACCTGACCGAGTTCGGCTCGACGCCGCTGTTCACGCTCGACGAACTGCGCGAGGCGAACGTCGACATCGCGCTGTACTGCTGCGGCGCGTATCGCGCGATGAACAAGGCGGCACTGAACTTCTACGAAACGCTGCGCCGCGACGGCACGCAGAAGGCCGCCGTGCCGACGATGCAGACGCGCGCCGAGCTGTACGACTTCCTCGGCTATCACGAATACGAACGCAAGCTCGACGAGCTGTTCGCGCAGGGCAAGAAGTAACGCGGCCCGCGCGCCGGGACACGGTTCCGGAACGCTTCGCATCGGTCGGGCCCGGCGCCGCGGCGCCGGTTCAACCGACCGATGACACCCCCGATACACATTGGAGAACGGAAACATGAGCGAGACGAAAGACGCAGCAGCACCGGCCGCCGCAGGCGCATTCAAGCCGAAGAAGTCGGTGGCGCTGTCGGGCGTGACGGCCGGCAACACGGCGCTGTGCACGGTCGGCAAGACCGGCAACGACCTGCACTATCGTGGCTACGACATTCTCGACGTCGCCGAATCGTGCGAATTCGAGGAAATCGCGCACCTGCTCGTGCACGGCACGCTGCCGAACCTGACCGAACTGGCCGCGTACAAGACCAAGCTGCGCGCCCTGCGCGGCCTGCCGAGCGCGCTGAAGGTGGCGCTCGAGCAGATCCCGGCGTCCGCGCACCCGATGGACGTGATGCGCACGGGCGTGTCGGTGCTCGGCACCGTGCTGCCGGAGAAGGACGACCACAACCTGCCGGGCGCGCGCGACATCGCCGACCGCCTGATGGCGTCGCTCGGCTCGATGCTGCTGTACTGGTATCACTTCTCACACAACGGCAAGCGCATCGAAACGGAAACCGACGACGACTCGATCGGCGGCCACTTCCTGCACCTGCTGCACGGCAAGACGCCGTCGAAGTCGTGGGTCGAGGCGATGCACACGTCGCTGATCCTGTACGCGGAGCACGAATTCAATGCATCGACGTTCACCGGCCGCGTGATCGCGGGCACGGGCTCGGACATCTACTCGGCGATCACCGGCGCGATCGGCGCGCTGCGCGGGCCGAAGCACGGCGGCGCGAACGAAGTCGCGTATGAGATCCAGAGCCGCTACAGCTCGCCGGACGACGCCGAAGCCGACATCCGCCGCCGCGTCGAGAACAAGGAAGTCGTGATCGGCTTCGGCCACCCGGTCTACACGATCTCCGATCCGCGCAACAAGGTGATCAAGGGCGTCGCGCACAAGCTGTCGAAGGAGGCGGGTGACGTGAAGCTGTTCAACATCGCCGAGCGCCTCGAATCGGTGATGTGGGACGCGAAGAAGATGTTCCCGAACCTCGACTGGTTCAGCGCGGTGTCGTATCACATGATGGGCGTGCCGACCGCGATGTTCACGCCGCTGTTCGTGATCTCGCGCACGTCGGGCTGGAGCGCGCACATCATCGAGCAACGCGTCGACAACAAGATCATCCGCCCGAGCGCGAACTACACCGGTCCGGAAGACCTGCAGTTCGTGCCGATCGAGAAGCGCTGAACGCCCGCCGCGCGCACCGGCGCCCGTGATGCGGGCCGCCGGCGCGCGCGGAACGTCATACCCAGATTCCCGCCCCACATCATGAATACCGCCAACCGCAAACCCCTGCCCGGCACGTCGCTGGACTATTTCGACGCGCGTGCCGCGGTCGACGCGATCGCGCCCGGCGCCTACGACACGCTGCCGTACACGTCGCGCGTGCTCGCCGAAAACCTCGTGCGCCGCTGCGATCCGGCGACACTCGCCGATTCGCTGAAGCAGATCATCGAGCGCAAGCGCGAACGCGATTTCCCGTGGTTCCCGGCGCGCGTGGTGTGCCACGACATCCTCGGGCAGACGGCGCTCGTCGACCTCGCGGGCCTGCGCGACGCGATCGCCGACGGCGGCGGCGACCCGGCGAAGGTGAACCCGGTCGTGCCCGTGCAACTGATCGTCGACCACTCGCTCGCCGTCGAATGCGGCGGCTTCGATCCGGACGCGTTCGCGAAGAACCGCGCGATCGAGGATCGCCGCAACGAGGATCGCTTCCACTTCATCGAGTGGACGAAGAAGGCGTTCGAGAACGTCGACGTGATCCCGCCGGGCAACGGCATCATGCACCAGATCAACCTCGAGAAAATGTCGCCGGTGATCCAGGTCAGCGGCGACGGCGTCGCGTATCCGGACACCTGCGTCGGCACCGACAGCCACACGCCGCACGTCGACGCGCTCGGCGTGATCGCGATCGGCGTCGGTGGCCTCGAAGCCGAGAACGTGATGCTCGGTCGCGCGTCGTGGATGCGCCTGCCCGACATCGTCGGCGTGGAGCTGACCGGCAAGCGTCAGCCCGGCATTACCGCGACCGACGTCGTGCTCGCACTGACCGAGTTCCTGCGCAAGGAAAAGGTGGTCGGCGCGTATCTGGAATTCCGTGGCGTTGGCGCGGCGAGCCTCACGCTCGGCGATCGCGCGACGATCTCGAACATGGCGCCCGAATACGGCGCGACGGCCGCGATGTTCTTCATCGACGGCCAGACGACTGAATACCTGCGCCTCACCGGCCGCAGCGACGAGCAGGTGAAGCTGGTCGAGACCTATGCGAAGGCGGCGGGCCTGTGGGCCGATACGCTCGCCAACGCGCAGTACGAGCGCACGCTGACGTTCGACCTGTCGAGCGTCGTGCGCAACATGGCCGGCCCGTCGAACCCGCACAAGCGGCTGCCGACGTCGGATCTCGCCGCGCGCGGGATTGCCGGCCAGTGGGAAGAGAAGGCGGGCGAGATGCCCGACGGCGCGGTGATCATCGCCGCGATCACGAGCTGCACGAACACCAGCAACCCGCGCAACGTGATCGCCGCGGCCCTGCTCGCGCGCAACGCGAACGCGAAGGGCCTCGTGCGCAAGCCGTGGGTGAAGAGCTCGCTCGCGCCGGGCTCGAAGGCGGTCGAGCTGTATCTGGAAGAAGCGAACCTGCTGCCGGAACTCGAGAAGCTCGGCTTCGGCATCGTCGCGTTCGCGTGCACGACCTGCAACGGGATGTCGGGCGCGCTCGACCCGAAGATCCAGCAGGAGATCGTCGATCGCGACCTGTACGCGACGGCCGTGCTGTCCGGTAACCGCAACTTCGACGGCCGGATCCACCCGTATGCGAAGCAGGCGTTCCTCGCGTCGCCGCCGCTGGTCGTCGCCTATGCGATCGCCGGCACGATCCGCTTCGACATCGAGAAGGACGTGCTCGGTCACGACCAGGACGGCAAGCCCGTCACGCTGAAGGACATCTGGCCGACCGACGAGGAGATCGATGCGATCGTCGCGTCGAGCGTGAAGCCCGAGCAGTTCCGCAAGGTCTACGAGCCGATGTTCGCGCGCAGCGCCGATGCGGGCGAGCGCGCGGCGCCGCTGTACGACTGGCGCGCGCAGAGCACGTACATCCGCCGTCCGCCGTACTGGGAAGGCGCGCTGGCCGGCGAGCGCACGCTGCAAGGGATGCGCCCGCTCGCGGTGCTCGGCGACAACATCACGACCGACCACCTGTCGCCGTCGAACGCGATCCTGCTGGATAGTGCGGCCGGCGAATATCTCGCGAAGATGGGCCTGCCGGAAGAAGACTTCAACTCGTACGCGACGCACCGGGGAGACCACCTGACCGCGCAGCGCGCGACCTTCGCGAACCCGACGCTGATCAACGAGATGGCAGTCGTCGACGGCGCGGTGAAGAAGGGCTCGCTCGCGCGCGTCGAGCCGGAAGGCAAGGTCATGCGGATGTGGGAAGCGATCGAGACGTACATGAATCGCAAGCAGCCGCTGATCGTCGTGGCCGGCGCCGACTACGGCCAGGGCTCGTCGCGCGACTGGGCCGCGAAGGGCGTGCGGCTCGCGGGCGTCGAGGCGATCGCCGCCGAAGGCTTCGAGCGGATCCACCGCACGAACCTGATCGGCATGGGCGTGCTGCCGCTCGAGTTCAAGCCGGGCACGAACCGGACGACGCTCGGCATCGACGGCTCCGAGACCTTCGACGTGATCGGCGAGCGCACGCCGCGCGCCGACCTGACGCTCGTGATTCACCGCAAGAACGGCGAGCGCGTCGAGGTGCCGATGACGTGCCGGCTCGATACGGCCGAGGAAGTGTCGATCTACGAGGCGGGCGGCGTGCTGCAGCGCTTCGCGCAGGACTTCCTCGAATCGTCGCAGGCGGCTTGATCGAGTCACACAGGGATAACGCACACATGGCTCACACTCCTCAAATCAGGATTCCCGCGACCTATATCCGCGGCGGTACCAGCAAGGGCGTGTTCTTCCGGCTGCAGGACCTGCCGGACGCCGCACAGGCGCCGGGCGCCGCGCGCGACGCGCTGCTGCTGCGCGTGATCGGCAGCCCCGATCCGTACGGCAAGCAGATCGACGGGATGGGCGGCGCGACGTCGTCCACCAGCAAGACGGTGATCGTGTCGAAGAGCACGCGGCCCGGCCACGACGTCGACTACCTGTTCGGCCAGGTCGCGATCGACAAGGCCTTCGTCGACTGGACCGGCAACTGCGGCAACCTGTCGGCGGCCGTCGGTCCGTTCGCGATCAGCGGCGGGCTCGTCGATCCGGCGCGCGTGCCGCGCGACGGCATCGCGACCGTGCGGATCTGGCAGGCGAACATCGGCAAGACGATCGTCGCGCATGTGCCGGTCACGAACGGCGCGGTGCAGGAGACGGGCGACTTCGAGCTGGACGGCGTCACGTTCCCGGCCGCCGAAGTGCAGCTCGAATTCATGGATCCGGCCGCCGAGGAAGAAGGCGCGGGTGGCTCGATGTTCCCGACCGGCAACCTCGTCGACGATCTCGCGGTGCCGGGCGTCGGCACGCTGAAGGCGACGATGATCAACGCGGGCATCCCGACGATCTTCGTCGAGGCGGAAGCGATCGGCTATACGGGCACCGAGTTGCAGGACGCGATCAACGGTGATGCGAAGGCGCTCGAGAAGTTCGAGACGATCCGCGCGCACGGCGCGCTGCGCATGGGCCTGATCGATACGCTCGATGAAATCGCGACGCGGCAGCACACGCCGAAGATCGCGTTTGTCGCGAAGCCGGCCGATTATGTCGCGTCGAGCGGCAAGCGCGTGAACGCAGGCGACGTCGACCTGCTGGTGCGCGCGATGTCGATGGGCAAGCTGCATCACGCGATGATGGGCACGGCGGCGGTCGCGATCGGTACGGCCGCGGCGATCCCCGGCACGCTCGTCAATCTGGCGGCGGGCGGCGGTGAACGCAACGCGGTGCGCTTCGGCCATCCGTCGGGCACGCTGCGCGTCGGCGCGGAAGCGCAGCAGCAGGAGAGCGGCGAGTGGACCGTCACCAAGGCGATCATGAGCCGTAGCGCGCGCGTGCTGATGGAAGGCTGGGTGCGGGTGCCGGGCGACGCGTTCTGACGCGCGAACCGGGACGAGCATTGCTTGTCATGATCCCTGCGAAGCGGAATCCGCTGCGCAGGGATTTTTCGTTTGAGGCGCACGTGACGGACGCGATCCGGTGCGCGAAGCACGGGCCGGCGCACACTAAGGTGTCGGCCGGAACAGGAGAATCGCATGCCGCTCGATACGCCGCTTTCCGGTATCCACATCGTCGAATTCGAAGGTCTCGGCCCCGGCCCGCTCGCGGGCTGGATGCTCGCCGGGATGGGCGCACGCATCACGCTGATCGCGCGCCCGTCCGGCCGTACGAGCGCGCCGGACGCGCTGCGGGCCCGCGACGGCGACCTGCTGCGCGAACGCAAGACGATCGTCGAGCTCGACCTGAAGTCACCGGCGGGCCACGCCGCCGCGCTCGCCCTGATCGCGCAGGCCGATGCGCTGATCGAGGGCTTGCGGCCCGGCGTGATGGAGCGGCTCGGCCTCGGCCCCGACGATTGCGCGCGCCGCAACCCGAAGCTCGTGTACGGGCGGATGACCGGCTGGGGCCAGCATGGCCCGCTCGCGGCCGCGGCCGGGCACGACCTGAATTACGTCGCGTTGACGGGGCTGCTGTCGCTATCGGCACCGAACGACGGCCGGCCGGGCTTGCCGCCGACCGTCGTCGGCGATGCGGGCGGCGCGCTCGGGCTCGCGTTCGGGATCGTCTGCGCGTTGTTCGACGTGCGCGGCGGCGGGCCGGGGCGCGTGGTCGACGGCGCGATCGTCGACATCGTGTCGATGCTCGGCTCGCTGGCGCTGTGGGCACGCGCGAACGGGCAGCTCGACGGTGCGCAGCCGAGCCTGTTCCACGATGCGCCGTTCTACGACGTGTATCGCTGCGCGGACGGCGAATGCGTGACGATCGGCGCGCTCGAACCGCCGTTCTATGCGTTGCTGGTCGAACGGCTCGGGCTGACCGACGTCGATCCGGCCTCGCAGTACGACCGCGCGCGCTGGCCGGCGCTGAAGGCCCGTTTCGCCGAGGTGTTCGCGCAGCAGCCGTCCGCGCACTGGCGCGCGCTGCTCGAAGGCACCGACGTGTGTTTCGCGCCGCTGCTGAGCGTGGCCGACGCGGTCGCGCATCCGCACAACGTGGCGCGCGGGATCTATCGAACCGACGAGAACGGGAACGTGCGGGCGCGCGTGGCGCCGCGCTTTTTGCCGTTGACGGGGGATGAGGCGGTTTAGCGGCGCGACTCACGAGCCAGACCGCCGGTAATCGCGTGCTGGCCGTTCAGGCCGTTTCCTCCGGCGCATCCGGCATCTTGCCGTCGCCGACGCGGTTGATCGTGCCTTGCGCGATCGCGACGAGCCGTTCGTGGTCGCCGTCGATGACGAACACGTGACACTGGCAGGTCGCCTGGTGCCGGCCCGCATAGACGAGCTTCGCGCGCGCGACGAGCGTGCCGTTCACGGCCGGTCGCAGGTAGTTGATCTTGTATTCGGCGGTGATCACGCGCGGGCCGAGCACGAGCGCGCCGGCGAACGTCAGCGCATTGTCCGCGAGATAGCTGATGACGCCGCCGTGCACGAAACCGTGCTGCTGCCGCAGTTCTTCGCGCACGGGCAGACACAGCGACACTTCGTTGTCGCCGATGTGCATCAGCTCCGTGCCCAGCAGCATGCTGAACGGTTGCGCGCGCAATGCGCCGCGCGCGTGGTCCGTGATGTCGGTCATCGAACTTCCCTCGAAATGAGTGCCCGCTTGCGCTGAACTCTAGGAAGGGGGCTGCGGATAAGCAAGGAAATTCGTCCACGTTTCGCGCAAATTCCGGTGCGATGCGACGAGATTGTTGCGTCAAATGCCGAAGATCTCCCGGTTTGCAGGCGATTCCGCAGGAATGCGCGGGCAACGCGCACGTTGCCGCCTTCCGTTCCTAAAGTCCGACGAAGAAATGCCGCTAATGCCGGGGCATTGCCTCATCGTCCGCTCTCCAGGAATCTCCCCCATGTTCGGAAAAATCAAGCTCGCGTCGGGTCTGCTCGGCGTGTTGACCGTGTTTTGCCTCTTCCTGCTCGCGATCGAAGCGCTCGGCTTCTGGGCGCTCACGTCGACGCGCAGCGGTGTCGACGACCTGTCGAACGTCGCGATCGCGCAGGTCGACGCGGCCAGCCGGGCGACCGAGCAGTTGCTCGACGCGCGCATCAACCTGTCGCGCGCCGGCACGCGGATGGTGCGTGGCGGCCCCAAGCCGGAAGACATCATTCGCCATGCGGGCGCGTCGCTCGCGGAAGCGGACAAGGCGTTCGCCGTGCTGACGGCCGCGCAGGCGGTCGACGACACGAACCGGGCGCGCGTCGCGGCGCTGACCGAGCGCTATCGTGCGCTGCGCGGCGCGCTGGGCGAACTCGTGCAGTTCCTCGACGCCGACAACATCCAGGCCTTCCTCGACCAGCCGACGCAAAGCATCCAGGACGCCTACATCGCCGAACTGCACCGCTTCACCGACTACGGCGGCGCATCGAGCCGCGCGGCCCTCGACACGATCGACGGCGGCATGCTCTGGTTCAAGTCGGTCGGCATCGTGCTGCTCGTGGCGATGCTCGCGGCGAGCGCCGCGATCTATGCGGCCGCACGGCGCGCGGTCGTCGCGCCGCTGGAGGAAGCCGGCCGCCATTTCGAGCGGATCGCGCAGGGCCGGCTCGACGAAGCCGTGCGTGCCGGCGGCGTGTTCGAGATCGACCGGATGCTGCGCGGCCTCGCCACGATGCAGACGAGTATCGCGGGCACCGTGCGCACGGTGCGCCACGCGTCCGATGCGATCCACCTCGGCGCGGGCGAGATCGCGGGCGGCAACGCCGACCTGTCGGCGCGCACGGGCACACAGGCCGCGTCGCTGGAGGAAACCGCCGCCAGCATGGAGGAACTGACCGCGACCGTCCGGCAGAACACCGACAGCGCACGCGCGGCCAGCGCGCTGGCCGATGCGGCGCTCGAAGCGACGAGCCACGGCGGCGGCGTGGTCGACAGCGTGATCGACCGGATGCGCGGCATCGCGCAGAGCTCGGGGCGGATCGCGGAGATCATCTCGGTGATCGACGGCATCGCATTCCAGACCAATATCCTCGCGCTGAACGCGGCGGTCGAGGCCGCGCGGGCCGGCGAGCAGGGGCGTGGTTTCGCGGTGGTCGCGGGCGAAGTGCGCTCGCTCGCGCAGCGCAGCGCGCAATCGGCGAAGGAGATCAAGGCGCTGATCGAGGATTCGGTCGCGCAGATCAACGGCGGCGCGGAACTCGTCGAGCGCGCCGGCGAGGCGATGCGGACGGTGTCGGCGTCGATCACGCGCGTCGTGCAGACGATGTCGGAGATCACTGCGGCGTCGGTCGAGCAGAGTGTCGGGATCGAGCAAGTGAACCAGGCCGTCACGCAGATGGATCAGCTCACGCAGCAGAACGCGGCATTGGTCGAGGAGGTCGCGGCGGCGGCCGCGTCGCTGAACGACCAGACCGCGCACCTGATGCAGGCGGTGTCGGTGTTCGAGTTGGGCGACGGACGTGCCGCACGCGGCGAGCGCGCGGCGCCGTCGTTCGCCGGCACGGGTTACGAACCGGCCGGTAGCGCCGCGTAGGCGGTCGCGAGGTGGTAGGGCGTCGTCGACGGCATGTCGGCGCGCGCGACCTGCCCGTCGGCGGTCTTGCACTCGAACCAGCCGCGCGGATGCAGGAAACGCGCGGCGAACCGCTCGATCTGCCGCGCGAGCGGCGCGGAGGCCGGCGTGCCGCCGTGCGTCGCGAGCGCGCGCAGGTATTCGGTCTGCGCCCAGATTCGCTGCGTGCCGTCGACGCACGCGCCTTGCGCGTCGAGCGCCGCGAAGACGCCGCCCGTCTGCGGATCGACGCCATATTGTTCCGCGAACGTGAACGCACGCGACAGCGCGGCGGGGAGCCCCGTCTGCGCGAGCCGCGCGCCGGCCGCATCGACCAGGTAGAACCATTCGAACTGATGACCGGGCTCGAAACGGTTGTGTGCCGCGCCGAGCGGCAGCTCGGCCACGCAGCCGGTCGCCGTATCGACGAACGTGCGCTCGACGGCTTGCGCGGTGTGCGCGAGCGCATCGTCGAACGCCGCGTCGCCGAATGCATCGGCAGCCGCGAGCCACGCTTCGGTCAGGTGCATCAGCGGATTCTGCAGCGCCCCGCTGCCGGATGACGAGAAATCGGCGTGGCGTGCCGCGTCGAGCAGCGCGTCGCCAGGGCGCGGCGCGAAACGATCCCGGATCAGCGCGGCGGTCTCCTCGGCCACCACGCGCGCGGCGGCGTCGCCCGACGCCGCATACCACGCGGCGCATGCGAACACGATGAATGCGTGCGTATAGAGGTCCTTGGTCGTATCGAGCGGCGCGCCCTGCGCGTCGACGCTGTAGATCCAGCCGCCGTGGCGCGTGTCGCGAAAGCGCCGGCACAATGCGTCGAACAGCGTGGCCGCGTGCGCGGCGTCGCCGGCCTGCGCGAACACGAACAGTTGCCGCGCGCACGCCATTGCGCGATAACGGGTCACGGGCAGCGGCGCGTGGGTGGCCGGATCGACGGCCTCGAACGGCAGTTGCAATGTGTGGTCGAACCCTGAACCCCGCCAGATCGGCAAGACGACGTGCGCGAAATGGTGGCGCAGCTGGGCGGCCTGGGCGGAAGCGGAGTCGGAAACGGGCATGACGGGGTTGAGCGCTTGGGTCGAAACGTGTCGGCGCGGCCCGGAGGATCGGCGCGGCCGGGGCCAAGGATAAAACATTCCGCGCGGCCGGCACCAAAAAAGGAGAGAAATCGGATGCTCAGCAACCTGGAACTCGTGATGCGGCTGGTTCTCGCGGCGGCGCTCGGCAGCGTCATCGGCTTCGAGCGCGAGCGCCTGTCGTGGGCGGCCGGCCTGCGCACGCACATGCTGGTGTGCGTTGGCTCGACGCTGATCATGATCGTGTCGGCGTTCGGATTCGCCGACGTGCTCGGCAGCAGCGAGCACATCGTGCTCGATCCGTCGCGGATCGCCGCGCAGGTCGTGTCGGGCATCGGCTTCCTCGGTGCGGGCTCGATCCTGCTGCGCGGCGAGATCGTGCGCGGGCTGACGACGGCCGCGAGCCTGTGGTCGGTCGCCGCGATCGGCCTCGCGGTGGGTGGCGGCCTCTACGTCGCGTCGATTTCGGCGACGATCATCATCCTGATCATCCTGGCCGGCATCAAGCCGCTGGAGCGCCGCTATTTCACGGTGCGCCAGCGCCGGCAGCTTGCGCTGACGGTCGTGAGCGGCACGCTGAACTTCGATTCGCTGCATGCGGCGCTCGGCCCGGACAGTGCGCGCGTGAAGCAGTTCATCGTGCAGCGCGCCGACGACACGGGCGAGCACGACGAAGTGCGCATCGCGCTCGCGCGGGTGTCGGAACTCGAATACCAGGCGATCTGCAACAAGCTGCGTGCGCTGAAGGGCGTCACGCGTTTCGAAGAAGGCAACGGGCTGTCGGGCGACGAATAGGCTGAATCGGCATCGGAGCATGCGACAATGGCCGGCCACCGATTCCGTTCGACATCCGGCTCCGCGCCTGCGGGCCCCGCCATCCGATTTCCATGACCGAATCCGTTTCCTCGCCTCGCCCCCGCTCCCGTTCCAGTCGTTCGTCGTCCCGTTCCCGCCAGCGCTCGGCCGCTGCCGCGGGCAGCACGTCCGCGAGGGCGACGGCGCGGCCTGGCAACGCGCCGGCCGGCGATGCGCCGCGGGACGAACGGACGCTCGACCTGTTCGGCGATCCGGTACTCGAGCCGGGCGAGCGTGCGCCGGTTGCGGCGCGCGACGAGGCAATAGCGGACGCTGAGGCGGTGGCCGCCGCGGACGGGCGACAGGCCACGCTGGACGGATTCATTGCGCCGGAGGGCGCGACTGCGGCCGGGCACGAAGCTGACGAAGGCGCGGTGCCGCCGGAGATTGTGGTGGCGGTCGAAGGTGTTTCGACATCTGTAGGCGGTGTGGCTGCGAGCGTCGACGGTGCATCTGCCGGTGGTGGTGCCGCGAAGGCAGCCGATTCGCCTGCGGTCGACGGCGCCGTAAAGGCGGCGACCACGCTGCAAGCGGCCGATGGCGCTGCGGCGAAGTTGATCGAATCGCCAGCGGCAGACGCTGAAGTCGCGAAGTCCGTAGCCGAGATTGCGGTCGTCAAATCCCGTGAAGGGAAATCTTCCGGCGATGCCGTGAAGGAGCGTCGCCCGTCGTCGGGCGGCAAACGCCGGGCAGCTGCCGGTGCAAGCGAAGCGGCGGCGATACCATCCGCGCCGGCTGCGACGAGCGTCGACGCGGTACCGGAAGCGGCTGAACCGACCCGCTCGCCGGAGGTTGCCACTGCGCCTGCCGAACCGCAGGCGCCGGTTCAACCTGCCGAGCCGGCAATGGCCACGAATTCCGCGACCGCCAGTGAAGCGACCGCGCAGCCCGGCGTTGCGCCGCCACTTGCCCCGCAGCCGGTGGCTTCCGCTGCGTCTTTCGTGACGAAGCCGTCGGCGGAACGCGCGCAACCGGCCGCACCGGTCTTCGATCCGGACACGCACCTGCGCCCGCTGACCGACCGGTTCGCCGCGCTGCAGGCCGACGTGGACGGCCTGCAGCGCACGGCCGATCGCGAGATGCGCCGCGTCAATCGCCTGCTGCTGGCGCTGGCCGTCGTCGTGCTGGCCGGGCTCGTCGCGCTGGCACTGCAAACTCGGCAGATCGCGCACCTGAAACAGGACGCGGCCGCCAAGCAGCAGCGGATCGATCGCCTCACGGCCGATCTGTCGACGCAGCAGGCGACGCTGATGACGCTCGAGGAACACCACGAAGCGCTCCTGTCGCAAGTCGACCGGCTGCAGCGCACGGCGAACCGCGAGGCGGCCGTCGCGAAGCGAACCCGCCGGACGCGTTAATCGCTCCGACCCTATCCTGGAAGCCTTGCGGGGCAAGGGGCGCTGTTTCGCGGTCGCGATCGGCTGTCGCGCACATGCGGCAAACTGATGCGGCGCACTGGCAGAGTTCAGGGAAAACCCTTAGAATTGCGTTCATCTAAGGGAAAACCCTAGCCAAATCTGTCAGGAGTCTCACATGAGCTTCATCTTCGCCCTGCTGCAAAAGATCGACGACCTGTTCGTGTCGCCGCACCTGCCCCTCGACGCCGAATACTCGTACGCTGCGCGTCGCGCCGAAGCCGAGCGCGTGCGCCGTGCGCACCTTGTGCCGATCGTCCTGTACCGTCGCTGATTCGCTGATTCGCTGATTCGCTGATTCGCTGATTCGCTGATTCGCTGATTCGCTGATTCGCTGATTCGGCGCAGCGCTCGCCGCACCTGCCAGCCCGCTTTCCACCGCCGCATTGCGCGCCGGTGCGACCGTCCCGCTACACTGGAAGTCCGATTGTCTTTACGGTGACCGGGCCATGCTGCAGATGCGGGCGATGACGGCCGGCGAATTCCATGCGTACCGCACGCGAGCCATCGACGGCTACGCGCGCGATCTCGTTTTATCCGGACAGAACGCCGTCGAAGACGCTGCCAATCGTGCGCGCGCCTGTTTCGACATGCTGCTGCCGGACGGCCTGCTGACCGCCGGCCAGACCCTCGTGATGCTCATCGACGGCGCCAGCGGCGACGCGGTGGGCGACCTTTGGTACGCGATCGTACCCGAAGGGCCGAACCACACGCTGTTCATCTACGATCTCGACATCGTCCCGTCCCGGCGCCGCCAGGGCTGGGCCACGCGCACGCTCGATGCACTCGACGCCGAGGCGCGCCGGTACGGCGTCACCGAGATCGGTCTGTCGGTCTTCAATCACAACACGGCGGCCCGTGCGCTGTATCGTGCATGCGGCTTCGCGCCAATCACGACGACGTTGATCAAGCCGGTCGTATCGGACTGAATCCACCGGCCGTCACGTATTGCCGATCCGGTGCGCCGCAACCGGCATATGCCGTCAATCCTTCCGATCCTTCCTGTCGGCCGATAGCCGAACGGCCATTCTGCCGTCCGGCCATCGCCACCGGCACGCATCAGCGTGCGCGGCCTTTCCATCTCCGCAACAGCAACGCGTTGGTCACGACGCTGACGCTGGAAAACGCCATCGCCGCGCCCGCGATCACCGGGTTCAGCAGGCCGAGCGCCGCGAGCGGCACGCCGACCAGGTTGTAGACGAACGCCCAGAACAGGTTCTGCTGGATCTTCCGGTATGTGCGTTTCGAGATGTCGATCGCGTCGGCGACGAGCGCCGGGTCGCCGCGCATCAGCGTGATGCCGGCCGTGTGCATCGCGACGTCCGTGCCGGTTGCCATCGCGATCCCGACATCGGCCGCGGCGAGCGCGGGCGCATCGTTGATCCCGTCGCCGACCATCGCGACGACCCCGCCGTGCGTGCGCTTCAGCTCGGCGACGACGCGTGCCTTGTCGTCGGGCAACACTTGCGCATGCACATCGCCGATGCCGAGCGCCGCGGCGACGGCCGCCGCGCTGCCGCGGTTGTCGCCGGTCACGAGCGCGCTGACGACGCCGCGTGCCGACAGCGCCGCGATCGCGTCGCGGGCGCCCGGCTTCACGGTGTCGCCGAATGCGATCAGCGCGAGCAATGCGCGCGGCGCATCGGCACGCATCAGCCACGAGATCGTGTTGCCGGCGCGTTCGAGCTCGGCCGCGCGGGCGTTGAGCTCCGGCGGCACCGCGATGCCGAGCTCGTCGCGCCAGCGCGTGCTGCCGAGCGCGAGCAACTGCCCGCCGACGCGCGCTTCCACGCCGCGTCCGGCCACCGCGCGTGCATCGACTGCCACGGCCGGCGGTGCCGTTACGTCGCGTGCGGCAACGTCCGCATCGTGCGCGGCGACCACGGCACGCGCGAGCGGGTGGTCGCTCTGACGCTGCACGGCCGCCGCAAGCGCGAGCGCTTCGCCGCGCGGCACGCCCACGGCCTCGAACGCCGTCACGGACGGCTTGCCTTCGGTCAGCGTGCCGGTCTTGTCGAATGCGATCACGGTCGTGCGCTGCGCGAGTTCGAGCGCCTGCGCGTCCTTGATCAGCACGCCGTGCCGCGCCGCGACGCCCGTGCCGGCCATGATCGCGGCGGGCGTCGCGAGGCCGAGTGCGCACGGGCAGGCGATCACGAGCACCGCGACCGCATTGAGGATCGCGGTTTCCATCCCGGCGCCGGCGATCAGCCAGCCGGCCAGCGTCAGCACCGCGATGCCGAGGATTGCCGGCACGAACACTTCGCTGACCCGATCGACGAGCCGCTGGATCGGCGCCTTCTCGGCCTGCGCGGATTCGACGAGGCGGATGATGCGTGCGAGCGTCGTTTCCGCGCCGATCGCGGTGGTTGCGACGACGAGCGCGCCTTCGCCGTTGATCGAGCCGGCCGTGACGGCGTCGCCGTCGTCCTTCGGCACGGGCAGGCTCTCACCGGTGATCAACGATTCGTCGATGTGCGAGCGGCCCGACACGATCCGGCCGTCGACGGGGACGCGTTCGCCCGGGCGGATGCTGACCTGGGTGCCGACGCGTACCTGCGCCAGCGGTACGTCGCGTTCGACGCCGTGCTCGATGACGCGCGCCCGGTCGGGGCGCAACGCGTTCAGCGCACGGATCGCCTCGGTGGTCTGGCGCTTCGCGCGCGACTCGAGCCATTTGCCGAAGCGCACGAGCGTGACGATGACGGCCGACGCCTCGAAATACAGGTGGCCGGGATGCGCGGGATCGCGCAGCAGCATCCACAGGCTCAAGCCGTACGCGGCCGACGTGCCGAGTGCGACGAGCAGGTCCATGTTGCCGGTGCGCGCTTTCACCGCGTGCCAGGCTGCGCGGTAGAAGCGCGCGCCGAAGCCGAACTGCACGATCGACGCGAGCACGAGCTGGAGCCAGCCGGGCAGCATCAGGTCGATGCCGAACGGCGCGACGAGCATCGGCGCGACGAGCGGTGCGCTCAGCACGGCGGACCAGATCACGAGGTTGCGTTCGCGCACCGCTTCGCGGCGCTTGCGGGCGTCGGGGTCCTGCGCGGGGCTGGCCGGTTGCGCGTCGGCGCCGGTCGTTGCGCCGGCTGAAGGCGTGGCAGCGAGCGATGCGCGGTAGCCGGCCGTGGTGACCGCCGCGATCAGCCTGGCGGCGTCGAGCGCGCCGGCGCCATGCACCGACGCGCGCTCGGTCGCGAGATTGACGGAAGCTTGCGCGACGCCCGGCACGGCGGCCAGCGCTTTTTCGACGCGGCCGGCGCAGGACGCGCAGGTCATGCCGCCGATGTCGAGTTCGAGGTCGAGGTCGGTGGAGGCGGCTGCAGGCGCCGTGGAGACGGCGACCGGCGTCGCACCGTAACCGGCCTGTTTCACCGCTTCGGCGAGCCGTGCGGCGGATACGTCGGCCGACGCGTCGACGGTGGCGCGTTCGGTCGCGAGGTTGACCGACGCTCGGGTGACGCCCGGCACGTTTGCCAGCGCCTTCTCGACGCGCGACACGCACGATGCGCAGGTCATCCCGCCGATGTCGAGCTCGATGCTGGCGGGTGTGGCGGGTGTGGCGGGTGTGGCAGGTACGGTGGCCGGGATCGCGAGATCGGGTGCCGTTGGCGTCGCACCATAGCCGGCCTGCTTCACGGCATCCGCCAGTTGCGATGCGGACACGCCCGCCGTCGCGTCGACGGTGGCGCGTTCGGTCGCCAGGTTGACCGATGCGCGCGCGACGCCCGGCACCTTCGCCAGCGCCTTTTCGACGCGCGACACACATGACGCGCAGGTCATTCCATCAATATCGAGCTCGATCGTGGTGGCGGCGGGCGGAAGCGAGATCGTTGCTGCCGACGAGGTTTCGCCGCGCTGCGCGTCTGCCGCAGGCGCGGTCGCGACGGCTTCCACGGCCGCGTCGCGCACGGCGGCGCGGTAGCCGGCCTCACGGATGGCGTCGACGAGCCGGCCGGGCTCGACCGTGTCCTGCGCGGTGACCGTCGCTGCCTGCGCGTCGAGGTCGACTGCCGCATCGACGACGCCCGGCACGGCGGCCAGCGCGCGCTGCACGCGGCCCGTGCAGCCGCCGCAATGCATGCCGTCGACGCTCAGTTCGATCGTTTGCAGCGCTGCGGAGGCAAGTGGTTCAGTCATGTCGGATTCCCCAAAAGCGCGGTTCGTGCCGCGAATGGTTCCAGTATCAACATTCCCATGATGGTAAGGTCAAGCGTCGGCGACAACGCGACGCATGTCGATGTACACAGGGTGTCACAACGCGACAGAAACAAACGTCCGGCTTCCAGGCGGTGAGCCGGGCGGTCGTTACGTGGTCAGGCGCAGAGCTTGGCGCTCGCGAGGCGATTCAGGCTGACGCCTTGCTCGGCGGCCTGGATGACCAGCGCACGGTGCGCCTGCGGCGGGATGCGAACCTTGAATTCACCGCTGTAGGTGCGGTCGGCGATCGGTTCGGGCACCTGCTCGCCGTTTGCGGTCATGTCGCGCACGACATCGGCGACGCGCCGGCGAATGCCCGCGAGTGCGCCTTCCGGCGTGGCGTCGAGCCACGAAAGAGACGGGAACTCCGCACAGAGGCCGACGTGTTCCCCGTCCTCCGGGGACCACGTTACGCGGTACGTAAAGTGGTCTTGGGTCATGATTTCCGTTCCTTCAGTCGATCGATCGCGTCGAGCACTTGCCGCACCTGATACGCGTTCGCTTTCCCGCGATCATTCTGGATATTCACTCGAGGATCGCGTCGCCACGGTGTCTCACGGTGTCTTGAAAATGGCGTGGCCGGAACCCGATTGGCGGGCCGCTCCGAAATGCGTCTCGAAGACCTTGAACAGATCGTTGAACCGCACGTTCGCGGGCTCGCACCCCATTCAATCGGGGATCTTCCATTCGCTTGCCGTCATGAATGGTGTCAATAGTGACACCATTTGCAGACGTTGGCCACGAACCCGCCGCCACGGCCCTTTCCGACGGCGACCGAACTAGCGCTCGACCCGTTATTCGGCATATTGGGGGATGCCCTTAGGCGCTATGATACCGGCCTGACATCAGCGCCCACCGTTGCGACAAGTAGCGAAACGGCATCCGGGCAGGCTGGGGTGCCTTGCATTCGCCGTTCGCGAGACGAACAAGGCGTTGACTCAAAAGAACGATATTCGGCCAGTAATCGATGATTGAAAACCTGCAGGAATCAGTTTCTCTGCGGCGCGCGTGCGCGTCGCTGGCCATGGCGGCGTTGCTCACGGGGTGCGCGTCGCAACCGGACGCGATCCAGCGGAAAACCGGCTGGATGCGAGCGGAAGTCGCCGACTCCTATGTCTATGCGTATCCGCTCGTGCTGATGGACGTCGCGAAGGAAGCGGCGACGGGCGGCGACGGCGCGCAACCGGGGCAGGCGCCGCTCAACACGCTGCGCCATGCGCAGGCGCTGCCGCCTGTCGGTGCGGTCAATCCGCCGCTGCCGGGCGTCGATACCCTCGACTCGACCGGCTGGCTCGACATCGCCGCCGAACCCGTGATCGTCACGCTGCCCGACACGCGAGGCCGCTACTGGGATGCGCGCGCGCTCGACATGTGGACCAACGTGCTGTGGTCGTCGTCGAGCGTGGCTGCACGCGGCGCCCGCGGCGGCGCGCGATCGCAAACGATTGCCTTCGTCGCGAAGGACTGGCAGGGCGCGCTGCCGAAGGGCGCGCTGCGTGTCGACGTGCCGTCCGGCAACGCGTGGCTCGAAGTACGGCTGCAGACGAGCGGCGGGCGCGACCTGACGAACGTGAAGAAGCTGCAGCGCGCGATCCGCGTGGTGCCGCTGTCTGTTTACACAGGCGCCGCGCGCGGCGCGTCGGTCGCGGTCCATGCGGGCAGCGCACCGTCCGAAGCGGTGGGCGGCGGCACGCCGGCCGAGCAGGTGGCCGCACTCGACCCGAAGGCGTTCTTCACGCGCTTCGCGCAGGCGCTGCAGGACAACCCGGCGCCGGTCGACGACGCGCATGCGCTGGAACTGCTCGGCGACATCGGCGTGACGGCCGGCTACCCGGTGCTGTGGACGGGCGACCGCCTGACGGCCGCGACGGCCGGCGTCGCCGAGGCGCGCGCGCGGCTTGCGACGCCGCCGTCGAACCTGCTGAACGCGAACGGCTGGAGCTGGATCGGCGACACGGCCGGCAAGTACGGCCAGGACTACACGCTGCGCGCCTACGCGGCCTACACGCAGTTCGGCACCGCGACGCGCGACGACGAGACACTCGCGGTCGTCCGCGTCGACAGCGATGGCCATCCGCTGAACGGCGCGAACCGCTACGTGCTGCATTTTGCGCCGGGCGCACTGCCGCCGGCCCGCGCGTTCTGGACGCTCACGCCCTACACGACGAACGGCGCGCTGCCCGACGTCGGGTCGGCGCGCCGCTCGCTCGGCGATCGCGACCGGCTGCGCCGCAATCACGATGGCTCGATCGACATCGTCGTGTCGGCGTCGCCGGGCGGCGCGCATGCGGGCAACTGGCTGCCTGCGCCGCGCACCGATTTCGCGCTCGCGTTGCGCCTGTACGCACCGAAGCCGCAGGCGAGCGACGGGTCGTGGATGCCGCCCGTCGTCGTCCGGAAATGAACGGATGACCGGCGCCGCTGTCCGACCGGCGGGCGCGACGGCGCCCGACTCTCGTACCGTCACCTCCTGAGCCTATACTTTCGGGATAGCGTGCGCGGCCGCCTGGTTCTCCGGCGCGGCCCGGCATCCATTCCCGAGGCATTCAAGCATGGCAAGCGCAGACAAAGAAACCGTATCCTCGACCCTCCATGCCCTCGGTGGCGTTGCACGCTCGCGCCGGACCCGGCGTATCGGCATCGGCGTGCTGATCTTCCTCGTATTGTTCGGACTGCTCGGGTTCTTCGCGGCTCCGCCGCTGATCCGCCACGTCGCCGAACAGCAATTGAGCCAGCAGCTCGACCGGCCGGCCACGATCCAGCGCATCGCGCTGAACCCGTACACGCTGAACCTCGAAGCCGACGGCATCCACGTCGGCGAGCGTGGCGGCCAGGGCGACTTCGTCGACATCGGCAAGCTCGTTGTCAGGCCGTCGTGGTCGTCGCTGTTCCGCGGCGCGCCGATCGTCAACGAAATCCGGCTCGATTCGCCGCGCTTTCACATCGTCCGCTACGACGCGCAGCGCTTCAACTTCACCGACCTGATCGAGAAGTTTTCCGCGCCGTCGCCGAAGCCCGCAAGCAAGCCGACGCAGTTCTCGGTGTCGAACATCCAGATCAACGACGGCCGGATCGACTTCGACGATCGCCTGCTGAATGAGAAGCACGTCGTCGACAACTGGACGCTCGGCATTCCGTATATCGCGACGCTGGCCTCGAAGACCGACATCTTCGTCGAGCCGAAGCTGCGCGCGCGCTTCGACGGCAGCCCGATCTCGATCGACGGCAAGACCAAGCCGTTCGCGCAGTCGCGCGAATCGGAGATCGCGCTGAAGTTCGATCGCCTCGACGTGCCGAAGCTGATCTCGTACGTGCCGGCGAAGCTGCCGGTGGCCGTGACGAGCGGCCTGCTGAGCAGCAACCTCGCCGTCAATTTCGTGATGAGCGGCGAGACGCCTGCGCTGCGCGTGTCGGGCACCGTCGACCTGAACGATGCGAAGGTGACGGACCATGCGTCCGCGCCGCTGTTCGCCGCGCGCGGCGTGCACGTCGCGGCGGCCAGCCTCGAGCCGCTGCGCAACGCGATGCACTTCGACGAGATCAGGATCGACCAGCCGGTGGTCGACCTGGCGCGCGACAAGCAGGGCGTGCTGAACGTCGAGAAGCTCGTCGCGCAGCCGGCCGCTGCCCCGAAGGCCGAAGCCGGCAAGCCGGCCGCGTCGGCCGCAGCCGCTTCCGGTGCGGCCGTCGCCGCAGCCAGCGGCGCGCAGGCCGATACCGCCGCCGCGAAGGAAGCGCCGCCGCTCGACCTGACGATCCGTCATTTCGCGATCGACGGCGGCACGGTCAACGTCGACGACCGCGTGCCGGCGACGCCGACCGCGATGTCGCTGACGAAGCTCGCCGCGACGCTCGACGGCTTCTCGATGCAGGGCAAGACACCCGCGAAATACACGCTGTCGACGTCGCTGTCGCGCGGCGGCGACGTGACGGCCGAAGGCGCGTTCAATCTCGCCGACAAGCAGGCCGACACGAAGCTGACGATTGCCGCGCTCGCGCTGCCGGCGCTGCAGCCGTACCTCGGCGAGGCGACGCGCGCACGCGTGCTCGACGGCACGCTCGGCGCGACCGTCAACGCGAAGACCGACTGGGGCAAGACGCCGCTCGCCGCGGAAGTCGCCGACAGCACCATCAGCCTGAAGTCGCTGAAGCTCGCGACGCCCGACAGCAAGGCGCCCGCGATCGTGCTGCCCGACGCGAGCGCGAAGATCGCGAAGGTGGACGTCGCCACGCGTACCGCGGAGATCGCGAGCGTCGACGCGAGCGGGCTCGCGCTCGACGTGAAGCGCCTGAAGGACGGCAAGATCGACCTTGCGTCGCTGGCCGAACCCGCGCAGGCGTCGGTGCCGAAGCGCACGGTCGCGCGCAAGGCCGTGGCCGCCGCGCCGTCGTGGCATTACCGGATCGACGCACTGAACGTGAAGGATTCGTCCGCGAACTTCACCGACCTGTCGACGCCGCGTCCGGTGAAGCTGGCAATCAAGCCACTGGAGCTGTCGGTGCAGAAGCTGAGCGACGACATGACGAAGCCGCTGCCCGTGCAGTTGAAGGCGACGCTGAACCGCAAGGGCTCGCTGAACGTGACGGGCGACGTGACCGCGCAGCCGCTGAAGCTCGGCCTGAAGATCAACGGCAACCGCCTCGACGCCGCCGCGTTCGAGCCGTACTTCGGCAGCGCGCTGAACGCGACGATCGCGAGCGCGCTGCTCAATGCGCAGGGCAACCTGACGTTCGCGCAGGTGAAGGACACGCCGCGCGCGACCTATCGCGGCGACGTCGCGCTGGTCGACGTGCGGATGCTCGACAAGGCGACGTCCGACCCGTTCGCGGGCTGGCGCTCGCTCGCGCTGTCGAACCTGAAGGTGAACTACGACGAGAAGGGCACCGACGTCGACGCCGCGCGCGTGACGTTCTCGAACTTCTACGGCCGTGTGCTGCTCGATGCGCAGGGGCGGCTGAACCTGAAGGACGTGGTCGCGAAGGAGTCCGGCCCCGCGCAGTCGCTTACACGTGATGCGAGCAAGGGCGAGCCGGTGCCGCTGTCGCCCGGCATGACGCCGCCGGCCGCCGCCCAGGCCGCGCAGCAGGCGTCCGCGCCGGCCGCCGCGTCGGCGACGGTGGTCGTGAAGGCCGCGCCGCCGCCGCAGAACCCGGTGCGGATGCACTTCGGCCAGCTCGTGCTGCAGGATGGCCGCGTCACGTACACGGACAACTTCATCAAGCCGAACTACACGGCGAACCTCGTCGCGATCAAGGGCACGGTCGGCGCGTTCGGCACCGATTCGACGACGGCCGCGCCGGTCGACGTCGCCGCGAACCTCGCGGGCAACGGGCCGATCTCGATCAAGGGTTCGGTGAACCCGCTGATCGAGAAGCCGGCGCTCGACCTGACGGCCACCGCGCACGACATCGAGCTGACCAACCTGACGCCGTACTCGGCGAAGTACGCCGGCTACCCGATCACGAAGGGCAAGCTCAACGTCGACCTGCATTACGCGCTCGAGAACGACCAGCTGAAGGCGAACAACCACATCTTCATCGACCAGCTCACGTTCGGCGATCACGTCGACAACGACACCGCGACGAAGCTGCCGGTGAAGCTCGCGATCTCGCTGCTGAAGAACACGCGCGGCCAGATCGACGTGAACCTGCCGGTGTCGGGTTCGCTGTCGAATCCGGAATTCAGCGTGGGCGGGCTGATCTGGCGCGCGGTGCTGAACCTGATCGCGAAGGCCGTCACGTCGCCGTTCTCGCTGCTCGCGAACGCGTTCGGCGGCGGCGGCGAGGATCTCGGCTACGTCGAGTTCGCGCCGGGCTCGTACGAGCTGACCGACGCGCAGCAGAAGAAGCTCGACACCGTCGTGAAGATGCTGACCGAGAAGTCGTCGATCCGTCTCGACCTGATCGGCCGCGTCGATCCGGCGCAGGACACGCCGGGGCTGCGCGACGCGTACGTCGAGCGTCTGGTGCGCCAGCAGAAGCTGAAGGACGTGGTCGGCCAGGGCGAGAGCATCGATCCGATGTCGGTGAAGGTCGACAAGGCCGAATACTCGAAGTACCTGACGCGCGCGTACAAGGCCGCCGACTTCAAGAAGCCGCGCAACCTGGTCGGCCTGCAGAAGACGCTGCCCGACGCGGACATGAAGCAGGCGCTCGCCGATCACGCGCCGGCCGACGACAATGCGCTGCGCGCGCTCGCGCAGCAGCGCGCGCAGGCCGTGCGCCAGTACCTCGACGGGAAGATCGATTCGAGCCGCGTGTTCGTCGTCGCGCCGAAGCTCGACGCGAAGGGCATCTCGGACAAGGGCGCGACGACCCGCGTCGACTTCGGGCTGCAGTAAGCCTTACCGTCATCCGCCGCCGCGTCCGCACATAGCGGGCGCGGCGGCTTTTTTTCAGCGCGCGGCGACCGCCGGTTCGCGCTTGTCCAGTTCCTTCCTCGCGGCCAGCGGCAGACGCGCATCGTCCCACTGCGTCAGCCATTCGATTTCCTTCGCGGTGAACACCTGTCCGTAGTTGCGCAACGCGTACTGCAGCGCGTCGACGACGTGGTGGCGAATGATTTCGGGGGTGCGTGCATCGTCCAGCACGAACCGGAGAGCTTCCAGGGTCGACATACTCGTGCTCCGGGTCAGGGAAAACCCTTTATCACACGCCAATAGTCGCGGGCCAAGCCGAAAAAAAATCGCGCGGCGGGTGACTCGGTGGAAGGTTTGACCGATGCACCGGCGCGGTGCCCGCCGGTGAGCGCGCACGTCGCAATGTGCGCCAGGTCACGTTGCTGTGCGACCGCGTCGTGTCGCTTGCGATTGGTTACGTTTGACAGAAAACAGAAAGCCCCGCTTCATCCAAGCGCCCCACGATCCGGCGATATTTTGCGCGCCTGATGGCAAGTCACGCAGTTCAACATCAATCGATGAGGTGGGGTGATCATGTCTTTCCTTGGTAAGCAGCGGAAGTTGGTGGCGATGGTGGCGGGCGCGCTGGCGCTCGCAGGCGCAGGCGCAGGCGCGCACGCGGCGCAGCAGGACGGCAACAGTCAGGGCGAGGACCACGGCCACGCGAGCCGCGTCGTGAAGCACGTGCTGCTGCTGAGCGTCGACGGTCTGCACGAGCAGGATCTCGCGCGCTGCATCGGCGCGAACACGTGCCCGAACATCGCGGTGCTCGCGAAGAGCGGCGTGACGTACACGAATGCGTACACGCCGGGCCTGTCGGATTCGTTCCCGGGGCTCGCGGCGCTCGTGACGGGCGGCTCGCCGAAGACGGCCGGCCTGTTCTACGACGTGTCGTATGACCGCAACCTGTATGCGCCGAGCGATACGACCTGCTCGGGCAAGCAAGGCTGGAACGTCGTGTTCGACGAAACGACCGGCATCGACGCGATCAACGGCGGCAAGCTCGTGCACCTCGACGGCGGCGGCGCGTTCAACCCGCAGGCGATTCCGCACGCGCGCGTGAACGGCCAGTGCGTGTCCGTTTATCCGCACAACTACGTGAAGACCAACACGGTGTTCGAAGCCGTGAAGGCCGGCGTGCCGAACGCGCACACCGCGTGGGCCGACAAGCACGCGTGGGGCTACGACTGGCTGAACGGCCCGTCGGGCAACGGCGTCGACGACATGATGCGCACCGAGATCAACTCGATCGACCCGGCGACGAATACCGACTACACGGACGTCTATTCGCACACCGCGCGCTTCGACAACCTGCACGTGCAGGCGCTGATCAACCAGATCGAAGGCCGCGACTCGACGGGCACGAAGAGCGCGCCGGTGCCGACGCTGTTCGGCGGCGACTTCCAGACGCTGAGCGTCGCGCAGAAGTCGCCGGTCGCGAAGGGCGGGGGTTATCTCGATGCCGACTTCACGCCGAACGGGCAGGTCGCGAACGCGATCACGTACATCGACAACTCGATCGGCCATATCGTCGCGGCGCTGAAGCAGGCGAACCTGTATTCGTCGACGGCCGTGATCGTCACGTCGAAGCACGGCCAGTCGCCGACCGATCACACGAAGCTCGTGAAGAACGGCGATACGCTGACGAAGCTGCTCGAAACGAACAACTACCTCGACCCGAACGGCAACTTCGGCCAGAACAACACGACGACGGGCAACCTGAACGACGGTTCGGGCCTGGTCGGCACGGGCTTCGTGCAGACCGACGACGTCGGCCTGATCTGGCTGCGCGACCGCAGCCAGCGCACGGCCGTGGTCGAGACGCTGAAGGCGAACCTCGGCTGCAACGCGCCGGGGATCTGCGCGGACGGTGCGCAGGCGTACGTCCTGTACGGCGCGGCGCTGGCCGACCGCTTCGGCGATCCGGCCAACGGCCGTACGCCGGACATCATCGTCCAGCCGAATCCGGGCGTGATCTACACGTCGAGCACGAAGAAGGACGAGGAACACGGCGGCAACGCACCGGACGACAGCCACCTCGGCCTGCTCGTGTCGTATCCGGGTGTCCATCACGCGCGCACCGTGAACGATCTCGTGGGCACGAAGCAGGTCGCGCCGACGATCCTCGAGCTGCTCGGCGCCGACCCGCACCTGCTGCATGCGGTCGTGGCCGAGAACACGCGCGTGCTGCCGGGGCTCGGTATCGGGCGCTGACGCCGCATGCCGGATGCCGCCGTCGGGCGGCGTCCGGCGCGGGGCGCGACCGATGACCCGATGCGGGTCGCGGAACGGATTGCGCACGCGGTGGCGTCGACGGGCATTGCGCGCGTCGCGCAGTGGCTGGCCGATTCGGCGTAGCGCCGGCGGCCGCGTCGGGCACGGGCTTGAAATGAGGTGAGCAACCCGTCATATTGGCTGCGCATCACCCGTTCAACGACGTACCGAGAGGATCGTTCATGCGCCTTCTGCTTGCCCTGCTGCTGCCGTGGTTCCAGTTTTTCACGATCGGCCGCCCGATTGCCGGGATCATCTGCCTGGTCCTGCAACTCACGATCATCGGCTGGCTGCCGGCCGCGATCTGGTCGGTGTATGCGCTGAGCCAGTACAAGACCGACCGCAAGATCGACGCGGCGTTGCGCGATCGGCGGTGACGTAGACATCGCCGCCGATCCGTCCACCGCCGGTTACTGCGGCGGCGGCCCGTCCAGTTCCTCGGCCCGCGCGAACAGCCAGTCGATGAACGTGCGCAGCGCCGGATCGTCGTCGTTGCGATACAGGCAATGAAACGGAGGCCCTTCCAGGTGGACTTCCGGAAACAGTGCGACGAGCCGGCCGTTCGCGAGCGCGTCGCGCACCACCGCGCGCGGCGCGAGGCATACGCCGAGCCCGCTCGCGGCGGCCTGGACCAACAGGAAAAACTCGCGATAGAACGGCCCGCGCAGCGTCTCGGTGGCGTCCGTGCCGGCCTGGTGGAACCAGTATTGCCACGCCTGCGGCAACCCCGCGTAGTGGAGCAGCGGCGCATTGCGCAGGTCCGCCGGTACGCGCACCTGTTCGAGAGCGGGATGGCCGGGTGCACACACGGGAAGCGCGACATTCGCGAGCAGCGGGCGCGACACGAAACCCTTGCGACGCAGCTCCGGCGTATAGCGGCGGATCACGATGTCGCACGTCTCGTCGATCTGGTCGCGCTCCATGTCGGCGCTCGTGACGAGTTGCACGTCGATGTCGGGATGCGCGGCCTGGAACAAGGCCAGTTGCGTCAGCAACCATCCATGCGCGAATGACACGGATGCATTGACGCGGATCGAATGGCCGCCGACGGGCTCGAACATCTGCCCGGTCGCCTGCGCGAGCCGGCCGAGACAGCTCGCGACGTCGACGAGGTAATGCCGCGCGCGCGGCGTGAGCCGCAGCGAACGCCCGTCGCGTTCGAACAGCTTCTGCCCGAAGAACGATTCGAGCACGCGGATCTGCTGCGCGATCGCGCTCTGGGTCACGTTCAGTTCCTCGGCAGCAAGGGTGAGGCTCTGCAGGCGGCCGGCAGCTTCGAAGCTGCGCAGCGCGTTCAGGGGCGGCAATCGGCGCATCGTGAGATCGCGAAGAAAAGCTACACAGTGGGTCAAAAAATGTCGTTTGTGGCGGCTGCGGCGCGTCCCTATGATGGCGCCGACAGGAGAAAACCGCGATGACGATCATAGCGCCACCCGATTGCCGATCAACCGGAATTCGCCGCCGCCTTCACGACCGGCGAGCGGCGCGGCGCGCGATGCGTCGCGTGGCGGCGGTGCCGCCGGTGTCATCGGTGCCATCGATGCGCGGCCATGGCGCGCTGGCGCTCGCCTGCGCCGGGCTGCTCGCGATGCTGACGGGGTGCGCGGCGAAGCCGCAAAACGAACGCCAGATCGGTAGCGGTGGATCGCTGGTGCGCTACAGCTCCAGCCAGACCGAAGTCGACCTGACGGACAACGAGCAACAGACGCTGCGCATGATGACCGATCGCCGCTATGCGGGCGCGACGCAGGCGCGCGCGCTCGACGCGGTGGCGGCCGTGCTGCGCGCGCAAGGCTATGCGCCGGTGACGGTCGACCGCGATATGGGGCTGATCGAGGGCGGCCGCAGCGACACGCTGATTCCGAAGTGGCGGCAACTGCTGCGCGGCGCGCTGAAGGCGAAGATCGGCGGCCTGCCCGCGAAACCGGATCACGAGCGCGTGGCCGCCGTCGTCTCGGTCCGCGCGACGTCGGCGCGCGACGCGATCGTGCGTGCGCGCTTCGACCGTACGGTGTGGGACAGCAACGGCGATTCGCGGATGAAGACCGTCGTCGAGCCCGATTACTACCAGACTTTCTTCAGTGCAATGGACAAGGCGATGTGTACGACGTCGTGCGAGCGGTGACCGGTGCGAAGCCGCGGCCGTGAACGAGAAAACGGCCGCCCGGATCGTCTTTCGACCGGGGCGACCGTTTCGCTTATTTCACCGCAAACAGCGTCAGGTTCATGAAGATCTTGAACGCGTAACCGAGCGTGACGGCGCCGATCACGCCGCCCGCCCACAGAACGACGAACCACATCCAGCCGCGCATGCGCGGCCGTGGCGCCTCGGGCGGACGATAGGCGGAATCAGTGGTGGTAGTAATGCTGGTCTTCATGGCGCACCTTGCCTCGGAATACCCAGTAACCCATCGTCGTGTAGGCGATGATGATCGGGAGGATAACCGCTGCGCCGACCAGCGTGAAGGTCTGGCTCGAACGCGGCGCGGCCGCTTCCCAGATCGTCATCGTCTGAGGAATCGCATACGGGAACAGCGTGACGAGCAGGCCGACATAGCCGAGCAGCACCAGCGCCAGCGCGAGCACGAACGGCGTCATGTCGTGCCGGTTACGCACCGCGCGGCGCATCCACACCGCGCACGCGGCGACCAGGAACGGCACCGGCAGCAGGCGCCAGAACAGCCCCGAATCGAACCAGCGCTGGGCGATGGCGGGATCCTGCAGCGGCGTCCACAGGCTGACGACCGCGATGAATCCGAGCAGCACTAGGGTCAGCGGCCACACGACGCGATGCAGGCGGCGCTGCAGGTCGCCTTCGGTCTTCGCGACGAGCCAGCAGCAGCCGAGCAGCGCATAGGTCACGATCAGGCCGAGGCCCGTCAGCAGGCTGAACGGCGTGAGCCAGTCGAACGCGTCGCCGGCGAACACGCCATCCTTCACGTTGATGCCCTGCAGGAACGCGCCGAGCGCGATTCCCTGGAACAGCGTCGCGCCGGCCGAGCCGCCGATGAACGCGAGGTCCCACAGCTGCTTGGTGCGCCGCGCCTTCGCGCGGATCTCGAACGACACGCCACGGAAGATCAGGCACACCAGCATGAAGATCAGCGGCAGGTACAGCGCGGACAGCACGGTCGAATAGACGATCGGGAACACCGCGAACAGCCCGGCACCGCCGAGCACGAGCCACGTCTCGTTGCCGTCCCACACGGGTGCGACCGTATTCATCATCAGGTCGCGTTCCTTCTCGTCCGGGAAGAACGGGAAGATGATGCCGATGCCGAGGTCGAAGCCGTCGAGCACGACGTACATGAAGAGCCCCAGTGCGATGATCGCGGCCCAGATTACGGTGACGTCCATAGGTTTTCTCGTATGCGGAAATGGGGGGCTCAGACGGTCTCGAGCGGTTCGTCGACGGCCGACAGCGGGCGGCGCGCGGTGTGATCGGGGCGCGTGTCGGGCATGTCGTGTTTCGGGTCGTGCTTCACGTCGGGCAGCGCGGGGCCGGCCTTCATCAGCTTCAGCATGTAGTACACGCCGGTGCCGAACACGAGGAAGTACACGATCACGAACGTCATCATCGACAGGCTGACCTGCTGCACCGACAGCGGCGACACGGCCTGCGCGGTGCGCATCACGCCATAGACCACCCACGGCTGGCGACCCGCTTCGGTCGTCACCCAGCCCGCGAGCAGCGACACGAAACCGGTCGGGCCAATCACGAGCGCGAAGCGCTGGAACCACTTCGATTCATACAGGCGGCCGCGGCGGCGCAGGAACCACGCGAGTGTGGCGAGGCCGATCATCGCGAAGCCGAGGCCGACCATGATCCGGAAGCTCCAGAACACGACCGTCGAGTTCGGGCGGTCTTCCGGCGGGAAGTCCTTCAGCCCGCGGATTTCGCCGTCCCAGCTGTGCGTGAGGATCAGGCTGCCGAGGTGCGGCACCTTCACCGCGTAGCGCGTCGTTTCCGCCTTCATGTCCGGGATGCCGAACAGGTTGAGCGGCGTGCCGCCCTTCTCGGTTTCCCACAGCCCTTCGATCGCGGCGATCTTCGCGGGCTGGTGCTTCAGCGTATTGATGCCGTGCTGGTCGCCGATCACGGCCTGCAGCGGCGCGAGCACGAGCAGCAGCCACAGCGCCATCGAGAACATCTTCTTCACGCTCTTGTCGCGGCGGCCCTTCAGCAGGTGCCATGCGCCCGTTGCTGCCACCACGAGCGCGGCGACGATGAACGCGGCGATCGCCATGTGGAACAGGCGGTACGGGAACGACGGGTTGAAGATGATCGCGAACCAGTCGGTCGGCACGACGCGGCCGTCGACGATCTCGAAGCCCTGCGGCGTCTGCATCCAGCTGTTCGATGCGAGGATCCAGAACGTCGAGATCAGCGTGCCGATCGCGACCATCAGCGTCGCGCCGAAGTGTGCGCGCGGGCTCACGCGGTTCCAGCCGAACAGCATGATGCCGAGGAAGCCGGCTTCGAGGAAGAACGCGGTCATGACCTCGTACATCAGCAGCGGCCCGGTGACGGCGCCGGCGAAGCTCGAGAAGCCCGACCAGTTCGTGCCGAACTGGTAGCTCATCACGACGCCGGAGACGACGCCCATCCCGAACGCGACCGCGAAGATCTTCGACCAGAACAGGCAGAGGGTTTTGTAGTACTGCTTGCCGGTTTTCAGCCAGCGGTATTCGAGCACGGCGATGAAGCTGGCGAGGCCGATGCTCAGCGCCGGAAAGACGATGTGAAAGGAGACGGTGAACGCGAATTGCAGGCGGGCCAGATCGAGGGCCGAAAGTGCGGTGTCCATACCAGATGACCGAAGCTGACGATACCCGCCGGCGGGTGCCGGCGGCCCCCGGCAGACAGGCGTCGGGGTTGGCTGGAGTATGTGCCGCGATGTTGCACCGCGAAATGCGCCAACTCGTCGCAGATGTCCAGCCCGCCTCGTGCGATTTCGGGATAAATCGTTGATTCGTATCAAGAAGGCCGTTCGTGGCGCGCGCGGGCGCTACGTGGCGGTCTGACGCACGTGCGGCAATATGGCGCGTCGCATCATCGGAACGGTTTCGCGCATGCGGGCGCGGGCGCTCGGCCGGCCGCCACGCAGCCGCCGGCGGCCGATCCGTTGCGACGCGTTAGCTGCGTAACACGCGTGTCCGTGCGGCCGGGGTGTCGCAGGTGGGGTCTGTCGCGGTGGTAACGTCGCGCAACATTCGCGCGCGCGCTCGTAATGGATGCCGCATCGCGCGCGGCGTAGCGTTCGGGGTATCGGGTTCGCATCGGCGAACCGGCCTGACGGAGAACGTGACGTGAATGGATCGAAGCTCGCGCTGGGCGCGGCAGTCGCGGTGGCGCTCGCGACGGGCGGCGTGGCGCATGCCGCCCGGGTCGGGGTCTATGTCGGCCCCGGCTTCGGCTACCCGTATTACTACCCTGTCGTCCCTGCGCCTTACTACTATCCGCCGCCCGTCGTCGCGGTACCGGTCGACCCCGGCCCGCCACCCGAGTATGTCGAGAAGGGACAGCCGCAGGGCGATGGCGACGCGAACCTCTGGTACTACTGCGACGCGTCGAAGCACTACTACCCGCATGTGAAGACCTGCAAGTCGGGCTGGCGATCGGTGCCGGCGCGGCCGCAATAATGGAGCCGCGACGATGACATCCGCATTTCGATTCTTGCGCGTGCCGGCCGCACTGGCGCTGGCCGGCCTGCTCGGCGCATGCGCGTACATGCCGACCGGGCCGAGCGTGATGGCGCTGCCCGGCACCGGCAAGTCGTTCGACCAGTTCCGCGCCGACGACGGCAGTTGCCGTCAGTACGCGTTCGAGCAATCGGGCGGCGTGAGCGCCGGGCAGGCGTCGACCGCGAGCGCGGTCGGCAGCGCGGCCGTCGGTACCGCGCTGGGCGCGGCGGCCGGCGCCGCATTCAACGGCGGCACCGGCGCGGCAGTCGGTGCCGGTGCGGGGCTGCTCGCCGGCAGCGTCGTCGGCGCGGGCGCCGCGCAGGGCTCGGCCTACGACGTCCAGCGCCGCTACGACTACGCGTACCTGCAATGCATGTACGCGACGGGCAACCGCGTGCCGGTGCCGGGTGGAATGAGCGGCGGCAGTGGTGGCGGGTATGGCGGTGGCGGATACGGCGGCGCGCCGCGCGCGGCGCCGCCGATGCCGCCGGCAGGCGTTCAGCCGCCGCCGCCGCGATACTGACGCGCGCGTTTGCGGCTCTTCGGCCGGCAGGCGCTGCGTGAATTGCGTACACTCTGAGTCTCGTTTCGGCAGGGCCGGGCGCAGGGATGCCGGTCCGCGTTTACTCAGGGCATAGCGATGATCGATTTACGCAGCGATACCGTGACACGTCCGAGCCAGGCAATGCTGGCCGCAATGACTGCCGCCGAGACCGGCGACGACGTCTGGGGTGACGACCCGACCGTGCTGCGCCTGCAGGCGGTGGCGGCCGAGCGGGCCGGCAAGGAAGCCGGCCTGTTCTTCCCGAGCGGCACGCAGAGCAACCTGGCCGCGCTGATGTCGCATTGCGAACGCGGCGACGAGTACATCGTCGGCCAGCTCGCGCACACCTACAAGTACGAAGGCGGCGGCGCGGCCGTGCTCGGCAGCATCCAGCCGCAGCCGATCGAGAACGCCCCCGACGGCACGCTGCCGCTCGCGAAGATCGCCGCGGCGATCAAGCCGCTCGACAATCACTTCGCCCGCACGCGCCTGCTCGCGCTCGAAAACACGATCGGCGGTCAGGTCCTGCCGGAAGGCTATGTGCAGGAGGCCGTCGCGTTCGCGCGCAGCCGCGGGCTGTCCGCGCACCTCGACGGCGCGCGCGTGTGCAACGCGGCCGTCGCGTCGGGGCGCCCGATCGCGGAGCTGTGCGCGCCGTTCGACACCGTGTCGATCTGCTTCTCGAAAGGGCTCGGCGCACCGGTCGGCTCGGTGCTGGTCGGCAGCCGCACGCTGATCGAGCGCGCGCAGCGCTGGCGCAAGGTGCTCGGCGGCGGGATGCGGCAGTCGGGGATTCTCGCGGCCGCATGCCTGTATGCGCTCGACCACAACGTCGAGCGTCTCGCCGACGATCACGCGAATGCCGCGCATCTCGCGGCGGGCCTCGCGCGCATCGACGGTGTGAAGGTGCTGTCGCATGCGACGAACATGGTGTTCGCGCAATTCCCCGAAGCCGATTGCGCGCCGCTCGAGGCGTGGCTCAAGGAACGCGGGATCCTCACGCAGATGCTGTACGCGTCGCGCTTCGTCACGCACTGCGACGTGTCGCGCGCGGACATCGATACTTTCATCGATGCGGTCGGCGCGTATTTCGCACAGCGCCGCGCGTAAGGTGGAATGCGCCGGCCGGCGGGAGCGCCGGCGCGACGTGGCGCGAAGCAGGGCGCGTAGAGGCGACGGGGGCGACGTGGCAACCCGTCTGTCGATATCGGGCTAGCCGGCGGGTTACGCTTGCCGGGGTGCGTCGGCCGGCGGCGTGCCGTCGCGGAACAGCGCTTTCAGTTGCGTGCGCAGTTCGGCGCTGTCGGTGTGCTGGTGCACCAGCACCGCATGTTGTACAGCGGCTTCCAGCAGTTCGTTGTCGGAGTCGGCGGAAATCGCGACCGAGCAGTTCATCGCGCTGGGAAACTCGCGGCAATCGATATAGCGGCGGGACATGATGTTCTCCTTGCGGGAAAGGGAACGGACGGATCGGCTTGATCGACCGCGCGGCGCGTTCGCGAGGCCGATGGAAAAAGTATAGGCGGCGCGGCAGGGATTCTCGCCGCGTCGCGTACCGCGTCGGCGGTGCCGATCATCCGCGCGTCAAGGCAGCGGCGCGAGCAGCCGGCGCGCCGCCTCGACGACGCGTTCGGACAGCGACGCCATCGTCGGCGACTGCACCGTCCATGCATGCCAGTACAGTGTGACGTCGGTCGGATGCGCGGGCGCGAGATCGACGAGCCCCTGCGCATCGAGCGGCGTCGTGCCGATCAGCGGCTCCGGCACCATCGCGTAGCCGAGCCCGTGCCGCACCGCCGCAAAGTGCGAATGCGTGCCCGGCACGTAGTGGCACGGGTAGGCGCCGTCCGGCAACCCGAACTTCTCCTTCAGGAACGACGACTGCAGCGTGTCGCGCCGCGAATACGCGACGACGGGCGCCTTGCGCGCGCTCGCGCGGTTCAGCCCGCGCGGAAACCAGCGCACCGCGAACGCGGCGGCCGCGAGCAGCCGGTAGCGCATCGTGCCGAGCGGCGTCGCGATGCAGCCGCGCATCGGCTTCGGCTCGGTCGTCACGCAGCCGACCGCCATCCCGCTTTCCAGCAGCGCGAACGTGTGGTCCTGGTCCTCGATGATCAGCTCGAACAGGATGCGCTCGCCCGCGAGCACGGACGTCAGCGCGGGCAGGAACCAGGTGCCGAGGCTGTCGGCGTTCAGCGCGATCGTCACCGAGATCGGCGATTCGCGCTCGGTCGCGAGCGTGCTCTGCAAGTCGGCCTGCAGTAGCGCGACGCGGCGCAGGTGCTGCAGCACGCGCTGGCCGGCCACCGTCGGGCGGCACGGCCGCGTGCGCAGCACGAGCGGCGTGCCGAGGCTCGCCTCCAGTGCGCGGACCCGCTGCGTGACGGCGGATGCGGTCACGTGCAGGCGCACGGCCGCCTGCTCGAAGCTGCCGGTGTCGGCGACGGCCAGCAGCGCGGCGGCCTGCTTCGGATCGATCGTCATCGACATGTCGATGGCATTCCTGTGAACGTAAGACGAGAACAGCCGCTAGTGTAAGACAGCCCCGCACACGCGCCCGGTTGGGCGCATCGTGCAGCGGTGCCGCATTCGTCGTTGGAATCGGCCAGAGCATGACGCGTGCCGTACGCCGCATGCCGGTGGTGCGCGCATTTTGAACTAGGCTATATGAACGCGCGGAACCCGGCATGTGCCATGCCTGCCCTTCGCGCGTGGACGATCGCGCGTCGCGCGCAAGCCGCGGCGCGGGCGTCGTGACGATTCCCATTTGACGGAGACGAACATGTCGATTCGACTAGGCGAGGACGCGCCCGATTTCACCGCGGAGACCACCGAGGGAACGATCCGCTTTCATGAATGGATCGGTGACCACTGGGCGATCCTGTTTTCCCATCCGAAGGATTTCACACCGGTATGCACGACCGAACTCGGCTACATGGCGGGGCTCAAGCCGGAATTCGACAAGCGCAACACGAAGATCATCGGGCTGTCGATCGATCCGGTCAGCGATCACCGGAAGTGGGTGGCGGATATCGCCGAGACGCAGGGTCACGCGGTCAACTATCCGCTGATCGGCGACGACGAGCTGAAGGTCGCGAAGCTGTACGACATGATTCATCCGAATGCGGGCGGCGGCCCGCGCACGGCGGTCGACAACGCGACCGTGCGCTCGGTGTTCGTCATCGGGCCGGACAAGAAGGTCAAGGCGATGCTCGTTTATCCGATGAGCGCGGGACGCAATTTCGACGAGGTGCTGCGCCTGCTCGATGCGTTGCAGCTCAACGCGCAGCATACGGTGGCGACGCCGGTCAACTGGCGGCCCGGCGACGATGTCATCATTCCGACGTCGGTGTCGGACGATGCGGCGAAGCAGAAGTATCCGCAGGGCTTCCGGACGCTGAAGCCGTACCTGCGCTACGTGAAGCAGCCGGGCTGACGCGCCGTGCCGGCCGGATGCCGGCAGTGCAGAACCACGACGGGGCGGCCCGCGCGGCAGCCGCGGCGATAGCGGCGGCGCGGGCCGGACAATACGCATCAACCTGCGACGGAGCACCTTCGCGATGATCTTCCGGCAACTTTTCGACCCGCAATCGTCGACGTATACGTACCTGCTCGCCGACCGCGCGTCGCGCGAAGCGCTGCTGATCGACCCCGTGTTCGAGCAGGTGCGCCGCGACGCGGCGCTGCTCGACGAGCTCGGGCTGCGGCTCGTCGCGACCGTCGACACGCACGTGCATGCCGATCACGTGACAGGCGCGTGGCTGCTGAAGCAGCGCACGGGCAGCGCGATCGCGATCTCGGCCGCGAGCGGTGCGCAGGGCGCCGACCGCTACCTGAACGACGGCGACCGCTGCGCGTTCGGCGCGCGCTATCTGACCGTGCGTATGACGCCCGGCCACACGAGCGGTTGCATCAGCCTCGTGCTCGACGACGAATCGATGGCCTTCACCGGCGATTGCCTGCTGATCCGCGGCACCGGACGCACCGACTTCCAGCAGGGCGACCCGCGTGCGCTGTATCGCGCGGTGCACGGCCGGCTCTTCACGCTGCCGGCCGCGTGCCTGTTGTATCCGGCGCACGACTATCGCGGGCTCACGGTGACGAGCGTCGGCGAGGAGCGGCGCTTCAATCCGCGCCTCGGCGGCGATCTCAGCGAAGACGATTTCGCCGGTTACATGCGCAACCTCGGGCTCGCGCATCCGCGCCAGATCGACGTCGCGGTGCCGGCGAACCTGCAATGCGGCGTTGCCGCGAACGCGCCCGACGTGCAGGCGGCGCCCGACTGGGCGCCGCTCGTCTATACGTTCGCCGGCTTCTGGGAAATCGATCCGCAATGGCTCGAGGATCATCTGCCGGCCGTGCAGGTGGTCGACGTGCGCGAGCCGGACGAATTCACGGGTCCGCTCGGCCACCTGCCAGGCGCGACGCCGATCCCGCTCGGCGAACTGGCCGCGCGTACCGGCGAGATCGCGCGCGACCGGCCGGTCGTGACCGTGTGCCGGGCCGGCGGGCGTTCCGCGCAGGCGACCGTGATCCTGCTGAAGGCGGGCTTCGACGCGGTCGCGAACCTCGGCGGCGGGATGCTGCGCTGGCGTGCCGAAGGGCGCGTCGTGAGGGACGGCCGGTCGTAGCGATCCGAAGCCGAAAATAATTTCCGGACCGATGTCGAAACGGCCCGGCGCCGTTCGTCGTCAAGGTATCCGATCACATGGCGCCGCATGACGCGACGCCGAAACCCTGAGAGAGGCGCGATGATGCCGACGCTTTACGCCCATCCCTTTTCGTCCTACTGCCAGAAGGTGCTGACCGCGCTGTACGAGAACGGCACGCCGTTCGAGTATCGCCTGCTCGCGCACGACGATCCGAAGCCGATGCAGGAGCTGACCGCGCTGTGGCCGCTGAAGCGCTTTCCGGTGCTGGTCGAGGCGGGCCGCACGGTGATCGAGGCGTCGATCATCATCGAGTATCTCGGTCTGAACCATCCGGGGCCCGTGCGCCTGCTGCCCGACGATCCCCACGCCGCGCTCGAGGTGCGGATGATGGATCGTTTCTTCGACAACTATGTGTCGACGCCGCAGCAGAAGGTCGTGCACGACGCGCTGCGCCGGGAAGCCGAGCGCGATGCACGCGGCGTCGCCGATGCGCGCGCGATGCTCGATACGTCGTACGCGTGGCTGGACAAGAAGATGGCCGATCGCGAATGGGCGGCCGGCGATCATTTCAGCCTCGCCGATTGCGGCGCGGCGCCGTTCCTGTTCTACGCGGACTGGACGCACCGGATCGATCCGAAGTTTGCGAACGTGATCGCATACCGCAAGCGTCTGCTGGCGCGGCCGTCGTTTGCGCGCGCGGTCGACGAGGCACGGCCGTTTCGCTCATTCTTTCCGCTCGGCGCGCCCGATCGCGACTGACGTGCATGGCCGTCGCGCGGCGTGCCGCCGCCGCGCATGGCCGGCAGCGCGTACCAGGGCGACGGAACGACAGCAGCAGGGGCAGCATCGCGGCACCGGCCCGTTACATCGTATGCGTGACCGACTGCGCGAGCGTCAGCAGTTCGTCGAACTGCGTGATCAGCTCGAAGCACAGCAGGAATGCGAGCGTATAGGCCGGCGCGGGAAAGCGCCGGATCATCTCCAGCACCTGCGGCGCGAAGCGCGACCGGATCGCGTCGCGCGTCAGCAACCACGCGATCGCGACGCCGATCGCGGCGCCCGCGATCAGGTCGGTCGGGTAGTGAAAGCCGAGATACGCGCGCGGCAGGCAGATGAAGACGACCGAATACAGCAGCGCGACGATGCCGATGCGTCGCGCGATGATGAAGATGCCGGTCGCGATCGCCATCCACAGCATCGCGTGATCGCTCGGAAACGAACTCCATGCCTGCAACGTCGCGGCACGCAGTCCGGCCGACGGGAAGTGCAGGTGCAAGTCGGGGTTATAGATCGGCCGCACGCGGAACGGCAGCACCTGGGCAAGCACCCGGCCGATGGCGAGCGCGACGAGCCCGCTCGCGATCGTCGCGACCACCAGTTCGCGTTGCCGCTCGCGGTGCGGGCCCGGCTGGAACCACAGCCAGCACAGGACGGGAATGAGCACGAAGCCCTTGAACGTGTACAGGCCGGCAATCACGCGGATCGCGTGATTCATCAGCGGGCCGAACGTCACGTGGGTGAGGAAGATCTGGATCGTGGTGTCGAAATTGTTCATGTTCTGCGACCCCGGCGGACCCGCAACGCATCACGCGCGGCCGGCAGGATCTGGAAGCGCGCTCGCCCGGAGCGCAACGGGGGGCAAGTATGTCACCCGTTATTTCGAAGAAAATGCGAAAAAATACCGGGAATCCCCTGATAAAACGGGGTTGAGTGGTGGGGACGGATGGGAGAGCGCCGTGCGGTGGGCCAGGGTCGAATCGTCCGACGTTTGCGTGCGAGCGGGTACGACCGTTGTAAAAATAATTGGTTGAACTGGACAATTCGTCAGCGCGTCGCGGACCTTGCGCCGGATGCACGATTGCCGTGCGCGATGCGAGCGAATCTGCCGGACCGCGCAGCGTCACGCATGCGCCGATCGAAAATAAAAGAAAAGGCGGGCAAGCCCTGTGGGCCTGCCTGCCCGGCTGCGCGACGGGCCCGCGTTGTGCGCCGCATTGATGTGCGAGGTCGTGCGGCTCGCATCGATGGGCGCGACGTTCGAGGCAGGAGGAGAAGGCGGCTCCGGATGGCTGCCGTCAGCCGCGCCGGATCCCCTCCGGCAGCGCGCTGATGCGGCGCACCTCGGGCGAATCGAGCCACGTGCGCGACGTCGCGCAGTCCACGAACATGTCGGTCGCGTCCTCGCCCCAGAACAGGTCGCCGTCGAGTGCGAAGGTCGGCACGCCGAATACGCCGTCGGCGATCGCCTGATCGGTGTTCGCGCGCAGGGCGTCCTTCACGGGCTGTGCTTCAACGGCCGTCACGCCTTCCGGAAAACCGACGGCTTCGCACAGCACGGCGAAGCCTTCCGGCGTCGACACGTCCTGGCCGTCGCGCCAGATATGCCGGAAGATCCGCTGGATCGCGTCGCGCGAACTGCCCATCGCGATCGCGAGGCGCAGCGGCTTGATCGGGTTGAACGGGTGCGCGGGCGGCATCCGGAATGCGATGCCGAGCTTGTTCGCGCGATATTGTGCGTGACGATAGGTGAAGACGCGTTTGGCCGCGATCTCGGCCGGCGCTTTCTGCCCCCAGTGCGTGAGCAGCGCGCCGAGCACGATCGGCCGCGGCTCGAACGCGGCGGCCGGCGGCAACCGGTCGAACTGTTCCTGCTGCAGATAGGCGAACGGCGAAACGAAATCGAAATACCAGGTGGCGGGGCGTGCGGCGCTCATCGCGAGAGTCTCCTCGTGCGGGTCCGGATGGATCGGGTGCGGACGAGTGTCGCACGCGGCGGCGTTTTACGCTGCCGCATCGCTGTTTCGCTACCGGCGCGATCGGTGCGTCACCCGGCTTCCACCAGCGCCGCGAGCCGCGCCAGCGCCATCTGCCAGCCCGTCTCATTGTCGGCCGCCGGCACACCGGGCGGTACGCCATCGTGCACGGCGTCCACGCGCGTGCCACCGGCTTCGTCGGACAGCGTGATCGTGATCGTCATCGCGCCGCGCAGCATCGGATCGTCGGTTTCGAACACGTCTATCTCGACGATCTGCTCGTCCGGCACGAGCGTGACGAAGCGGCCGTGATACGTGTCGGTGCGCGCGCCGGACTTGCCGGTGCCGGCCGACGGCGCGTCGTAGCTCAGCGACACGCGCAGCGCGCCGCCTTCGCGCGCATCGTATGCATGCACGCGGCACGTCATGCCGTCGGGCACCTTCCACTGCTCGACCGCGTGCGGATCGAGCAGTGCGCGGTAGACGCGCCCGCGCGGGGCGTTCAGGTGCCGGCTGACCCGGGTCGAATGTGTGTGCGTGTGCAACATGTGGCCTCCCGCGGAATGTGCGCGACGGTGCACGCCGGCGATCGGCGTGTCGTCATGCTTCCTTCAGGAATCCTAGGCGCGGGCGCGGCGGCATGCAATGGCCGCCCGCGCGGACGCGTACAGCCGTTCAGCGCAGATCGGCGGCGAAGGCGTCGAGCTGCGTGATGCAGGTGTTCCAGCCCTCGAAAAATCCGAGCGCTTCGTGACGCTCGCGCGTCGCGGCATCGGGGTGCATCACGCGCGCCTCGTAGCGGCTGCCCGCATCGTCGTCGGCCATCGTGATGATCGCCGTGAAGCCCATCCATGGCGCCTGTGGCCGCCAGCCGCCGGTGAGCATCGACGTGAACGCGATGCGCGATTCCGGCACGATATCGAGAAAGCAGCCGGGATTGTCGCTCGTGCCGCCGTCGGGGCCGCGCATGAACGTGTGGAAAGCGCCGCCCGGCCGCAGGTCGAATGCGCGCACCTCGGTGGTCCACGGCTTCGGGCACCACCATTCCTTCAGCAATTCGGGGTCGGTCCACGCGCGCCACAATGCATGGCGCGGCGCGCGCAGCGTGCGCGTGATGACGAGGTCGTGGGCCTCAACGGGTTCGACGTGGCTTGCTGACATCGTGCTCCTCCTGGTGGTGGCGTTCGACGAATTCGACGAGACGGTCGGATCGCGCTTCCCACAGCGCGCGCTGTGCGGCGAGCCAGGCCTCGGCCTCGGTGAGCCGGCTGCCGACCAGCGCGCAGGTGCGCGAGCGGCCGGTTTTACGGGTCTGCACGAGGCCGCTGCGCTCGAGCACGGCGACGTGCTTCATGAACGACGGCAGCGCCATGTCGAACGGCGCGGCCAGCGCGGAAACGGTTCGCTCGCCCTGGCCGAGCGCGCTGACGATCGCGCAGCGCGTCGGATCGGCGAGGGCATGGAAGACGTCGCTGATGCCGGGTTGAAAGTTATCCATTTGGCTAAGTGTAGGCGATGCCGGCGCTGATGCAGCGGAAATTTTCGTCGCGTAGGATGAAGGGGCGGTAACGCGCGCCGACCGGGCGTGACGTTGCCGGACGCCTGCTGCCGTTGTGCATGCTTCGACGATCGGCTGGCGCTTTCTATCCCGGCCCATGCCGCACCCGTGCATGCGGCCCGCCTGACTACTGGAGATGGCATGACCGAATCCGTTACCGTCCGCCGCGTCGATGCGCGCGAAGCGATGGCCTGTGTCGGCGCGCTGGCCGACGTGCTGATCGATTGCGTGGAAGGCGGCGCGTCCGTCAGCTTCATGTTGCCGATCGAGCGTTCGACCGCTGTCGCGTTCTGGACGCGCGTGGCCGAGGGCGTCGCGAACGACGAGCGCATCCTGCTCGTCGCCGAGGATGCGGCCGGCCGGATCCTCGGCACCGTACAGGTCGTGACCGCGCAGCCGGAGAACCAGCCGCATCGCGCTGACATCGCGAAGATGCTCGTGTCGCGGCACGCGCGCCGGCAGGGCATCGCCGCGCGGCTGATGAAGGCGGCCGACGCGGCTGCGCGCGACGCCGGCAAGACCGTGCTCGTGCTCGACACCGTGACGGGCGGCGACGCCGAGCGGCTGTACGAGCGGGCCGGCTGGCAACGCGTCGGCGTCGTGCCGAACTTTGCGCTGATGCCCGATGGCGCGCCGTGCGCGACGACGTACTTCCACAAGCAGCTCGCGTAGCGGCAGCCGTCATGCATCCGGTCGCCCCGGCGCTCTTGTTCTTCACGCTCGCGGCCGGTGTCGTGGCGCTGATCGCGCCGGTGTGGCTCGCGGCCGCGTGGCGGCGCCGCACGCAGGCGCCGTGGCGCGTGTTCTGCTACGGCATGCTGACGTTCTTCGTGTTCCAGCCGGTGCTGCGCCTGTCGTGGCAGGCGCCGCTGTTCCACTGGCTCGGGACAGATCCGCGCTGGCACCTGCCGATGCTCGTGTTCGCGGCGTTGACGGCCGGGCTCTTCGAGGAATGCGGGCGCTGGGTCGCGTTCCGGTATCTGCTGCCGAAGCGGCGCGATGCGCAGACTGCCGTCATGCTCGGGCTCGGGCACGGCGGGCTGGAAGCGATGTTGCTGGTCGGCGTCGGGTTCGTCGCGCTCGGCACGGGCTACCTGCTCGCGCATGCGGGTGTCGTCGTGCCTGTCGGCATGCAGTCGTTGATCGGGTCGCAGTTCGCGGGCATGACGCTCGTGTCGCCGTTTCTCGCACTGTTCGAGCGCGTGAGCGCGATGGCCGCGCATGTCGGGCTGTCGTTGATCGTGCTGCAGGCGTTCGTTCGAGGCACGAAACGCTGGCTTGCGTGTGCGATCGCGTGCCATTTCATGTTCGACCTTGCCGCGGTGCTGCTGACGCGCTACTGGCATGTCGAGACCGTGCTGGTCGAGGTGCTCCTGTTCGTGTGCGGCGTCGCATTGCTGTGGCTGGGCGTGCGCTTGAGTCGCAAGGGAGCGGGTGCCGGCGCGACGCGCACGGGGCATGCCGCGTGACGCGTGTGGCCCGCGTCAGCCGTGCGCGGCGGGGTTCGGCCGGCGGATAAGCGTGCGTCTTCCCGAGCGCCACCGGCTCACGAGACTCAAGCCCATCCCGACCGTGACGATTGCGATGCCCGCGAGCGCCGCTGCATGGGGGCGTTCGCCAAGCAGCAGCATCGCTTCGAGCGTGGCAAGAAGCGGCATCAGCGCGGCGAAGGTCGCGCCGATCGCCGGGCCGAGCGCGACGACGGCCTGGCTGAAGCAGTAGAGCGCCAGCACCGACATCAGCACACCCTGGTAAATCGCCTGTGTGGCGATGGCCGCGACCGGCGCATGCAGCACGGCGCCGCCGCGCATCGCCAGATAAAACGGGCAGTAGAGCACCGCGGAGCCGACCGCCACGACGGCCGTCGCGTGCAGTGCGCCGGTGGCGGCGCGTTTTGTCGTGACGTTATAGATGGCCCACAGCAGGCCGCCGAGCACGAACAGCAAGAGGGCCGGCAGCCCGATCGCACCGTGCAGTGCATCGGACGCGGTCAGCGCGATGCCGGCGAGGATTGCGACGATGCCGGCGACCTGCACGGCGTTCAGCCGTTCGTGTGCGACGTGCCGGCCGAGGATGGCCGTGAACGCGATCATGCTGCCCGGCGTCAGCGCGAAATAGCCGACCGGCGCGCGGCTCAGTGCCGCCGCGACGGTCAGGATGTACGGCGCACCGGCGCCGATCACCATCAGTGCGACCGCTGCCGGGCGGAGCGTGCCGAGGCCATGACGCAGCAGGACGGGCAGCAGCAGCGTGCCCGATACGGCGAAGCGGATGAACGCGATGTCGTAAGCATCAAAGGCAGCGTGCGTGACGCCGAGGCGCGTGACGACCGGGAAGCCGCCCCAAATGAGCGCCGCGAGCAATCCGTAGCCGATGCCGGCGAGCCGGTCGTTGCTGTTCATGTGCAGTCCTTGCCGTGTCCGTGTGGCCGCGGCGTGAGCGGTGGAGCGAGCCGATAGGGGGCAAGGATGCGGCGCTTCGATTCATGCGTCCAATATATTATTCAGGCGCTATTAGGTCGAAAAAAGTCTTTATTGAGGTGCGATCGTGAACCTCGGCGACCGGGATCTCAGCAGAATTGAAATCCGGGCCGGAAGCGTCGCCGGTCCGATATATTCACGCCAGAAGACTTCAACGAAACGCCACGGAACCGCCGCCTCGATGAAACGCTCCCACGTCGCTTTTGCCCTCACGGGCCTGCTCGTCGCGCTGCCGATTGCCGCGTACGCGCTCGTCAAGCCGCTGCGCATCGTCGCGCCCGCGCTGATCCCCGGCGTGTCGTGCCCGAGCGCCGACATCTGCACGGACGATGCCGCGAAGCTCGGCGATGCACAGCAGCTCTATCGCGACGGCTATGCGCGTGCGGCGGCGGCCGTCGGCCCGTTTCACGAGGCGCCGCGTGTCGTGTTCTGCTCGACGCGTGCGTGCGCCGACGCGTTCGGCCTCGGCGCGCGCGCGGCGCTGACGCTCGGCAATTTCGGGGTGGCCGTGGCGCCGCGCGGCTGGACGACCTACTTCATCGCGCACGAACTGATCCATCATCGCCAGGCCGAAGTGCTCGGCAACCTGGCCGTCGCGACCAAGCCGCGCTGGCTGATCGAAGGGATGGCGTATTCGCTCAGCGACGATCCGCGCCATCCGCTCGCGCAGCCATTCGAAGCGTGGCGCAAGCGTTTCGACGCGTGGCATGCGACGCTCGGCGGGCAGCCGCTGTGGGATGCCGCACGGGCGGTCGAGTAGCGCGGGAGGGGCGATGCGGCGTTACGCAGGCGTGCCCGGGGCGGTGTGTCAGCCGGCCAGCGCCTGGCGTCCCGCGTCGAGGATCTCGTCGGCCAGCGCGGGATCGGTGCCCGCGATCGCGCGCGACAGCACGAGCGCGCCGACCATCTGGCTGAAGACCGCGAGCGCGTTGCGACGCGTCTGCTCCGGTGTCGCGCCTTCGGTTGCCACCATCGGTTCCAGCCGGTCGAGATAGGCGGCGAGGCCGTGCGCGTAGCATGCGCGCGCCGCGTCGGTCAGCCGCGGCGCATCGCCGGCGAAGCCGGACAGCGGGCACCCGGCTTCGACGTTGTCGCGATGCGCGGCGGACAGATACGACGCGACCTGTTCGTCGAGACTGCCGGCGTTCGGCGAATCGGCGCGGTCGTGCATCGCCTTTTCCATCACTTCGGTGACGAGTGCGTCTTTCGACTTGAAGTGGTTGTAGAAGCCGCCTTGCGTGAAGCCGGCTTCCTTCATCAGTTCCGTCAGCCCGACGGCATCGACGCCGCGCACGCGGAACAGCCGCTCGGCGGCCGCGACGATCGCGCTCCGGTTCTCGGCAGCCTGCTGTCTTGAAACGCCCATCGATTCCTCCCTGATTTTGCCGACCGCGTCTGGCCGACCGCGTCTGGCCGACCGCGTCTGGCCGATCGCATCGATTGAAAAACACAATGGCAATCACCATTGACATGTCGATATGGCGCGAACAGAATGCACCGCAAAGACAATGGTGATCGACATTGACATCGAGTGTAGCCGACTTGGCAGGCGATGCAAAGCCACGGCCCGGACACGGATGGCAATCGGTCGGCGTCTTTGGCGCTGCTGGACCACGGGCAGCGGACGGCTCGCCGTCTGCCACCGGCGGCGCACCGGTTCGGTACGCAATGGCAACCTCGTTTTCCACCGGATCTCATGCGCGAGGCGAGCCGGCGCGCAGGCGATTCATCATGCGAAAGGAACGATCATGAAGATCGAAGGAGCAGTCGTTTTCGTGACGGGCGCAAACCGCGGGCTCGGGCTCGAATTTGCGAAGCAGGCGCTCGCCCGAGGGGCGCGCAAGGTCTATGCGGCGGCGCGCGATCCGGCCAGCGTGACGCTGCCCGGCGTCGTACCCGTCAAGCTCGACGTGACCGATCCGGCGGCCGTCGCGGCGGCCGCCGACGCGGCGCGCGACGTCACGCTGCTGATCAACAACGCCGGCATCGCGCGGTTCGGCAGCCTGACGGACGACGGTGCGCCCGACGCGTTGCGCGCCCACTTCGAAACGAACGTGTTCGGGATGCTGGCGACGTCGCGGGCGTTTGCGGGCATCCTCGCCGGCCATGGCGGCGGCGCGATCCTGAACATCCTTTCCGTTGCGAGCTGGGTGAACCGGCCGATCCTGTCGGGCTACGGCGTGTCGAAATCGGCCGCATGGGCGCTGACCAACGGGCTGCGCCATTCGCTGCGTGAGCAGCACACGCAAGTCGTCGGGCTGCATGCAGGGTTCATCGATACCGACCTGACGGCCGGTCTCGACGTGCCGAAGGCCACGCCGGCCGACGTCGTGCGCCAGGCCTACGAGGCAATCGAGGCGGGCGAGGAGGAAGTGTCGACCGACGAGTTCACGCGGCAGGTGAAGGCCACGCTGTCGTCGGGCGTCTATCTGGAAGCACCGGCGCCACGTTGACGCCGGCGGCAACGCGAACCCGCCGGCCGCCCGGTGAGCGCGGCGGCGGCGGGGCGTGTCGTCAGACCGTCGTGTCGATGATGCCCGGGATCTTCACGTCCGGGTTCACGTCCGCGTCGTAGTCGACGCCCGCGATCTCGAAGCCGAACAACCGCAGGAAGTCGGTCTTGTAGCCGGCGAAGTCGGTCATCTCGTACAGGTTCTCGTTCGTCACGTGGTCCCACATCGCGACGACCTTCGCCTGCACCTGCGGATCGAGTTCCTTGTAGTCGGCGCGCAGGCGGCCTTCTTCGTCGATGTGCGGCGTCGCGCCGTACAGGCTGTCCTTCAGGAGCCCGTACACCTGCTCGATGCAGCCTTCATGCGTACCGGTTTCCTTCATCACCTTGAACAGCAGCGACAGGTACAGCGGCATCATCGGGATCGCCGAGCTGGCCTGCGTGACGACGGCCTTCAGCACCGACACGCGTGCATCGCCGCCGTGCGCGGCCAGCTTGTCGCGGATCGACAGCACCTTCTTGTCGAGATCCTTCTTCGCTTCGCCGATCGAGCCGTTCCAGTAGATGTCGTGCGTGATCTGCTCGCCGAGATACGTGAACGCGGTGGTCTTCGCGCCGTCGGCCAGCACGCCGGCTTCAGCCAGCGCGTCGATCCACATCTGCCAGTCCTCGCCGCCCATCACGGCCACGGTGCCGTCGATCTCTTCCTGCGTCGCCGGTTCGAGCGCGACGTCGCGGATCACTTCCTTGTCGGTGTCGAGGCCACGGAACGTGACGGCCTTGCCGATCGGCTTGAGCGTCGAGCTGATGGTTTCGCCCGTCTTCGGATGCGTGCGACGCGGTGCCGCGAGGCTGTAGACGACCAGGTCGACCTTGCCGAGATCCTGCTTGATGGTGTCGATCGTGACCTGCTTGACCTTGTCGGAGAATGCGTCGCCGTTGATGCTGCGCGCATAGAGCCCCTTTTCAGCGGCAAATTTCTCGAACGCGGCGCTGTTGTACCAGCCGGCCGTGCCGGGCTTCGTTTCGCTGCCGGCGCGCTCGAAGAACACGCCGAGCGTGTCCGCGCCCGAGCCGAATGCGGCCGAGATCCGGGCGGCCAGGCCGTAGCCGGTCGACGCGCCGATCACGAGCACCTTTTTCGGGCCGTTGGCGATCGGGCCGTGCGAAGTCACGTAGTCGATCTGTTCCTTGACGTTGGCTTCGCAGCCGACCGGATGAGTCGTCACGCAGATGAAGCCACGCACGCGCGGTTTGATGATCATGGAAACCCTCTAGTCAGAAAGGCAGAAACGGCCTGAAATCGGAAAAATCCCGCGCATTGTAATGGAAGCGGCCGATCGCGGGCGGGCGCGGCCGGAACCTGGCCGATCGCCCGGTTATTTCTCTCTTGACAGAAATAACTGAAATGCCTAAATTTCTCAGCATGGAACTCACACCGATCGCCGAACGATTCATTCTCCACTGGGGCGAAATGGGCTCGCGGTGGGGCGTCAACCGCACCGTCTCGCAGATTCACGCGCTGCTCTACCTGGCCGGCCGGCCGGTTGCGGCCGACGAGATCGCCGAGACGCTCAACGTCGCGCGCTCCAACGTCAGCACGAGCCTGAAGGAACTGCAGGCGTGGCGGCTTGCGAAGGTCGTGCATGTGCTGGGCGACCGCCGCGACCACTTCGAGACGTCGACCGACATCTGGGAGTTGTTCAAGCTGATCGTCGAAGGGCGGCGGCAGCGCGAGATCGAGCCGACGCTCACGGTGCTGCGCGATTGCCTGACGAATCCGGAGATCGCGAACGAGAGCCGCGAGACCGAACAGCGCATCCGCGACACGCTGCAGTTCGTCGAGACGCTCACGACCTGGTCGGACGAGATGCTGCGGCTCAAGCCCGATACGCTGATGAAGGCGCTCGGCATCGGCGCGAAGATCAGCCAGACGGTCAGGCGCAAGCCGTCGAAGTAAGCGGTAATGGAAGTGCGGGCGGACAGCCCGCTTTTTTCGGGGTTGATATTTCTGTCTGTACAGAAATAACTGTAAATAGAGGATGAAATGAACGCAGTCCTGCCGTCGACCTGCCAGCACGATCGCACCGGCGCGCGCAGCATGACCGTCCTCGTCTGTGGCGCGAACGGCTTCATCGGGCGGGCGCTGTGCGTGCAGCTCGGAGCCGGCGGCCATCGCGTGCTGCGCGGCGTGCGTCATGCGCACGGCCCGCGCGACATCGCGATCGACTTCGCCAGGGACGTCGATCCGCAAGCGTGGCTGGCGCGGCTGAACGGCGTCGACGTGGTGATCAATGCGGTCGGCCTCCTCGCCGATCGACGCGGCGCGACGCTCGACGCCGTGCATCGCGCCGCGCCGTGCGCGCTCTTCACCGCCTGCTGCCGCGCCGGCGTGCGGCGCGTGATCCAGATCTCGGCGCTCGGCGTCGAGCGCGGCGATACGCGGTACTTCGCGAGCAAGCACGCGGCCGACCGCTTCCTGCAGACGCTGCCGATCGATTTCCGGATCGTGCGTCCCGCGCTTGTCTACGGTACGGACGGCACGTCGGCGCGTTTTTTCCGGATGCTCGCGAGCCTGCCCGTGCAGGTGCTGCCGGCGGGCGGCCGTCAGCGGTTGCGCCCCGTGCATGTCGACGATCTCGCCGAAGTCGTCGCGCGGCTCGTTGTGCAACCGGGCGATGCGCGGCCGGCCGGCGGCCCTGTGATCGACGTGGTCGGCCGCGACGAAGTCGAATACCGCGAGATGCTGGCCGGCTATCGTGCCGCGCTGGGGTTTCCGCCGGCTGTCCGCGTGTCGCTGCCGGGCCCGCTGGCCGGCGCGGCGGCCGTGCTGTCCGGCATGCTGCCGGGCGCGATGTTCACGCGCGACACGTGGACGATGCTGCGTGGCGAGAACACCGGCGATCCGGCGGCGACCGCGGCCGTGCTCGGCCGGCCGCCGCGCGGCATCGACAGCTTCATCGGCGCGCAAGCCGCCGCGCTGCGCCGCGATGCGCTCGCGATGTGGCGGCGCCCGTTGCTGCGGGGCGCGCTCGCGATCGTGTGGATCTGGACGGCGATTGCGAGTGCGTTCATTCATCCGCTGCATGCGAGCCTCGCGCTGCTCGCGCCTGCGCACCTGACGGGGCTGCCGGCACTGATCGCGCTCTACGCGGCCAGCGCGCTGGACTTCTCGTTCGGCATCGCGACCGTCGCCGCGCCGTCGCGGCGCCTGTGGGCCGCGCAAGCGGCGCTGATCGTCGCGTATTCGGCCGTCATCGCGGTCACGATGCCGGGGCTGCTGGCCGAACCGTTCGGCCCCGTGCTGAAGAACGTGCCGATTCTCGCCATCCTGTTGATCCTCTTTTCAGAAGAAGAACAAGCATGAATACCTATCTCGTCATCAAGGCGCTTCACATCCTGTCCTCGGTGCTGATGGTCGGCACGGGGTTCGGCACCGCGTTCTACCTGTTCTTCGCGAACCGTACGCGGTCGGTGCCCGCGATCGCGGCCGTGTCGCGGCTCGTGGTGCGCGCGGACTGGTGGTTCACGACACCGGCCGTGATCTTTCAGCCGGCGTCCGGTTTGTGGCTCGCGCATACGGCCGGCTGGTCGTGGGATACACCGTGGCTGCTCGCGTCGATCGTGCTGTACGCGATCGCCGGTGCGTGCTGGCTGCCGGTCGTGTGGCTGCAGCTGGAACTGGCATCGATAGCAAAGCTCGCGCACGCAAGCGGCGACGCCGCGTTGCCCGAGCGCTATTGGCGCTACGCGAAGCGCTGGGAGCTGCTCGGCTATCCGGCGTTCTTCGCGATGCTCACTGTCTACTTCCTGATGGTGGTCAAGCCGATGTAAGCGTGTCGTCGCCGCGCGGAAGAGGCGGGGTGGCGATACATGCGTGAAAGCAGTCAATCGATCGATTCATGATGCTTGCGAAAACAGGAAGGAGTGCAAAGCATGAGCACAAGTGAATTGGTTCTTTACTTCGACGGACGCTGTCCGTTATGCGTCGCGGAAATCCGGCGTCTCGGGGCTCGCGACGCGCGACATCGGCTCGCATTCGTCGATATCGCCGAGCCGGGCTTCGACCCGGCGCCGCTGGGCGTCGGCCTGCCCGCGCTGAATCGCGAGCTGCACGCACGCCTGCCCGACGGGCGAATGCTCGCCGGCGTCGACAGCATCGTGGCCGCCCATGCGCTGGTCGGGCGCCGCTGGCTCGTCTGGCTGCTGCGCGTGCCGGTCATGCGCGCCGCGCTCGCGCTGCTGTATCGCCGCTTCGCACGCAACCGCCATGCCGTTTCGCGCTGGCTCGGGTATCGCGCCGAAGCACCGTGCGACGGGGCGGCGTGCGGCAGCGGCGGTGTCGCCGAACTCACGACCGATCGTCCCGCACGTGACGACGTGCGACGCATCGTCGTGGTCTGGATGTACGGCGCGGCGCTCGCACATCTGCTCGTCGGCATTGCCGTGCCGTGGGTGGCCGGCGCGCCGTGGCTCGATGCGTATCACCGCGGCATCGAGCTGCATTTCCGGGCGGGAATGGCGTCCGACGCCGCGCGTGCCCAGCAGATCTGGTGGATGTCGCTGATCGGCGCGACGGTGCAGTGCGCGTCGGTCTGGATGCTGGCGCTCGTCCATCTCGGCAACCGGTTGCGGAAACGGGAAGTGTGGGGCTGGCTGCTGGCCGGCCTGTTGATCTGGGCGCCGCAGGACATGCTGTTGTCGTGGCAGGCGCAGGTGTGGAGCCACGTGGCGATCGATGTTGCTGCGCTCGTCGCGATGGTGCCGCCGCTTGTCTGGCTGTGGAGGAGGGATTCCGTATGAACACGTTGCCTGCTTTCGACTGGGCGCTCAGCCTGCTGATCGTGCAAGGCGCGATGGGCGCATTCGACACGCTTTATCACCATGAACTCACGCAGGACCTGCCGCACAGCCCGCGCGCACGGCTCGAACTGGCGATTCATGCGGTGCGTTCCGTGCTGTACGGCCTCGTGTTTGCATCGATCGCGAACGTCGCGTTTCACGGCGCATGGGTTGCGGCGCTCGCGGCGGTCGTACTCGTCGAAGTGGTACTGACATTGTGGGATTTCGTTGTCGAGGATCAAAGCCGCAAGCTGCCGGCGACCGAGCGCGTGCTGCACACGCTGCTGGCCGTCAACGGCGGCGCGCTGTTCGGGATGATCGCGATGCAGCTGGCCGTGTGGGCGCACGAACCGACCGCGTTGCAACCGATCGATCTCGGCTGGCGCGGCTGGCTGCTCAGCCTGTTTGCCGTCGGCGTGACGGTGTCGGGCATTCGCGACGGGATCGCCGCGTGCCGCATCGCGCAGCGTGCGCCTGCCGCCAATCCGTTCGCCGGGCAGCCGGCCGGCAACGTGCTCGTGACCGGCGGGACCGGCTTCATCGGCGAAACCCTCGTGAACCAGTTGCTCGACGCGGGCCATACGGTCACGTTGCTGGCGCGCGATCCGCTGCGCGCGGCCTACCTGTTTCACGGCCGCGTGCGCAGCGTGACGTCCGTCGAACAGCTGCAGCCGCACGAGCGTTTCGACACGGTCGTCAATCTCGCGGGCGCGCCGGTGCTGGGCGCGCGCTGGAGCAAGCGCCGGCAGGCGGTGCTGCTCGCGAGCCGCGTCGGCGTCACGCAGGCGCTGATGCGCTGGGTCGACACCGCCGACGTCAAGCCGCGCACGTGGATCCAGGCTTCGGCGATCGGCTACTACGGCGTGCGTCCGGCCGACGAGCGGCTCGACGAGGGCAGCAGTGCCGGCACCGGCTTCATGTCCGATCTGTGTGGGCAATGGGAGCAGTCCGCGCACCCGCTCGAGCGTTACGGCGTGCGCACGGTCGTGCTGCGGCTGGGCATCGTGTTCGGCCCCGGCGGCGCGTTGCGCCCGATGCTGCTGCCGCATTACTTCGGGATGGGCGGACGATTCGGCAACGGCGCGCAGGTGATGAGCTGGATTCACCGGGACGACGTGCTGCGGATCGTCGCACGCGCGATGTCGAATGCAGGCATGCGTGGCGTCTACAACGCGGTCGCACCGGTGCCGGTGACCCAGCGCGAGTTCGTGCAGGTCGTGACGAAGGTGCTGCGCCGCCCAGCGTGGCTGCACGTGCCGGCCGCGCCGCTGCGCGTCGCGATGGGCGAGATGGCCGAGCTGCTGCTGGACGGGCAGCGCGTAATGCCGGCGCGGCTGCATCAGGACGGCTTCATGTTCCGCTTCCCGACGGTCGAGCACGCGCTGCGTGACCTGACGAATCGGCCGCACGGCGATTTTGCGCACGCGGCCTGTCGTTTGCCGCGGCGTCGTGTATAAATTCGGCGTGAACGCGTTCGTGGCGCATCGTGCGCCCCGAACGCTCCGCATCCGACCTCACAAGGAGACTGCATGCTGCACATCCTCGGCAAGATTCCGTCCATCAACGTCCGCAAGGTGCTGTGGCTGTGCACCGAGTTGAACCTGCCGTTCGAACAGGAAGACTGGGGCGCCGGCTTCCGCACGACCAACGATCCGGCCTATCTCGCGCTGAATCCGAACGCGCTCGTGCCCGTCATCAAGGACGACGACTTCGTGCTCTGGGAATCGAACACGATCATCCGCTACCTCGCGAACCGCTACGGCGGCGATGCGCTGTATCCGGCCGAGCCGCAGGCGCGCGCACGGGTCGACCAGTGGATCGACTGGCAGGGCGCGGACCTGAACCGGTCATGGGTCGGCGCGTTTCTCGGCCTCGTGCGCAAATCGCCCGATCATCAGGATCCGGCCGGCATCGCGCAGTCGATCGCAGGCTGGACGAAGCACATGCACGTGCTGAACGCGCAGCTCGAAAAGACGGGCGCATACGTGGCCGGCAACACGTTCACGCTCGCGGACATTCCGATCGGCCTGTCGGTGAACCGCTGGTTCGGCACGCCGTTCGAGCATCCGGATCTGCCGGCGGTGTCGCGCTATATCGAGCGTCTCGCGACGCGCGAGGGCTTCAAGCAATACGCGGGCAGCGCGAATCCGTAACGCGAGGCAGGTCGCACGTGAAGCGGCTGTGTTGCAATCGCCGCCGCTTCACGCGTGATTCATCGATCCACCTACCCGCCATCACGCGCCAGGCGTCGGCACCGCATCGAGCACGCGCGCGAGAAACGCCTCGTGATTCCACGCGGATTCCGGCCGCGACAGCCCGAACCGCACGACCACCAGCTGACGGCTCGGCACCACGCTCACGAACTGGCCTTCATGGCCGACCGCATGAAACGCGTCGGCCGGCATCGCGACCGCGTGCGGATCGCGATCGTTGAACGGCTCCGGCACCTTGACCCACAGCTGCGCGCCGAACTCCTGCCGCTCCGACTGCGGCGTCGCGCGCGTCAGGTAGCGCACCCAGCCTTCCGGCAGCAGCCGCTGCCCGTTCCACGCGCCGTCCTGCAGCAGAAGCTGCCCGAAGCGCGCCCAGTCGCGCGCGCTCGCATACATGTATGACGGGGCGACGAGCGTGCCGGATGCATCGGGCTCGAACACCGCGCTGCGCATCCCGAGCGGCGCGAACAGCGCGCGGTGCGGATACGCAAGGTAGTCGTCCTCGCTGCCGCCCAGCGCTTCGCGCATCACGCGCGCGACGATCGCGCTCGTGCCGCTCGAGTAGTACCAATGCGTGCCGGGCGTCGCGACGAGCGGTTTCGCCGAAGCGAACCGTGCCATGTCGGGCTGCGTGAACAGCATCACGGCGACGTCGGACAACGGGTCGTCGTAATCCTCGTTGAATTGCAGGCCGCTCGTCATCCGCAGCAGCTCGTCGAGCGTGATGGCCGTGCGCGGATCGCCGCTGCCGCGCCATTCGGGCAGCAGCGCCGACGCATCGGGCGACAGCTTGTGCTGCGCGACCAGCGTGCCGATCAGCGCGGCCGTCACGGTCTTCGTCATCGACCAGCCGGGCAGCGGCGTGTCGGCCGTGAAGCCGGGCGCATAGCGTTCGGCGATCACCTGGCCGCGCCACATCACGACGACTGCGCGCGTGCGCCGCGGCCGCGCCGGATCGGGTTCGTCGAACGCGCGGTCGAGCGCGGCCTGCAGCTTGTGCGCATCGATGCCGACGGGCGGCGTAGCCGGCGCGGGCGGGTCGGACGGTGGATCGGCCAGCGGCGGCAACGCGGCCGGCAAGGTGGTCGACGTCGCGCCGGGCGAGGCGCCGGGCGCGAGCGTGCAGCCGAGCCCCGGCCGGAAATCGGCTGCGCGCTCGGCGAAACCGGCGAAGGTCGCCGTCGCGCGATGATGGTCGCGATCGAGCGACGGGCGTACCAGCTTCAGCAGCGGATGGACGCCGGCCATGATGTCGACGTCGATCACCGACGCGGCCGGCCGGCCCGACACGAACACGCCGGAGCACAGCGCCTTTGCCGCATAGCCGGTCGCGATCGGCGCGAGCCGGGACAGCATGTAGCCGGCGTAGCCGACCGCGGCAACGAGCGCGAGCGCGACGCCGCACAGAATCAGCTTCTTGAGGGGGATCGTCATGCGCGAGCGTCCTCGGTTGTCTGCGGCAGGCCAGGAACCGGCAGTGTCGCAGGTTCCGGCAAGCGGTGGCAATCGCGGGAGCGGGCGACGCCGGGTCGTGTCAATCGTGCGCATGTTGCCCGGCGTGTGCGACCCGGTTGTGTCGGTCGCGGAGGGTGAACGGGCCGCGTGCGGCCCGTTCGGGCGACGTGTCATTGCATGTTGCTGTCCGGTCGCAGGGTCCAGACCGTCGCGGTGTTCGTGTTGTCGTCGACGGCCGCGAACTGCAGCTGGCCTTTGCTGCCTTGCCCGAACGCCAGGCCGAATGCCGACCCCGGCGCGGTATCGACCTGCATTTGCGCGACGAAGCGGCCACCAACCGTGAATTCGACGATCTCGCTCGGCTGCAGCGGGTCGGGGTTGACCGCGTCGCCGTTGGCGGTCACGAGATGGCCGTTCGGCGCGAGCGCCAGCGCGAGCGGCCCGTGCAGGTGGGCCGCGTCGAAGTAGATCATCCGTCCGACGCCGCCGTTACGGTTCGTCGACGCGGCGTTCTGGATCGCGAACACCGCGTTGTCGCCGGTGGAGGCGACATACAGCACGTCGCTGTTCGGGTCGTACGCGAGACCGGTCGGGCCGACGACGAGCGCACTGGGATCGGTCCGGTTCACGTAGCCCGACGCGATGATGCGCGAGCCCGGCAGCATCGTGACGCCGTCGCTGCCGATCGCCAGCTCGATCCGCGCGACCGTCCCGTTCAGCACGTTCGATACGAATGCGGTGACGCGCTGGCCGCGATCGATCACGGTCATGTCCCACGGCCCGTCGAGCAGCGTGGCGCTGACCAGTTGCGTGACGAGGCCGCCTTGCGGATTGATGACGAGCAGCGAGCCCGGGGGGGCCACGGTCTTGCCGTCCGGCGCCGGGACGTTGCCGACCAGCACGAAGCCGCTGCGCAGCACCGCGAGCGCGGTCGTCAGGCCGAGATTGGTGCCCTGGAAGAACGTCGCCGGCGTATGGCCGGGCGACAGCTTCACGATCGTCGTGCCGGTGCCTTGCGCGTTCGACGCCGCGTTGAAGTTGGACACGACGACGTCGCCCGGTTTCAGCGTGCTCCACGACGGCACGCCGCGCGGCACGAACGCGATGCCGTACGGATTGACGTCGCCGTTGGCGGGCACGGTCGACGCGGTGACCGACGAAATCGGCAGGATGACGTCGCTGCCGCCGGCCCACGCGAACGCCGACGACAACGCGACGAGCCCGGCGCCGCAAGCCGCGCGGCGTAGCGTGCGGGCCATCGCGCGACTGGCATGCGCGACGCGTGGCGGATGGGCGGCGAAGTCGGTCGGGGCGGGCGAACGACAGGAAGGGAGAGGGTCCATGGCATGTCTCCGGTTGATGATCGCGAGCAGTCATCCCGGCTGCCGGCCTGCGCAGCCGACGGGTGTCCGGTGCGGTTGCGCGCGCTTGCCGAGCGAAACCGCACTCGAAATAAACGGATGGCGACGGCCGGATATTCCATTCGACGACACACGTTGCGCGCGAATCGTCGTCGATTGTTCGTCGCGACGGTGCCAGGGCCTGACAAGTTGAAATCCCGCCCGCCATCGGTCGATAATCGTCCGGCATTGCACTCCCGGTCCAACTGTCCAACCGATATCGGAAAACGCCATGTCCTACGACAACAACAACCCGTTCGCCAGGATCCTGCGCGGCGAACTGCCTTGCGTGAAGGTCGCGGAAGACGACGCGACGCTCGCGATCATGGATCTGATGCCGCAGGCCGACGGTCACGTGCTCGTGATCCCGAAGGAGCCGGCCGCGCAGATCTTCGAGCTGTCCGGCGACGCGGCCGCGGCCGGCATCCGCATGACGCAGCGCGTCGCGACGGCGGTGCGCGCGGCGCTCGAGCCGGACGGCGTGTTCATCGGCCAGTTCAACGGCGCGGCGGCCGGCCAGACGGTCCCGCACGTGCATTTCCACGTGATCCCGCGCTGGGAAGGCGCCGAGTTGCGGATGCACGCGCGCGAGATCGCCGACGCGGCGACGCTCGAAACGCTTGCGCAGCGCATTCGTGCGCGTTTCGTGTAACGGGTCGATTGCACGCGGCACGGCAATGGCCCGCCGGCCGGACGCCGCGCCGCCACCGGTTGTTTCAGCGGTCACGCGAGGTAACACGTGTAACCGCTGGCGAAACTCGGCCGGCCGGGCCCGGCGCTAGACTCCGCGCATTGCATCATCGAGCGACAGGAAGGGCGGATTGCCTCTTCGTGCCGAGCGCCGCTAGTTGCGGCGGTGCGGCTTTCGCGAGGTGCCATTCGTCTTTCGCGCCGGGAATCGAGCCATGACCAGACTTCTCATCACGCTTGCCCTGATCGGCGGCCTGTCCGGCTGCTATATCGCGCCGCCGTATGGCTACGCGCCCGCGCCGGCTTACTACGGCTATGCGCCTGCGTATTACGCGCCGCCCGTCAGCGTCGGGATCGGCGGCAACTTCCGCATCCGCTGATCCGGTATCGCGCGCGAGCCTCGGCCGCACCGGCCCGGTTCGCCGCCTTGCGCCGGAGGATTCGCGCGGATTCGCGCGCCGCATGACGGCCGCACACGGCGCTTCGTGCGCGCACTTCCTATACTTCACAGGAAAGCGCATCCCCGCGAGGCCGTCATGACCGTCACCCGCAAGGTCGCCGTCCTGTCGGGCGTCTCCACGCTCGTCTATCTCGGGCTCGCCGTGCTCGGCAGCGGCGGGTTCACCGCGTTCTTCTCGCATCCCCAACTGACCCTCGTCGTGATCGCGACGCTCGTGATGGCCGTCGCCGCGCTGTTCACCGAAGGCAACCTGAGCAGCGGCGAGCGCGAGAATCGCGACAACCGCTGGGTGCTCGCCGCATTCGCGGTGAGCGGGTTCCTGCTCGCGTACCTGCCGGCGCTGACCGACCGGCTGGAGGTCTGGACCTTCGGCGGCGACACGGTGCGCTGGATCGGCGTCGTGCTGTACATCGCGGGCGGTGCGCTGCGGATCTGGCCCGTGTTCGTGCTCGGTAAGCGCTTCAGCGGGCTCGTCGCGATCCAGCCGGGCCATACGCTCGTGACCGACGGCATCTACCGCTGCATCCGCAATCCGAGCTACGTCGGCCTGCTCGTGAATTCGGTCGGCTGGGCGCTGGCGTTCCGCTCGGGCGTCGGCGTGCTGCTGGTCGTGCTGACGCTGGTGCCGCTCGTCGCGCGCATCCGCTCGGAGGAGGCGCTGCTGCGTTCGCAATTCGGCGCCGAATACGATGCCTATTGCGCGCGGACCTGGCGATTGCTGCCCGGCGTGTACTGACCCCGTCATCTCTCCCTGATCGTCGCCCGGGGCGCGCGCTCACGACGCGTGCCCGATGTGTTGCCACGTGTGTCTCAAACGCGCGACGCCGCACATGGCGGGACTGTCGCCGCACCGGGCTGGACCGTTGCCGGAGTCAATGCCGGCGCGGGTTTCAGGCGAATTCAGCGAGCCCGTCCGACATCCTTTATTCGTAAACAACTTGTTACCAGAATGTCCACGGCAAGGGGGCGGGACCGGTGCTATTCTTCGCCGCAAGCTCATTGAAATGAATTGGTCCGCGGTTCGGCACAATGCCTGACCGGATGTCGATCGATTCAGATCGTCGTACCGAGCGGACCTTCAATAACCAGATTGTGAACAAGGAAGAATACGGGAATGTGGAAGAAAATCGCCCCCACTCTCGTCGTCGCCGTGCTGACCGGCGCGACGTCGTTGCCGGCACTGGCCGGTGACCTGAACAACGCACTTGGCGGCGCACTCGGCGGGGTAGCCGGTGCAGCAGTCGGTGGTGCAGTCGGCGGCAGCACCGGCTCGGTGATCGGCGGCGCGATCGGCGGCGGCGCCGGCGGCGCGGTGACGTCGAATCGTCGCGAGCGCACCGGTGCGATCATCGGCGGCGCCCTCGGCGGCGGCGCGGGTACGGCGGCAGGCAACGCGATGGGCGGCCGCACGGGCGGCCTGCTGGGCGCGGCCGTCGGCGGCGGCGCCGGCGCGGCACTCGGCGGTAACATGTCGCGCAGCTCGTACGAGCGCGATCATGGCGACCGCGGCTATCGTCACCGCAAGCATCGTCATCACCGCGACTGGGACTGATCGCCGCGGGCGCGGCACGGTGCGCGACCTGCGCACCGGCGCGCCGACGGCGTCGGCACCCGACGCGAGATTCGGCCCGGCAGCCTGCCGGGCCATCATCGCCGGCCTCACTGGCGACCCCTTCCGGCTTCATCAGCCGCTGCCATCCGCCCGATCGACGGGCCGGCCATCACCCTCCCGCAGCGTTTCCCCATTGCTCGACGACCTGACCTGCCGCGTATGAACGCGCCCGGGCAGAATCCGCGTGCGTCATCACGATTCGTTCATCCGTCCGTTCCGGCCTGACGAGCACGTCGCTTCCCGCTCGATTCGCACGACCGGATGGGGCGCGGCCGCTATGCAGCCGTCAGGATTTCCCTGATAGCCAGCGCACCTCGGAACGCCCCCTCGCCGCGCATCGCGGGCGTCGGCGGGTAGTGGGAAATCGAATGGATGTCATCGCAACATTTAATTGGTCGATCTCGATCGACTTCGCTATCGTCAACGATGCCCGCGTACGGAGTCGACCGTGCCGCCGGCCGCGCCTCGCCGCATGATCGCGAGCGCCGCGGCCCGGCCACCGGACCCAACAACCTGGGCCGCCGCGTCCGATGAACCGGACGGACCCGACGCGAAGCCTGGCCGACCGAACGAAGGCGCATGCGCTTTCAAGCCACCCCGGCAACGATGTCCCGCCGCCGCATGCGTGCCCCACGCGCGTGCGAACCGCCCGATGCCGTTTGCACCAGGGGCCGGACCAACCCATTGCCTGGATGCAATATGTCTAAGACAACGTATTACGCGCCGCATGGCGGCCACCCGCCGCAGACGGATCTGCTGACCGATCGCGCGATGTTCACCGAGGCGTACGCGGTGATCCCGAAGGGTGTGATGCGCGACATCGTCACGAGCTGGCTGCCGTTCTGGACGAACACGCGCCTGTGGGTGATCGCTCGCCCGCTGTCGGGTTTCGCGGAAACCTTCTCGCAGTACATCGTCGAAGTGAATCCGGGCGGCGGCAGCGACAAGCCCGAACAGGACAAGAACGCCGAAGCCGTGCTGTTCGTCGTCGAAGGCGAAGCCGAGCTGACGCTGCAAGGCACGAAGCACACGCTGAAGCCGGGCGGCTACGCGTTCATTCCGCCGGGCGCGGACTGGACGCTGCACAACGTCAGCGATGCTGCCGTGCGCTTCCACTGGGTACGCAAGCATTACCAGGTCGTCGACGGCATTCCGCTGCCGGAAGCGTTCGTGACCAACGAGCAGGACGTCGAGCCGATCCCGATGCCGGGCACCAACGGCGCATGGGTGACGACGCGCTTCGTCGACATGAGCGACATGCGTCACGACATGCACGTGAACATCGTGACGTTCGAACCGGGCGGCGTGATTCCGTTCGCGGAAACGCACGTGATGGAGCACGGCCTGTACGTGCTGGAAGGCAAGGCCGTCTATCGCCTGAACCAGGACTGGGTCGAGGTCGAAGCGGGCGATTTCATGTGGCTGCGCGCGTTCTGCCCGCAGGCATGCTATTCGGGTGGCCCTGGCCGCTTCCGCTACCTGCTGTACAAAGACGTGAACCGTCACATGAACCTGACGCTGAACCCGGCGCGCTAAGCGCTGCGTCCGCAGTCGAACGAAAAAACCCGCCGGTGCATGCCGGCGGGTTTTTTTCATGGGCGGCGGTTGTACGGGGCGCCGGGGCGCGCATGTCGATTGCAAGGCCGTAACCTTGCCGTCGCCCGATCTGTGGCGCGAGCCATCCCGTGCGTCATCCCTTGCGCCCGTCGCGCAACGGTGCATCGGTCAGGCGCAGCTCATGCGCAAGGTCGATCAGCGCGCGCAACCGCGCGGGCACGAAGCGATGGCCCGAATAGTAGAGCCGCAGCCCGCCGAACGACGGGCACCACGGCTCGAGCACCGGCACCAGCGCGCCGGTCTTCAGTTCTTCGTCGATGAACCACTCGGAAATGAAGCCGATACCGAGCCCGAACAGGATCGCCTGCTTGATCGCCGCCATTTCGTTGAGTGCGAAGCGCACGGGCAGGTCCATCTGCAGTTTCTGTCCGTTGCGTTCAAGCTCCCAGTGATAGATGCCGCCGTGGGACATGCGCATGCCGATGCTCTGGTGCTCGAGCAGGTCGCGCGGATGGCGCGGCGTGCCGTGGCGCTTCAGGTACTCGGGCGTTGCCACCACCAGCATGCGGATATCGCGCGACAGCGCCACGGCGATCATGTCCTGCGGCACGGCTTCGGCCAGGCGGATGCCGGCGTCGAACCCCTCGGCGACGATGTCGATCAGGCGTGACTCGCTCACGATGTCGATGCGGACGTCGGGGTAGCGCTGCGCGTACGGCTGGAACAGCGGCCCCAGCAACAGATGCGCGGCCCCCTGTGGCGCGTTGATGCGCAGCGTGCCGCTCGGCGTGTCGGGCCCGGTGGCGGCTTCCTCGCCGGCGCTCCTGATCTCGGCGAGCGCGGGCGTGATGCGCTCCACGTAGCGCTGGCCCGCGTCGGTCAGTGACACGCTGCGTGTCGAGCGGTTGAAGAGGCGCACCTTCAGGCGCGCTTCCAGTCCGGCCACGGCGCTGCTCACCGCCGTCGTCGACATGCCCAGCTCCAGCGCCGCGCCGCGAAAGCTTGCACGGCGCGCGACGGCCAGGACCACTTCCAGCTCGGTCATTCCGGTGCGGTGCATCGATTGTCCTGATTTTCGGGATGAGTCATCAGCGATAAGGCGGCTTATCAGAACAGTAATGTATTCCTAGACTGCGTGTCATGACGGCTTGTCGGATACGCACACAGGAGTACGCACCATGCAACGCATCGAACAGATCTACATCAACGGCGAATTCGCGACGCCGCACGGCCAGGAATGGTTCGACCTGCACGACCCGAGCACCGAGCAGGTCGTCGGGCGGGTCCGCCTCGGCGACGAGCAGGATGCCGAACGGGCGATCGCCGCGGCCAAGGCTGCGTTTCCCGGCTGGTCGCGCACCACGCGGGCAGAACGGATCGCCGCGCTCGAGCGCATGCGCGACGCCGTCGTCGCGCGGGAAGACGACCTGATGGAGGCGGTCGTGACCGAATACGGCGCGCCGGTCGAGCGCGGCCGCTGGATGGCGACCTATCCGGCCGACACCATCCAGCAGGCCATCGCCGCGCTGGAGACGTTCGCATTCGAGGAGCAGGCCGGCTCGGCCCGCGTGATCATGACGCCCGTCGGCGTGGCCGGCCTGATCACGCCGTGGAACAGCGATGCGGGGTTCATCTGCAACAAGCTGGCTACCGCGCTGGCGGCCGGCTGCACCGCGGTCATCAAGCCCAGCGAGATGAGTGCGATGCAGACCCAGGTCATCACCGAGGCGCTGCATGCGGCGGGCTTGCCCAAGGGGGTGTTCAATATCGTCAACGGGCGCGGCGACGTGGTGGGCGATGCGATCTCGCGCAGCCCCGACGTCGCGAAAATTTCGTTCACCGGCTCGTCGGCGGTGGGCCAACATCTGGTGAGCGCCGGCGCGGCCACGATGAAGCGCGTGACGCTGGAACTCGGCGGCAAGTCGCCGACGGTGGTGCTCGACGATGCGGATTTCGCGAGCATCATGCCGCTCGTGCTGCAGGCGGGATTCATGAACAGCGGCCAGGCATGCATCGCGGGTACGCGCGTGCTGGTGCCGCACCATCGGCTCGCGGAATTCGAAGACGCGATCAGGCAGGCGGTGGCGCGCGTGCGCTCCGGCAATCCGCGCGATGCCGGTACCGACATCGGGCCGATGGTCAGCGCGAAGCAATGGGAACGCGTGCAAAGCTACATCCGCATCGGGCAGGAAGAGGGCGCGGTGCTGCTGGCGGGCGGTGAAGGGCGGCCCGAAGGCCTGCACGCCGGTTGGTTCGTGAAGCCCACGGTGTTTTCTCGCGCGAACAACCGGATGCGGATCGCGCAGGAAGAAATCTTCGGCCCCGTGCTGACCATCATCCCCTACGAGGACGATGCCGATGCGATCGCGATCGCCAACGATACGCGCTACGGCCTGAGCGCCATGGTGCTGGGCAAGGACCCCGAACGCTGCGAGCGCGTGGCGCTGCAGATCGATTCCGGCCGCGTGCTCGTCAATACGCTGGCCCACGAGCCGCTTGCGCCGTTCGGCGGCTTCAAGCATTCGGGGCTCGGGCGGGAAATGGGCCGATGGGGCATCAGCGCTTATCTGGAACCCAAGACCCTGATCGGGAGCGCAAGCCGGGGTGCGTGAGCAGGCACTCGCATTCGATGCCCCTGTACGCCGTGCAGGGGCGTTTGCGCATCTCATGCGGCTGAATCCCACACGTATCGCAGGCGAAAGGGCGATGCCTGTGATTGCAAGCCTCGGAGGCGGAACGGGCGCATGTGGCGCGTCCTGACGATGCGCGTGCGTTGTGCGCCTACAAGCCGAGTGCGTGCGCGGCGAGTTGCGCGACCGCCAGCGACGTATCGGGCGGCAGCCCGTCTTCCATCGACCACACGGCCGACAGGCCCGCCCACGCGAGAATCCATTGCAGCAGCCGTAGCCGGTCGAACCGCGCGGCGTCGGCCACGAGCGCGACGCGCCGCTCGAAACGCACGGGATCGACCGCAATGTCGTGTGCGGGATTGCAGAACAGGTTCGCGTAGTCGAACGCGCGCTCACCGCGCAGCGCTTTCGGGTCGATCGCGAGCCAGCCGCGATCGCCGAAATGCAGGATGTTGTCGTGATGAATGTCGCCGTGGAGGACGGTTTCGTCGAGCGTCGGCGCTGCCAGCAGCGTGCGCGCCGTTGCGGCCGACCGGCGCAGCACGTCGTCGAGGCCGCCGTAGGCCAGCAGTGCGCGAAACCAGTCGTGCAGCGGCACGACCTGCGCAGGCGGCTGCGGCGCACGATACGCGTGCAGCCGCGCGACGACATTGCATGCGATGTGCATCGTGTCGTCGTCGTGGCCCGATGCCGACAAGGCGGCCAGCGACGGCGCCGGCTGCGCGCGTTCGAGCAGGATCGCGTTGCCGTCGTGCTGCCACACGCGGGCGGCGCCGTGCCCGTTCCACCAGGCCATCAGTGTGTTGCCGCGCCGCTCTTCGTCGCAAGTGGCGACCTTCAGCATCGCCGGCCGGCCTTGCCAGACGACGGGCAGCAGGCCGCCGTTCGCGGTCAGGATCGGGCCGCCGTCGGGAACGAGGCCCCACAGGCCGAGGTATCGATCGAACATCACACGATGGTACAAGCGAACCGGATCGCTTGCCGCGTGCTTTGCCGCGACGACATGCCGCAGGCCAGCACATGCCGCGCGAACGGCCCCCGGGCACGCTTTCCTAAATAAAATTTAGCCAGCCAAACTTTGGCTAAAGAATGTTCCGGTTTCGGGCCATCCCTTCGACAATGCGCGCCTTCCGTGACCGGTCGGCGCTCATCTTGCGCCGGCCGTCGCGAGCACTGAAGAAGGAGCCCGACATGACCGACCACACCGCCAACCCTCCCCCGCAACCCGCGCCGCCACCGCGCCGCCGACGCGTGTGGCGCACGCTTGCGGGCGCGCTGCTGGGCCTGACGCTCGCGTGCGCGGGCATCGGCGCATGGACGATCAATCGCATCTGGACGCAACTGCCGTCCGTCGAGCATCTGGCCGTCTATCGTCCCGCGCTGCCGCTGCGGATTTTCTCGCGCGACGGCGACTTGCTCGCCGAATACGGCGTCGAGCGGCGCGAGTTCGTGCCGCTCGAACGCATCCCGCCGCTGATGCGTCACGCGCTGCTCGCGGCCGAGGACGCGAAGTTCTACGAGCACGGCGCGGTCGATGTCGGCGGCCTCGCGCGCGCGACGTTCGCGAACGTCGTGACGGGGCAGCCGGGGCAGGGCGGCAGCACGATCACGATGCAGGTCGCGCGCAACTTCTACCTGACGCGCGACAAGGTGCTGAGCCGCAAGCTCGCCGAGATCCTGATGGCGGCGAAGCTCGAACGCGAATACAGCAAGGACAAGCTGCTCGAGCTGTACATGAACGAGATCTACCTGGGTGAGCGCGCGTACGGTTTCGCGGCCGCCGCGAACGTGTATTTCGGCAAGCCGCTCGACGCGCTGAGCGCGGGCGAAGCGGCCGTGCTCGCGGGGCTGCCGAAAGCGCCGTCCGCGTTCAACCCGGTCGTCAATCCGGCGCGCGCGACCGCGCGGCGCAACTACGTGCTCGGGCGCATGCATGCGCTCGGCCAGCTTGACGACGCGGCATATCGCGCGGCCGTCGACGCACCGATCGCGCTGGCGACCACGCCGCCGCCGGGGATCATCGCGGCGCCGTACGTGGCCGAGCGTGCGCGCCGGATGATGGTCGAGCGGTTTCATGACGATGCGTACACGCTCGGCCTCGACGTGACGACGACGATCTCGATGCGCGACCAGCGCGCGGCCGAAGCGGCGCTCGAGCGCACGTTGAACCGGCAGCCGCGCGCGAAGCGCGATGCGCGCAACGGGCTCGAAGGCGCGCTCGTGTCGCTCGATGCGGCCACCGGCGACATGCTTGCGCTGGTCGGCGGCGCGGATTTCAATCGCAACGTGTTCGACCATGCGCTGCAGGCGTATCGCCAGCCGGGCTCGAGCTTCAAGCCGTTCGTCTATTCGGCGGCGCTGGAGAAGGGCTACTTCCCCGGCGTGCTGGTCGACGACACGCAGCGCACGCTCACGCGCGCGGAAACCGGCGCGCAGCCGTGGCGTCCGCGCAATTTCGGTAACCGCTACGAAGGCTTCATTCCGGTGCGGCGCGGGCTCGTGCGCTCGAAGAACCTGGTCGCGGTCAGCCTGATGCAGGCCACCGACGCGCGCTACGTGCAGCAGCACGCGGTGCATTTCGGCTTCGACGCGCAGCGCAATCCGGCGTCGCTGCCGCTCGCGCTCGGCGCGGGCGCCGTGACGCCGCTCGAACTCGCGAGCGCCTACGGCGTGTTCGCGAACGGCGGCACGCGGATGGAGCCGCGCCTGATCCTGTCGGTGAAGCAGCGTCACGGCGGCGCGATGTACGAAGCGACCGCGCCGTCGGGCGAGCGCGTCGTATCGGCGCGCAATGCGTTCGTGATGGACAGCATGCTGCGCGACGTCGTGCGGGCCGGCACCGCGCGCGGTGCGCTCGCGCTGCGCCGCGACGATGCGGCCGGCAAGACAGGCACGTCGAACGGATCGAAGGACGTGTGGTTCGCCGGCTACTCGTCGGGCATCGTCGCGGTTGCATGGCTCGGCTACGACACGCCACGCCCGATGGGGCGCGCGACCGGCGCGACGCTGGCGCTGCCGGTCTGGCTCGACTACATGAAGACGGCCGTCGACGGACGGACGCCGGTCGATACGACGCCACCGCAGGACGTCGCGCTCGTCGACGGCGATTTCGTCTACGCGGAATACACGCGCGGTACCTGCACGGCCGACGTGCCCGCCTATATCCGCAGCCGCTTCGCGTGCGGCGGCACGGCAGCGGCCGATGCACCCGACGCGCCGGGCGACAGCGGCAAGCATGACGAGCCGATGCCGGCCGCCGTCGATGCGGCCGAGCGCGAACGCGTGCTCGACCTGTTCCGGACCGACGACTGACGCGCACCATGCATACGCTTTATCTGATTGCAATCGTCGCGGAAGCGATGTCGGGGGCGCTGATGGGCATGCGCCGCGGGATGGACCGCTTCGGGCTCGCGCTCGTCGGCGCGGTGACGGCGCTCGGCGGCGGCACCGTGCGCGACGTGCTGCTCGGCCACTATCCGCTCGGCTGGATCGCGCATCCGGAATATCTGATGATCACGCTGGTCGCGGCGACTGTCGCGTCGTGGGCGGCACGGCATGTCACACGAATGAAGACGCTGTTCGTCACCGTCGATGCGATCGGCCTTGCGGCGTTCACGATCATCGGCTGCGACGTCGGCGCGTCGACCGGCACCGCGCCGATCATCGTCGTGCTGGCCGGCGCGATCACGGGCGTCTGCGGCGGGATGCTGCGCGACCTGCTGTGCAACGAAATGCCGCTGATCCTGCGCGAGGAGCTTTACGCGAGCGTCGCGTTCGTCACGGGCGCGCTGTATGTCGGCATGCAGCATCTCGGCATCGACGCAGGGTTCGCGACGATCGTCGCGCTGGCAGCCGGGTTCTCGATGCGGATGCTCGCCGTGCGGTTCGGATGGAAGATGCGGACGTTCGGCGCGGCGGACCTGGAGCACTGAGTGCTCGCGGCCGCGCCTGCCGTGCCGGCATTCAGTCGGGCTGCATCACCTGAAAGACGTTCTCTTCCGGATCGATGCCGTCGAGCAGCCGGTACGGGAAGCCGTCGAAGCGCTTGATGTCGCGCACGGTCACGCCGTCGCGCGCGAGACGGTCGCGATGCGCGTCGATGTCGGCGTCGATCCGGAAGACGAGCTTCACGTTGTTCGTCGCCGGGTTTGCATTCGACGGCGTGGCCGCGTGGCGGAACGCCGGGCCGGCCAGATGCAGCGCGAGTTCGATCGCGCCCGCGTCGAGCACCGCCCATTCACCGTCGATTTCCTCGATGACGGGCAGATCGAAATGGCGCCGATAGAACGCCTTCAAAAGCGCGACGTCCTGGACGTACAGGATGATGCGGGTCATCGGAAGCGGCATGGGGGTCTCCTCGAAGGGGATGCGCGAAGCGCGAATGAGGCTGCTTGAAGGTCGAGCGTGCTGATCAACGGCCTGGCAACGGCCGCTCGGCGTACGCCCGCAGCGTCATGCCGGGACCATCACCGGCGGCGTACCGTCGCCGGTTTCCACCATCTTCACCGCGAATCCGTAGCACTGCGCGATATGCGCGGGCGTCATCACGTCGCGCGGTGCGCCGTGCGCGACGATCGTCCCGTCGGCGAGCATCGCGATCGTATCGGCGTGCCGTGCGGCGAGGTTCGGATCGTGGACGATCGCCAGCACGCCGAGCTGCCATTCGCGCGCGACCGCGCGCACGGTGTCGAGCAAACGATGCTGGTGCGCGAGATCCAGCGCGGCGGTCGGTTCGTCGAGCAGCAGGTAGCGCGGGCCGCTTTCCGTCGCCTCGTCGTCCGGCCACAGCTGCGCGAGCACGCGGGCGAACTGCACGCGTGCGAGTTCGCCACCCGACAGCGTGGTGACGTCGCGGCCGACGAGCGCATCGGCGCCCGCGCGTTCGAGTGCGCGCCACGCGATGTCGCGATCGTGGTGTGACGTCGCGCCGCTGCGTCGCGCATGCGGATAGCGGCCGAGCAGCACGATTTCGTCGACGCTGAACGGGAAGGCCGGCTGCGCGGCCTGCGGCAGCACCGCGCGCAGGCACGCGAGCCGCGGCGCGTCGATGCGCGCGAGCGGTTCGCCGTTCAGCGTGATGTCGCCCGTCACGTGCACACCGGTCGGCGCGACGCTGCCGGTCAGTTCGCCGGCGAAGGTCTTCAGCAGCGTGCTCTTGCCCGCGCCGTTGCGGCCGAGCAATGCGGTCACGCGGCCGGGTTCGATCGACAGCGACAGGTCGCGCAGGATCGCGTTGTGCCGGCGGGCGACGTCGAGGTGGTGGGCAGTCAGCATGGTCGTCGTGAAGAAAGGATTACCCGCCGAGCGCGCCGCGCCTCTTCCACAGCAGCGCGAGGAAGAACGGCGCGCCGAGCAGCGCGGTCAGCACGCCGAGCGGAATTTCGGCCGGAGCGGCGACCGTGCGTGCGGCGAGATCGGCGGCGAGCGTCAGCAACGCGCCGAGCAGTGCGGCGCCGGGCAGCACGATGCGCTGGTCGGGGCCGCATGCGAGCCGTACGCAATGCGGCGCGACGAGCCCGATGAAGCCGATGATGCCCGCGCATGACACCAGTGCGCCGACCGCAAGCGCGACCGCGACGAGCACGCGCCGCTTGAGCCGTTGTACAGGCACGCCGAGATGCAGCGCTTCGGTTTCGCCGAGCTGCAGGGCGTTCAGCGCGTCGCGCTCGCGCGCGAGCAGCACGCAGCCGATCGCGACGCACGGCATGACGGCCGCCAGCGCGGACCATTGCGCGCCGCCGAGGCTGCCGAGGCTCCAGAAGGTCAGCGAGCGCAGCTGGGCGTCGTCGGCGACGAACGTGAGCAGCCCGATCGCCGCGCCGACCAGCGCATTGATCGCGATGCCGGCGAGCAGCAGCAGCGGCAGCGCGAGCCGGCCGCGCGACGCGGCAAGCCGGTAGACGAGCGCGGCGACTGCGAGCGCGCCCGCGAACGCGGCGACGGGCAGCGCGGCCGCGCTCACGTGCGTGGCAAAGAGCGCGGGGCCGAGCACGATCATCGTGGTCGCGCCGAGTGCGGCGCCGCTCGACACGCCGACGAGGCCCGGATCGGCGAGCGGATTGCGGAACAGCGCCTGCATCGCGGCGCCGGTCGCGCCGAAGCCGCCGCCGACCAGCAGCGCGAGCGCGACGCGCGGCGCGCGAATGTCGAACAGCACCGCGCGCGCCTGCTGCGCGTCGGCATCGCCGGTCAGCGCGGCCCAGGCTTGCGCAAGCGGGATGCGATACGCGCCGACACACAGCGCGACGACGGACATCGCGCACACGAGCACGGCGAGCGCGACCAGTGCGAATGGCGCAAGGCGGCGCGACGTGCCGATGCGCGCGGCGCCGGAGCGCGAGGCGGGCGACGGCGCGGAGAAGGGCGAAGCGTGAGCGGTCATCGGGGTGATCCGGAATCAGGCGAGCGCATCCGACAGGCGTCGGTGCAGGGTCGTGACGGCGAGCGGCAGGCGCGGGCCGAAGCCGAGCAGGAACAGCGCATCGAGCGACACGACGCGCTGTGCGCGACCGGCCGGCGTCGCGCTGAAGCCGGGCGTCGCGAGCAGCGCGGCGCGACCGCCGACGGTGGCAAGCCCTTCATCCGAGATCAGCACGATGTCGGGCGCGGCGGCCGCAAGCGCCTCGGTCGTCAGCGGCTTGTAGTGATCGAAGCCCTGCATCGCGTTGCGCGCACCCGCGTAGCGGATCATCGCGTCGGCAGCCGTGCGCTGGCCGGCGACGAGCGCCTGGTTGCCGGTATGGTTCAGCACGAACAGCACGCGCGGCGGCCGCGCGCCGCCGGGCACGCGCGCGGCGACCGCGTCGCGCGCGCCCTGCCAGTCGCGATCGAAGCGTTGCAGCAACGCGGTACCGGCATCGCGTACGTCGAGCGCCTGCGCGATGCCGGTGATCTTCGCGCGCACCGATTCGACGTCGTGGCGTTCGTCGAACGTCGTGACCGTGACGCCTGCGCTTTTCACCTGCGCGATCGCGGTGGGCGGGCCGGCTTCCGCCGACGCGAGCACGAGATCGGGCCGCAGCGACAGCAGCCCTTCGGCCGACAGCGCGCGCTGGTAGCCGACTTTGGGCAAACGCTTCGCGGCGTCGGGATACGTGCAGGTCGTGTCGGCGCCGACGAGCCGGTAGCGCGGCGTCTCGGCGCCGCCGAGCGCGAACGCGGTTTCCGCGAGCGCGCCGCCGATCACGACCACGCGCTTCGGCGCAGCCTGCGCAACCTGGGCGAGCACGCTGGCGGGCAGCGCGCCAGCCAGCGCACCGGCCGCCGCGCCTGCGAGGACCGCGCGGCGGCGCGGATCGAACGACCGCGCGCTCACCGCGCGTCCCCGTGTGCGGCTGCCGGCAGCGTTGCGACGAGCGCACGCCAGTCGTCACGTTCGACCTTGCCGGGCTTGCGTTCGCCGAACAGCAGCGCGACGTGGTCGCCCTGCCGGTCGAACAGTTCGAGCGACGTGACGATGCCGTCGCTCGTCGGTTTCTTCACGACCCAGGCGGCGGCGATCAGGTCTTCGCGCACGTGCAGGTTGAAGTTCGGGTCGAGCACGTTGATCCACGCGCCGACTTCACGCACGTTCGCGATGGGGCCGGTGTGGATCTGGATCATTCCCGCGTTGCCGACGAACACCATGATCGGCTGGCCGCTTTGCGCTGCCTGCTGGAGCACGTGGCGCAGTGCGTGCGCGGTCTCGACCGGATACGCGTATTGCGGATCGGCGAGGCGCAGCGCCTGCATGCGGCTCACGCCGAAGCGCTGCGTGATGCCGAAGAACTGGTGCGTGTCGGTCATCGCGTCCCACGCGGCGCGAAAGCCCGCGACGTCGATCTCGGTGTCGGCGCGCTCGGGTGTCTTCGGGGCGGCGGCCGCGACGTCGAGGCCCGGCTCCTGCGACGGCGCGCGCCAGCGTTCGACGAACGCGTCGTACGCGGCGTGGTCGCTGTGCGCGCGCAGGTAGACCTTGTGGATCGCATGGCCCTGCGCATCGAAGAACTGCAGGCTCTTCAGCGGGCCGTGCGCGGTCTCGTCGCGCACCGCGAATGCCGACACCCAGTGACGATAGAAGATGCGCAGGTCGATGTCGCCGAGCGCGAGGCCGACGGGGCCGTCATGGCTCATCTGCGCATATTCGCCGTCCTTCTCGTGGACGGCCGTGTCGTTGCGCGTGAGCGCCATCACACGGCCGAGGCGCGGCATTTCCTCGAACATCGCCGGAAAGCGTGCGTCGAGCCGCACGACATGCTCGCCGACGAACGCGGCGAGCGCCTCGCCTTCGCTGACGCCGAGCGCCTGCGCGACGTCGCGGTTGCGCAGCTGACGCTCGGTCTTGAGCTTGATGAACGCGTCGCGCAGCGCGGCGGCTGCACGGGCCGGGCTGGCCGATTGACCGGCAAGGGCGGATTGCATCATGTCGGACTCCTTCAAGTAACGGTTGGGGTGGTTGCGCGGGTGGCGCGCATCAGAAATCCACTTTCATGCTGACGGCGACCGTGCGGCCGGGCGACGAATACGCATCGAGCACCTGCGAATCGGCCGCGATGCCGCGCACGTCCGACCAGTTCCAGTACTTGCGGTCGAACAGGTTGCGGATGCCGATCGTCGCGCTCACGTGCTTGTTGAAGCGGTAGCCGCCGCGCAGGTCGACGACGAACGACGACGGCGGCGTGAAGCACGTCTTGTTCGAACAGTCGGACTTGTCGATGTCCTTGTCGCGTTTCGCGGCCTGGAACAGCAGGTCGGTTTGCACGAACCAGCGTTCGCCCGGTTCATAGCGCACGCCGAACACGGCGGAGAACGGGTTGACCGTGTTGAGCGGCTGGCTGGCCGCGCCGTCGTTCTGCGTCGAGCCCTTCGTGAACGCCATCGCCGTCTTCAGCGTGATGCCGTTCGGCATCACCCATTCGGCGCGGCCTTCGAGGCCGTGGATGCGCGCGTCGGCGAAGTTCACGTACTGGAACACGAACGGGTCGGCCGGCCGGCCGCTGCCCGCGATCGTCGTGCGCGAGATGAAGTTGCGGTAGCGGCCCGTGAACGCGGCCGCGCTGTAGCGCACGACGCCGTAGCCGGTGCCGGCCTTGCCGCGCAGGCCGGCTTCGAACGTGTCGCTCGTCTCGGGCTTCAGGTTCGGATTGCCGATCGACGTGTAGCCGTACACCGGGTTCGAGAAGCTGCTGTTCACCTGGTCGGGCGTCGGCGCGCGGAAGCCGTGCGCGTACTGCACGTACGGAATGACCGCGGGCGTGATCTCGTAGAGCACCGCGACGCGCGGCGACAGTTCGTTCGCGCTCGTCGACACGGCCTTGCCGGTGAACAGCGGATCGTTTTCGGTCGGGCTCAGCCGGTACGTGTCGAAGCGCAGGCCCGGCGTGACAAGCAGGCGACCGTAGCCGATCTGGTCCTGCACGAACGCGCCGAACAGCGTGTAGTCGGTGTCGGGGAACGCCTTGTTCGGGAATGCTTCGCCGACGCCCGGCACCGTGCCGTCGCGCATGTTCGTCACGCGCGACAGGCTGCCGTCGACGCCATAGAGCAGCTTGTGCGCGAACGGGCCGGTCGCGAAGCCGCTTTCGGCGAACGCGGAACCGCCGAACGTGCGCTCCTTGTACTGGTTGTCGCGCGAGCGAGAAGGCTGCTTGCCGCGCGTCTCGAACGCATACTGGTCCTGCTTCGCGTCCTGGTAGTAGAACTGCACGTGCGCGGTCTGGAACCAGCGGAACGCGTCGTCGCGGAAGTCGTAGTCGACGCTGAAGCGGTTGCGCTCGAGCCGGTCGTAGGTCGTGAGGCCGAGCGTGGTCGGTGCATTGATCGCGGACAGCACGTCGGTGCTCACGCGCCGCTGCACTGTTTCGGCAGTGAACTTGATCGTGTCGCGCGTGGTCGGCGTCAGCACGAGCTTGCCGAGCAGCGATTCCGAGTAGACGTCCTGCGGGTTCGACGTCGTGCGTAGCGTGCTCGCCGAATTGTTGCTGCCGCGCGTGTCGACCTCGTGGCCGCGCCGGCCGTCGGCGATGATCATCCCCTGGATGCGATCGTTGCCGCCCGCGGCCGACACGGTCGCGCCGATGCTGCGATCGGCCGAGTCGTAGCTCGGCCGGAACGAGAAGTAGTAAGGCTTGTTGTAGACCGACAGCAGGTCGCGCGGATCCTTCGTGATGAAGTTCACCGCGCCGGTCAGGCCGTCGCTGCCGTACAGCGCCGACGCCGGGCCGCGCAGGATCTCGATGCGCTTGAGCGTGTCGAGATCGGCGTAGTCGCCGCGCCCCGCTTCGAGCGGGCCGAACGAGAACGCGTTCGGCAGGCGGATGCCGTCTTCCATCAGCAGCACGCGATTGCCTTCGAGGCCGCGGATGTTGATGCTCGAATCGCCGTCGCGGCCGCCGCCGAGCGCGGCGCTGCCGGGCCGGTACGCGGTGCGGCGCACCGTGACGCCCGGCTCGTAGCGCAATGCGTCCTTGATGTTGGTGGCCTGCTGTTCCTCGAGATCCTCGTCGGTGATCACCGACACCGACGCCGCCGTGCGGCTCGCAGCGGTGGCGGTACGGGTGGCCGTGACGGTGACGGGGTCGAGCAGCGCCGCATCGCCGCGCGTGGACGCGGCGACGAGGACGGTGGAAGGCGGGGTGGCGCCTTGCGGCGACGAATCGGCGTGAGCCGTGGCGGCGGACAGGCCGAACGCGCCGAACAGCGCGGCACAGATCGGCCGCCGCGCCAGCGTATAGCAATGCACAGGTGGTCTCCCATTGACGATAACAAGCCCGAAGGCTGGCTGGGTGACGCGTTCACCTGGCTGGCCCGTTTGCGCGCGACAGGCGGCAAACGGCGAATTGAAAGGCAACTGACAACTTTACCAGTGTAAATGAGAATTATTATCGATACAAGAACGAAACGCGGCCTGCGTGAGTGAGCGCTCGCCTGCGCGGCTCGTGCCAGCCGCGGCGGGAATTGCGGGAGAAAGGTGCGGGCCGGTCAGGCCAGCGCTTCGATGCGGATCAGCAGGTTGCGCGCATGCGAGATGAACGCGTCGTGCGTCGCGCGATCGCTGTGGACATCGAGGCCCGCCTGTTCGGCGAAGACGATCTGCTCGGTGTAGAGGTCGACGAGCGCACGGCGTGCATCAGGGGGAAGCGCGCGGATCATCGACACGATCAGCAGCTCCTGCGCGCGAAGCATGCCGGACAGCGATTGAGCGTTCATGCTGGCCTCCTCGGACGATGCGGCGGCGAGCCGCTCATTCCATACTAGGCGGTCGGCGGTCGGCGGTCGCAGTGCAGGTGCGGGACGGAGATGACGCGCGGGAATACGATTCGACGAGGCGCCCGCACGCACGCGCCGAAACGCGCCGCGTGCGTACTGCCGCAGCCGCGAATCGAAGCGTGCAGCCGGGCGAACGGAATCAGCTGGCGGTACTGGCGCTCTTGGCGGCCTGCGCATCGCGCACGACCTGCGCGACGCGTTCGACGAACTCGGCGTCGGTGCTCGACAGCGCTTCACGCTTGCCGTCGGGCATCTCGACCATCAGTCGGTACGTGATGTTTTGCGTGGCCCAGGCGAGGTAGCCGACGACGGCGAGCATCACGCCGACGACGAGCGCGGCGCTCGATGCGCCGATGCCGCCTGCGACGGCGATGGCCGCGCCGATCAGCGAGATCAGCGACGGAACGAGGCGGTTCTTCGGAATCTTGACGACATCGACGTGGCGGATGTCACGCAGTGCGAATACCTGCCCGGCGGCCGACAGGCCGTTGCGCGTGACCATGACGCCACGTTCGTTGAATGCGTTTTCCATCGTGTGTTGCGTGGACGAAAACGCGCAGCGTAGCAGGTTTCGTTGCCGCGTCAAACGAGACCGACTGCCGCACGATGCGTGCGGCATGGCCGAAAGACGGGAAGCGGGTGGAGCGGGAACGCGTTCAGAACTGCAGCCGGCCGTCGCCGTAAAGCCGGCCCGGCATGTGCGAGGCGACGACCTCGGCGATCTCTTCGTCGGTCGATTCGGCCGGCACGATCTGGCGCCGCGCCGGCGCGTCGAGATGCATCGTCCATTCGACGAGGCGATACGGGCGGCCCCATGGGCGCTGCATTTCAACCGAGACGCGGCAGCTCTGGACCGGCAGCGAGTGTTGGCACGTCAGAATCGCGTGCAGATGGCTGAAAACGGTATCTTCGATCATCATGGCCTCCGATCCTGTCTTGTGGGCAATCGATGGTGGCGCCGTCGGCGTGTCTAAAAAAAAAGCCGCCGATGCTCAGGCGGCCAACAGGGGGGGTGAGAGCATCCTCTCAGCCCAGAATTAAGCGAAACTTAAAAGCACATAAAAAAAGCGCCCCGCGTGGAGCGGGGCGCTTCTTGCCGTCGTGATCCGCGAGTTAAGCGGATGCTTTAGAACTTGTGACGGATACCGATACGTGCGGCGATCTGGTTCTTCGAACCCGTGCCCGACGTGTTGAAGTAGCTCGTGCTCGAGCCGATCTGCGCTTGCACGCCCTTGCCCGATGCCTGCTGGTACACGACCAGGCCGTACACGTCCGTACGCTTGCTGAGTGCGTAGTCGGCGATACCGTTGACCTGGTTCCAGTGCCACGAGTTGCCGCTCTGCGTCGCGTTCGTGTACGTGTAGCCGAGGCCGCCCGACAGAGCCGGCGTGAAGGCGTACTTCGCGCCTGCTTCGTAGGCGTTGTAGAACGTGCCGCCCGCGCCCGAAACGGTCGAGAACTGCGTACGCGTCCACAGCAGCCATGCCGTTGCCGGACCCCAGACGTAGCGGCCACCGACGCCGTACGTGCGCAGGTCGCGGACGTTACCCGTGCTCAGGTTCGCGATCGTCGTCGAGAATGCCGGCGACGACTGGCTCGGGAAGCGGATGTCCGTGTATGCCGCGCCGACCGACAGCGGGCCGTTCGCGTAGTTCAGGCCGAAGCTGTATGCGCGCGACGAGCCTGCGGTCGTCGTCGTGCCCGACGTCGTCGCGGCTGCGCCGGCGAAGTCCGTCGAGTTCGAGAAGCCGTACAACGCGCCGAACGTGAAGCCCGAGTAGTTCGCGCTCTGGAACTTCACGGCGTTGTTGATGCGGCTCGACGTGAGCTGGTCGATGTCGTTCACGTGGTACGCGTAGTTACCCGCGACGGTGTTGCCGCCCGTCGAGTAGTTCGAACCGAGGATGTCGGTCGAGAACGAGTACTGGCGGCCGAACGTGACCGTGCCGTATTGCGACTGGCTCAGGCCGACGTAAGCCTGGCGGCCGAAGATCGCGCCACCCTGGCCGAGCGTGCCGTTGCCGCTGTTGAAGCCGTTTTCGAGCACGAAGATCGCCTTCAGGCCGCCACCGAGGTCTTCGGTGCCGCGCAGGCCCCAACGGCTGCCCTGGGCAACGCCGTCGTCATACTTGAACAGCTTGCCCGAGCCGCCGTTGGCGGTCTTGCTGTGGTTCACGTAGCTGATACCGGCATCGATGACGCCGTACAGCGTCACGCTGCTTTGTGCGTGCGCCGTGCCGGCCGTTGCTGCCAGGGCGGCGATGGTCAACAGTTTCTTGTTCAAAGGATTCTCCGAGCGAATAAATGGCGTGTCCAGTTGCGGTTCCGGCGCTCTCTATGGGCGCTTTCACGTACCGGACGCAACTTTATCGAGGGGCCACGTAATGAATATGACAGCGACTGTCATATGAAGAATGTGTGGCGTCGATGCGACACTGAATTCTGCCCGCTTGTATAGTCGGTGGTTATACCGATTCAGACTGAGATTCGATCCGAATCAGGAATATGCACATGAAATAAGCTTGGTTGGTGGCGTTCCGGCCCCATGCCACGATCCGTGTTCCAACAAACGACACGGGACAAGAGGACACCATGCGACGTTCATTCCTGACTGGCCTCGGCGCGCTTGCTGCCGCACTGGCATTCGCGGCGCCCGGCGCGCACGCCGATTCGCAAACGCTGAAGATCGGCACGATGAGTGGCCCCGACGCGCAGATCTGGACCGAAGTGACGAAGGTCGCCGCGCGCGAAGGGCTCGCGATCAAGGTCATCGAATTCAACGACTACGTGCAGCCGAACGCGGCGCTCGATTCCGGCGACCTCGACGCGAACGGCTTCCAGCACCAGCCGTTCCTCGACAGCCAGATCAAGCAGCGCGGCTACAAGATCGTGAACGTCGGGCTCACCTACACGGCGCCGATGGGCTTCTATTCGAAGAAGATCAAGTCGCTGAAGGATTTGCCGGTGGGCGCGAAGGTCGGGATCCAGAACGATCCGTCGAACGGCAACCGCGCGCTGCTGCTGCTGCAGAAATACGGCGTGATCAAGCTGAAGCCGGGCGTCGGCACGAACGGCGTGAACGCGACGCCGCTCGACGTCGCCGAGAACCCGAAGAAGATCAAGATCGTCGAACTCGACTCCGCGCAGTTGCCGCGCGCGCTGCCCGATGTCGACGCCGCGTCGATCAACACCGACTACGCGGTGAAAGCGGGGCTCACGCCGGTGAAGGATGCGATCGCGATCGAGGACCTGCGCGGGCCGTATGCGAACCTGATCGCCGTGCGCGCGCAGGACAAGGACAAGCCGTGGGTGAAGAAGCTCGTCGCGGCCTATGAATCGGACGACGTGCGCAAGTTCATCGACCAGAAGTTCGGCGGCGCGATCGTGCCGGCGTTCTGATCGGTCTTCACGCTGAACGGCCGGCGGCCGATCGCCGGCCGCCGATGCGCTCTCCGGAAAGCAAATCGCCCGCGCAAGCGGGCGATTTCGTTGGTGCGTGCGGGCGGCGCGCAGTACGCGCCGTGACCCGGCGTGCGGGCCGGCCGCTCAGGCCGACAGCAGCGAGCCCGTGCGGATCGCGGTCGCGCCGGCGATTCGCGCGACTTCCATGCCGGCCGTCGCGAAGCGCACGATCTGGCGCGCGTACAGCACGCCCGATACGCTGCTCTTCAGCGTGACGACGCGATCGGTCAGCGGGTCGACGATGTCGGCCACGGCCTGGCCAACCTCGATCATCGCGCCGACCGGCGTACGGAACACGATCACGCCCGATACGGGGGCGACGAGCGGATCGGTGCCCGCGAGCGGTGTGGCCGGATGCGCGAGCGGCGGCAGCGGCGCCGGCGTACCGTCGACGACGCCGCGCTCGGTCAGGTATTCGACGATCGCCTGCGCATCCTTTTCGGCGAGCTCGTACGACACGTCGCGTTCGCTGCGCAGTTCCACCGTGACGGAAATCGCGCCGTTCGGGATCGGGAAGCGGTCGCCGAAGCGGCTGCGCAGATCCGACCAGCAGAAGCTGTGGATTTCGTCGAACGGATTGCCGACCGAATTCAGCGCGAGCAGCGACGCCTGTGCGTCGAGATAGCGCGACAGCGGCTCGACGTCCGGCCAGAGGTCGGGATTCGTGTAGAGGTGCATCACCGCATCGCTGTCGCAATGCAGGTCGAGCACGATATCGGCGTCGAACGACAGCTTCTGCAGCGCGAGGCGCTGCGAATCGAGCTCGGTGCGCGGCTTCTGCTCGTCGAGCGCTTCGCGCATCGCGGCGCGCACGGCGACGAGGTTGCGCTGCGCATCGTTCGTGAGGTGGTGTTCGACGCGCGGCAGCACCAGCGCCGCGAGATCGTAGAAATTGCGGTTGAAGTTCTGCATCGAGCCGAGCTCGAAGCGGCCGAGGTGATCGCCGAACACGTGCTGCGACAGGCCGATCGGGTTCGGCACGGGCACGATCACGACTTCGCCGCGCAGCTTGCCGGCCGTCTCGAGCGCCGCGATCTTGCGGCGCAGCAGCGTGGCGACCAGCATGCCGGGCAGTTCGTCCGCGTGCAGCGACGACTGGATGTAGACCTTCTTGCCGCCGCGCGGGCCGTAGTGGAAGCTCGTGATCTGGCGTTCGGTGCCGACGGCGGGGGAAATCAGCGGATGGGTCTGCGTTTGCATGATGAGGGGAGTGCGGCGCAGCCGCGAATGATCCGGTGTGCGTGGAAGATCGATTGTACGTTGCCTTCCTCACCGCCATCAAACCGGCGCCAGAGCATGCCGTTTTCCGTTGAGAATCATCAGGTTGGCGCGGAAAAAATAACATTGCGCCCGCCGCGTGCGCAAAAAAACGGGCTCCTTGCGGAGCCCGTTTCGTTGCGGCGCGTGGTGCGCCGGCTGGCCGTATTACTTGCCGTAGACGTCGAAATCGAAGTACTTCTTCGCGATCTTGTCGTACGTGCCGTCCTTGCGCATACCGGCGATCGCACCGTCGATCTTCGACTTCAGGTCGGCGTCTTCCTTGCGCAGGCCGATGCCGGCGCCGTTGCCGAGCGTCTTCGGATCGTCGATATCCTTGCCGGCGAAATCGAAGCTCGCGCCGCGCGGCGTCTTCAGGAAGCCGATCTCGGCTTGCACCGCGTCCTGCAGCGCGCCGTCCAGACGGCCCGAGATCAGGTCGGCGTAGACCTGGTCCTGGTTCTGGTAAGGCACGACGTTCACGCCCTTCGAGGCCCAGTACGTCTTCGCGTAGGTTTCCTGGATCGTGCCCTGCTCGACGCCGACCGACTTGCCCTTCAGCGATTCAGCCGTCGGCATCAGGCCGGCACCCTTCTTCGTGACGAGGCGCGTCGGCGTGTTGAACAGCTTCGCCGAGAAGGCGATCTGTTCCTGACGCGCCGGCGTCATCGACATCGACGACAGCACGCCGTCGAACTTGCGGGCCTTCAGCGCCGGGATCATCCCGTCGAAGTCGTTTTCGATCCACACGCACTTTGCGTTCATGCGGCGGCAGATTTCGTTGCCGAGATCGACGTCGAAACCCACAACCTTGCCGTCAGCGCCTTTCGATTCGAAAGGCGGGTAGCTTGCGTCGACGCCGAACCGCACGGTCGACCAGTCCTTCGCATACGCGCCGCCAGCCGATACGGCGAGCAGGGCAACGGTCACAGCCGCAAGAATCTTTTTCACCAGGTGACTCCTCGTTTTGTTCGATGGGTGCGCGGTTGTGCCGCGCCGTAAGCCTTCGGTCCGCCGCGGCTTCGCGTCGGACAGTCCGTTTCGCCCACCCGATGCGGGCGCGCGACGTGCGCAAGATTATCAAGACAAAATACCGGCAGGGCGCCTAGGACAAGCCCCGATACCGGGCCCGGCGGCGGCGCGTTGCGGGCGCCGCCGTTTCAGACACAGGAACGATTCAGCCGAGCGTTTCGTTGACCGCGCGCTGCAGGCACGTGACGAATTGCGTGACGGCCGGCGTGGGCAGCAGGTCGCGCCGCGCGATGATCGACAGGTCGAAGCGCGGCATGCTTTCGTCGAGTTCGGCCGTGCGGATGCCGAGCGGCGCGACCATCTCGGCCAGCGGGCGCGTGAAGCAGCCGATCACGTCCGAGCGCGCGACGAGCCCGAGCGTCACCGCGAACGACATCGGCGAGCGCAGCAGACGTTTCGGCAGCGGCAGCCCGTGCGCCTCGAACATCCCGACCATCACGCTGTGCGGAAACTGCTCGGCGCCGACGGTGACGATCCACTCGGCATCGAGCAGTTCCTCTAGACGGCGCGCATGCGCGAGCGGGTGACCGTCGCGCATCACGATCGTGAATTCGGTCGACAGCAGCGGCGATTGCGTGAAATCGCGGTCGAGCGCGGGCACGTGGTGCATTGCAGCGATGTCGAGCGTGCCGTTGCGCAACTGCGCGAGCGCGTCGGGCACCGTCACTTCCTCCAGGTGCAGGCTCACGTTCGGCATCGATTGGCGAAAGGCCGTGACCGCATGCGGCAGCGCGGTCAGCGCGATCGACGGCATCGTGCCGACCGCGACGCGCCCCGACATCTCGCCTTTCACCTGCTCGACGGCCTCGACCGTGCGGCGGATGTCGCCGAGCAGTTGCTCGGCGCGCGGCAGCAGCGCCTGACCGCACGCGGTCAGCTCGACGCCGCGCACGCTGCGCGCGAGCAGCTCCGCGTTGAGCGCCGTTTCGAGTTCGCGGATCGTGTGCGTGATCGCGGGCTGCGTGACGCCGAGTTCGCGCGCGGCGGCGCGCAGGCTCTTGAGGTGCGCGGCGGAGACGAACGCCTGGAGCTGCGCGATGTTCAGGGGGTTGCGGATGCGGGTCATCGGTCGGGTTCGGTTGGCGCGAAAGGGGGCGGCAGTTTGATGCTTCAGGATCGCGAACCTCGCCGTGCATCGCGCGGTGCGGCGCCGGGATCGCACGGTGACGGCGCCTGCCCTCGCGATCGTCTGGATCACGGGGATCGCGATCGCGTTGAGCGGTTACCGGTTCGGTGCGGCGTGACTGTCGGTGAAGCTTGCGGTCGTCGTCGCGCTGTCGGCGCTGCATGGCACGCTGCGGCACATGGAGCGCGACGATCTCGCGTCGTGCCGACATCGTGGCTCGGGCCGGCAGCGGTCGCGATTGTGGCTGCGACCACGCTCGTCGTCGCGCGGGTCGTGATCAAGTCGTTCCGATGGATTGTGCGCCTAAGCCAGCGCCGTCTCGACCGCCGCCAGCGTCCGGCGCCGGATCCAGCCGCTTCCCAGCCGGATCGTGAGCCAGTACGGCGTGAACAGCCAGCGCGCCCGTGCGCTCGGGCAATGAACGAAGGTTTCGGTGCGCAGCATGTGCGCACCCGATGCGAGCCCGACGACCTCGAAGCGAAGCACCAGCTTCGCATCGAGCGGGTCGTCGTGGCGCACGAAGGCCGTTGCATCGGCGATCGTGCGCACGTCGGGTGTCGGACGCCAGAAGCGGCCGACGAGGCCGAGCGACAGCGACGTGTCGTCGCGATGGAGCAGCGTGAACGAGTTGAAGCCGAAGCGTCCGCGTTCGGGGCGGACCGGCCCGTTGCGAAGCGCGCCGGCGACGGCGGCCGGGAATTCGCGCACCGTCATCAGCGCGTCGATGACGGGATCGGCGCGCATGTCGAGCGACGCGACGGCGTCGATGATGCGCGCGGGCGGCGCGCCGATCGGCTGCGATTCATGCACTTCGTGAAACCCGAACGACGGAATGAACGGCGGCTTGCGCGCCGAGGTCCGGGTGCTCGATTCGGAGACGATGCCGAGCGCGTTCATCGCGGCTCCTGGAGGGGCAAAAGCGCGATCGTAGCACCGGGCGCGGATTTGCGTCGCGCTGTTTCGGCGACGCGCATCATGCTGCGCCGCACGCACAAAAAAAGCCTGGAAACTCGCGTTCCCAGGCTTGGAGACCATCAACGATGATGGTGGAGGAGACGTTGTCGTCCCGATGCGCGCCGCCCTTCTGCAGGCGACGTCGCGCATGTTTCGCGCTCAGATGGCCCAGCCGCCGAGATAGAAGGTAACGAGCACGGCCGCGATGAGCACGGTGCCGACGTTGAGCTTGCGGAATTCGCCGCTGGCGATGCGGCCGATCACGAGCGTCGAGAAGCCGAGCATGATGCCCGTCACGATGTTCGCGGTCAGCACGATGAACACCGCGCACACGAGGCCCGACATCGCATCGACCATGTCGTCCATGTGCAGCTTGCTCACGCTGCCGAGCATCAGCAGGCCGACGTACATCAGCGCCGGTGCGGTGGCGTACGACGGCACGAGGCCCGCGAGCGGCGAGAAGAACATCACGACAAGGAACAGCAGGCCGACGACGGCGGCCGCGAGGCCCGTCTTCGCGCCGGCGGCCACGCCGACGCTCGACTCGATGTAGGCCGCTGCCGGTGCGCCGCCGAGGAAACCGGAGAAGATCGAGCTGATCGAATCGGCGGTCAGTGCGCGGCCGCCGTTGATGATGCGGCCGTTCTCGTCGAGCTGGCCGGCTTGCCCGGCGACCGCGCGGATCGTGCCGGTCGCGTCGAACACGGCAGTCATCACCAGCGCCAGCACGCTCGGCAGCACGGCCATCGACAGGGCGCCCTTGATGTCCATCGCGCCGATCAGCGAGGCGTGGCCCGGTGCGCTCAGCGACGGCAGCGCGAAGATGCCGTGGTACTTCACGGCCGGATCGAAGATCAGGCCGAAGATCGAGATCGCGATCACGACGAGCAGGATGCCGCCCGGCACGCGACGCTTCTCGAGGCCGAAGATCGCGGCAAGGCCGACGACCGACATGATGACCGGGAGTGCGGTGATCTGGCCGAGCGAGACCGGCAGGCCGGCGCCCGGGTTCTTGATCACGAGGCCGACGTCGTTCGATGCGATCAGCAGCAGGAACAGGCCGATGCCGATGCCCGTGCCGTGCGCGACGCCCGCGGGCAGGTTGCGCAGGATCCACGAACGCACGCCGGTGACCGAGATGCCCGTGAACACGAGGCCCATCAGGAACACGGCGCCGAGCGCGACCGTCGGATGCAGACCCTTGCCGAGGACGAGGCCGAACGCGGTGAACGCGGTCAGCGAGATCGCGCAGCCGATCGCGATCGGCAGCTTCGCCCACAGGCCCATCAGCAGCGAGCCGAACGCGGTGGTGAGGCAGACTGCGACGAACACGGCGCTCGTATCGAAGCCCGCCTTGCCGAACATGCCGGGCACGACGAACACGGAATAGACCATCGCGAGGAAGGTGGTGACGCCGGCAACGATCTCGGTGCGTTGCGTGCTGCCGCGCGACGAAATGCCGAAGTACCGGTCGATGACTCCCTTGGTGCCAAAGTCCGTTTCTGCCGAGCCGACGTCGACCGTCGGCTGCACCGGGGTATCACTCATGAGCTTGCTCCTTTATCAGCATGCTGAAACGGCCCGTAGCGAACCGTCGTCAGGGTGTCTCGTATCTAGTTGGGATTTGTCGGCAACGTCGTGGGGACGAATGACGCGTGATGCGTGTCGTTACGTGCGAATCGAAACGATCGCGAGGGTGTCGCGTCGGACGACGCGTGGTGTGGTCGACCCCGTCACGTGTGCTTTGCCGTAGCGAAGGTTAGGCGAGCCGCTCATCACGTCCCATCGGGGGAAGAGCATGCAGCGCATGTCGCAGCGCTTATATCGGCGTGCAACGGGGCTTCGTTGCGACGACACGCGTGTATACGCCTAGTTCGAATCCGTTAAGGCGACTATTTGAATGCGGGGTCGGCGGGCAGGGCGGAAGCGGGTGAGGCATTGAGTCTTACGAATATCTTTCATTGAAGCTGCGCACGCGCGTGAAAACGGCGGCGTACGACGCGATGCGCGGCCGTGCGCCGGCGGCACCCGGATGATACCGGTGCCGCGCGCCGGCTGCGCTCGCGCTCGTTCCGGCCCTCGTCGCGTCAATCACCCGTGAGATGCGCAAGGTACGCGCAGAACATGTCGGCGATCGCGGTCGAACAGGCGTCGATTTTCGTCGGCGTGCGCACGGTTTCGGAAAACGCCTTGCCGCCCGACGTGAGCGCCGTCTTGATCAGCTCGCAGGCGAGCGCATGCGTCGTGTCGATGTGGGTACGCCGAGCAGCCGGAACGAAAGTGTCGGCGATTTCACGCGTCCACGCATGAAAGACGGGGAAGCTGAATAAATGGAGGCGTGACGGAACGCACCGGGGTGATGCCCGGTGCCTGTGAAACCGTGCACGTCACTTCAGGAACACATAGCGCGCGAAGTACGGAAAGCGGCCGACCGCATGCTCGGTCGCGCACGTCGCGGCCGGCGGCGTGCCGCCCGCCGTGTCGAGCCGTTGCACGAAGTGCACGCCGGCGAGCGTGCCCGTGGCGGCCGGCGTCGCCGCGAGCAGCAGTTGCGGAATGCTGGCCGGGCTCGCGCTCGGCGCTTCCGCGAGTTTCTTGCCGGTAATGCGGCTGCCGTCCAGCGCTTCCCACGACGGCCCCGCGCCATGCCGCACGACGAGCGTGCCGCTGCCGTCGAACAGCATCGCTTCCGGGCGCTGGAAGGCCCACGCGAGCCGGTGGTCGGCATCGTATTCGCACGAGTAGATCTGCGCGCCGGTCGCGGTGGTCGCCAGCACCGGCGTGGCCGGCGCCGGCGGCGTGAGGCCGGCGGCCTCGTCAGCCTGGGCTGGCGCGGTGAACGCCGCCAGGGAAAGACCGGCCGCAACGGCCAGCAGCATGTCGCGTGTCGGGGAGCGGCTTGGCATGGCGGGGCGTCCTTTCAGGTCGGGTGACGGTCGTGCGGAGTCGATCCCGTCAACGTTAGACGCCGAATCCGCGGGCTGCAATGCGGAAATGACAATCGCGGCGATAGCGGCCGCGATTGTCGGGGGGCGGATGCGCGATCAGCGGATCGCGACCGGGTTGATGTTGACCTGCGTGGAGCCGACGTACAGCGGCTGGCCGAGCACGAACAGGAATTCCCACGCCTTGTCGCGCACCAGCGCACGGCTGTCGATCAGCTCCAGGTTGTAGATGCCGCGCTTCGCGAGCATGTACTGGTTGATCGGGAATTCGTCCTGCGTGTGCGGATTCGGATAGACCTCCGACGCCCACGTATCGCCGCCGAACGCGACGATTCCCTGGTCAGCCAGCCACTTCGCGGCTTCCATGCCGATACCGGGCTCGACTTCGAGGAACTGCTTGTTGTCCTTGCCGATCAGCTCCAGCCAGCCGGTGTTGAACAGCACGACGTCGCCCTTGCGCAGCGTCAGCCCCTGCTTCTTCAGCACGGCCTGGATGTCGGCGACCGTGAACTCGGTGCCGCCCGGCACGATCGGCTTGCCGTAGTAGGCGGTCATGTCGAGCACGACGCCGCGCGTGACGATCGGCGGCACCTTCTCGACGCCGAGCTTCTTCACGCCGTCGACGGTCACGAAATCGGCCGCCCGGTTGCCGTTGTAGTACACGTTGTCGATGCCGATGTGGCCGATGCCGTTGAGCTGCGTGCCGACGCCGGTCCACGCGTTGACGAGCTCGTCGTTGAACGTGAACTTGTTCGGGCCGAGGCTCTTGCCGGCCTGCTGGCCGACCTGCACGTTGTACAGCCGGAAGCTGCGGTGGCGGAATGCCGGCAGGTTCTTGTCCACCGGCACGGCCAGCGGATAGGTCTTGCCGGCCTTCACGAGGCCGACGGCCTGCTTGATGACGTCGGGCGTCAGCAGGTTGGCCGCGCCGATTTCGTCGTTCGCGCCATAGACGGACGGATACCAGTCTGCACCCGGTGCGGACGGCGCGGCGTGGGCCGCCTGCGCGGCCGCGAACGGCAGGATCGCGGCGAGCGCGAGCCGGGCGAGCGTTGCTTTCATGAGGAACTCCTGTGAATCGTTACGCCGCGGCTTGCGCGAGCGTCGGATAGTCGGTCAGGCCCTGTGCACCACCGCCGAACAGCGTGTTGCGATCGTGCGGCGTGAGCGTGGCGCCGGTGCGCAGGCGCTCGGGCAGGTCGGGGTTCGCGACGAACGGGCGGCCGAAGGCGACGAGATCGGCCCAGCCGGCGGCGATCGCTTCGCGTGCGCGCTCGGCGGTGTACGCGCCGGCGTAGATCAGCACGCCCGGGTAGGCGGCGCGCAGTTGCTGCTTGAATGCGACCGGCATCAGCGGCGCGTCGTCCCAGTCGGCTTCCGCGATGTGCAGGTAGCCGACGCCGAGTTCGCCGAGCAGCGTCGCGGCCGCGAGGTAGGTCGTTTCCGGATCGTCGTCGACGCAGCCGTTCAGAGTGGTCAGCGGCGCGAGGCGGATGCCGACACGCGATGCGTCGCCGGTGCCGTCGATCAGCGCCTGCGTGACTTCACGCAGGAAGCGCAGCCGGTTCTCCAGTGAGCCGCCGTATTGATCGGTACGCGTGTTCGCGTTCGAATCGATGAACTGGTTCACGAGGTAGCCATTCGCGCCGTGCAGCTCGACGCCGTCGAAGCCGGCCTCGATCGCGTTGCGCGCGGCGGCGCGGTACTGGTCGACGATCCCGCGGATTTCGTCGACCGACAGTGCGCGCGGCTCGGATGCCTGCACGAAGCCCGGCGTGCTGCCGTCTTCACCGGCGACGAACACGTTCACGCCCTTCGCCTGGATCGGCGACGACGAGACGGGTTGCGCGCCGCCGAGCAGGCTCGTGTGGCTCAACCGGCCGACGTGCCACAGCTGCGCGAAGATGCGGCCGTGCGCGGCATGCACGGCGTCCGTCACCTTGCGCCAGCCGGCGACTTGCGACGGCGTGTGAATGCCGGGCGTCCATGCGTAGCCCTTGCCGAGCGGCGCGATGTAGGTGCCTTCGCTGACGATCAGGCCCGCACTCGCGCGCTGCGCGTAATACGCGGCCATCAGTTCGTTGGCTTCGTCGCCGGGCTGGCTGGCGCGCGAACGCGTCATCGGCGGCATCACGATGCGGTTCGGCAGCGTCAGCGCGCCGAATTGCAGCGGTTGGAAAAGCGGGTCCTGGGTCATGATGGTGTCCTGTCGGTGCCGCGGCCGGCGGGCCGCGGCTGGATCGATTGAAGGTGCGACGCGCTTAGTCCCACTTCGGCGCGAGGCCGGCCGGGTCGACTTCGCGGCCGTTGCGCTCGAGCGCGGCGATTTGCGCCATGTCGTCGTCGGTCAGGCGCAGCGTCTGCGCGAGCAGGTTGCTTGCGAGGTTCTCGCGCTTCGTCGACGACGGAATCACCGAGTAGCCGAGCTGCAGCGCCCAGGCGAGTGCGACTTGCGCCGGCGTCGCGTTGTGACGCTGTGCGATCGCGCCGATCACCGGGTCGCCGAGCACCTTGCCGTACGCGAGCGTCATGTACGACGTCACGTGGATGCCTTCGGCGTTCAGGAATTCGACGAGCTTGCGGTTCTGCAGGTACGGGCTCAGTTCGATCTGGTTCGTCGCGATCGCATCCTTGCCGACGGCCGCGATCGCTTCCTTCGTCAGTTCGATGTTGAAGTTCGAGATGCCGATCTGGCGCGTGAGGCCCTTCGCCTTTGCGTCGGCGAGCGCGGTCATGAACGCCTGGATCGACACGCCGTTGCCGGGGGCCGGCCAGTGGATCAGCGTCAGGTCGACGGTGTCGGTACGCAGCTTGCGCAGGCTTTCTTCCAGGCTCGCGACCAGCTTTTCCGGGGCGTAGTTGTCGACCCAGATCTTCGTGGTCAGGAACAGGTCTTCGCGGCGCACGCCCGATGCGGCGATCGCTTCGCCGACTTCGGCTTCGTTGCCGTAGATCTGCGCGGTGTCGATCGCGCGGTAGCCGACGTCGAGGCCGTTGCGGACCGAGTCGATGACAACCTGGCCTTGCAGGCGGAAAGTACCGAGGCCGAATGCGGGAATCTTGCTCATCATGTGCTCCTGGGAGGGGTGGAACGGTTGCGGTATGGGAGTCATTCTGGCGCTTGAGACTGATGAGATAAACGCCTTTAGAGGTCAAAAATATTTGATTTAAATTCAAATATTGATTGTGCCGCGGGCTCGCCGAAGGCCGTTGCCGGCCTTATGCGGCGCGCGTCTGCGCGTTCGTCTTCGGATGGAATTCGGGCAGCACGTCCGACGCGATCTCGGCCATCGTCTCGTCGAGCGGGCGGCGGTTGCGGCGGAAATGCAGGCCGATGTGCCGCACGCCCGCGTCGCGCATCGCCGCGAGTTCCTCCGTCAGCGCGAGGCGGCCGGCTCGCGCGCCGAAGCGGTGCCGCTGCAGCGGCTCGTGCGGATCTTCCGCGAGGTCCAGGTGGATGAAGCTCACGTATGGCTTGTCGCCGGCCACCGCGCGCCAGTTCGCGGCGCGCTGCGCGTGGTCGGCAGGCGTGCCCGGATACGCGAGGCAGCCGTCCATGTGCTCGCCGATCCACGCGGGCGTCTGCTGCGCGAGACCCGCGACGAGCAGCGGCACCGGTGAACGGGCGGCCGGCAGCACGTCGAGGCCGGGCGGCAGGTGTCCGCGCGCGCCGTCGCGCAGCAGTGCGATCTGGTCGCGGAAATTCGCACCGCGCGTCGCGAAGTCGCGGCCGAACAGCGGATATTCGACCGGCCGGTCGCCGCTCGCGACGCCGAGCATCAGGCGCCCGCCGCTCAGCTCCTGGATCGTCGCGGCCGATTTCAGCGTCAACAGCGGCTCGCGCAGCGGCAGCACGACGGCCGCCGTGCCGAGCAGGATGTCGTTCGTGATGCCGGCCAGGTAGCCGAGATACGAGAACGTTTCGAACACCTGCGCGGCGTCGCCGAACGATGGGTCGTACACCGGCACGTCGCGCACCCAGAGTGCGCGGAAGCCGAGCGTGTCGGCCAGCTGCGCGAGCTCCGCGTGGATCTCCAGGTCGGGCACGCCGGGGCGGCGGCCCTGGTGCTGGCGCTTCGCGTCGCCGGCCGGCGACCAGTCGTTGTCGAGCGGTAGCTCGATGCCGACGCTGAAGCCGCCGTCGGCGAGTTTCTCGAGTGAAGTGGACATGTCGGGCTCCGTTCAGACCGCGCGCAGGCTGCCTTCGAGGCGGTAGAAATCGAGCGACGACGCGGTGAAGAACGAGCGCGACGTGCCGGCGGCGAAATCGTCGATGTGCACGACCGTCGCGCGGTCGGCTTCCTGCCACGAGATCGCGTAGGTGTCGCCGGCGACGGGCTGCCACGTGTATTCGACTTCACCCTTCGCGCCCGCGTACGGGCCTTCGGTGATCTCGTAGCGCATGTGGAGGCCGTCCTCGTCGTACGCGTTGAGCGCGGTGAGGCCGTCGTAACGGACTTCGAATGTCTTGCCGGCGAACGGCGGACGTTGGGTCGATGCGTTCATGCTGAATGGCTCCTGCAAAAAAGTGACGTTCAATGGGCGAGTTCGACGGGTTCGGCCGTGCGTTCCGGCAGCCCGTGGCGGCGGTCGAGACGGCCGCTCAGTGCGGTGAGCGCGAATGCGCCGAGCGTGACGACGGCGGCGATCCACGGCGTGTGGCCGAGGCCGACGTTCGCGACGATCAGGCCGCCGAGCGACGAGCCGCCGGCCACGCCGAGGTTGAAGGCGGCGATGTTGAAGCCCGATGCGACGTCGGTGGCGTCCGGCGCGAAGTGGCGCGCCTGCTTGACGACGTACACCTGCAGCCCCGGCACGTTGCCGAACGCGACTGCGCCCCAGGCGAGCATCGTCAGCACGGCGAGCCATTTCACGTGGATCGTGAAGGTCAGCGCGAGCAGCACGATCGCGAGCAGCAGGAAGATTCGCTTGAGCGCTTTCACGGGGCCGACGGCGTCCGCGAGCTTGCCGCCCCACACGTTGCCGAACGCGACCGACACGCCGTAGCCGACGAGCACGAGGCTGACCTGCGACGGCGTGAAGCCGGCGATCTGTTCGAGCAGCGGCGCCATGTACGTGAACGCGATCAGCGAGCCGCCGTAGCCGACGGCCGTCATCGCGAAGACGAGCAGCAGGCGCGGCTGGGCCAGCACGCGCAGTTGGCGGGCGAGCGGCGCCGGCGGCGTCTGCGGCAGCCCGCGCGGCACGAAGGCGACTGCGCCGAGGAACGCGACGAGGCCGAACAGCGCGACGATCAGGAACGTCGCGCGCCAGCCGAAGTGCTGGCCGATGAAGGTGCCGAGCGGAATCCCGGCGACGAACGCGACGGTCATCCCGCTGAACATCGTCGCGATCGCGCTGGCGGCCTTGTCCTTCGGCACGAGCGTGGTCGCGATGATCGAGCCGACCGAGAAGAACACGCCGTGCGCGAGGCCGGTGAGGACGCGCGCGACGATCAGCGATTCGTAGCTCGGCGCCTGCCAGGCGACGAGGTTGCCGACGGTGAAGAGCGCCATCAGCCCGGCGAGCAGCGTCTTGCGCGGCACGCGGCCGGTGAGCGCGGTGAGCAGCGGCGCGCCGATGGCGACGCTAAGCGCATAGAGGCTGACGAGCAGGCCGGCCGACGGCAGGCTGACGCCGAGATCGGCGCCGATCGTCGGGATCAGCCCGACGATCACGAATTCGGTCGTGCCGATGGCAAAGGCGCTGATGGTCAGCGCAAGCAGGGCGAGTGGCATGATGGGATCCAGGTTCCAGTAAGGATGGATCGCAGTGTGCCGGCTTTACTTTTGCGGAAAAACTGGTCTATAAACCAAATAGTTTTGATTTCAGATCAACAATGAAGATCACGCTCGACGAACTCCAGGCCTTTGCCGCCGTGGTCGACACCGGTTCGATCACCGCCGCGGCCCAGCAACTCGACCTCACCGTGTCGGCGACGAGCCGCACGCTCGCGCGGCTCGAGGAGAAGCTGAAAACCACGCTGCTGCGCCGGACCACGCGCCGGCTCGAACTGACCGAGGAAGGGCGTGCGTTCCTGCAGGACACGCGCGCGATCATCGAATCGGTCGAGAGCGCGGAGGAGCAGATGCTCGCGCGGCGCGAGATGCCGTCGGGGCGGCTGCGCGTCGACGCCGCGACGCCGTTCATGCTGCACGTGATCGTGCCGCTCGTGCGCGGCTATCGCGAACGTTTCCCGAAGGTCGAGCTGGAGCTGAACAGCAACGAGGGCATCATCGACCTGCTGGAGCGGCGCACCGATGTCGCGATCCGGATCGGCCGGCTGAAGGATTCGACGCTGCACAGCCGGCGCATCGGCAACAGCCGGCTGCGCATCCTCGCGAGCCCCGCGTATCTCGAAGCGCACGGCCAGCCGCGCAAGGTCGAGGATCTCGACAAGCACTCGCTGCTCGGCTTCACGCAGCCCGAATCGCTGAACGTGTGGCCGATCCTCGGCACCGACGGCGAAGCGTGCCGCATCGAGCCGGACATCTGTTCGTCGAGCGGCGAGACGCTGCGGCAGCTCGCGCTGGAGGGCGCGGGCGTCGCCTGCCTGTCGGATTTCATGACCGCGCAGGATCGCGAGGCGGGGCGGCTCGTGCAGGTGCTCGCGCGCCAGACGCTCGAGGTCGAGCAGCCGATCCATGCGGTGTACTACCGCAATACCGCGATCTCGTCGCGGATCGCGTCGTTCGTCGACTACATGATCGAGGTGCTGGGCGGCGGCAGTGGCAGCAGCGATGCGCCGGCGCGGCGCAAGGCCGCGTGGATGGAGCCGCGGTAGCCGCGGGCCCGCGGGGAAGACGGGGCCGGCGACACCCCGGGTGATCGGGCGTGCCGCGCGGGCGGCACGCCGTCGTGCAGCCGTTACGCCTCTTCGGCCCAGGACATTCCGTCGCGCGCGAGCAGCGCCGACGAAGCGGCGGGCCCGAACGTGCCGGCCGTGTACAGGCGCGGCCGGTCGCCGAGCTGCTTCCAGCCGTCGAGGATCGGCTCGACCCACGTCCAGGCGGCTTCGAGTTCGTCGCGACGCATGAAGTGCGTGAGGCGGCCGCGGATCACGTCGATCAGCAGCCGTTCGTACGCTTCCGCGCGCCGCTCCGGAATCGCCTGCTGCAGGTCGAGGTTCAGGTTGACCGGCACCATGTTCATCCCGCTGCCCGGCTCCTTCGCGAGCATCTGCAGCTGAATCGACTCTTCCGGCTGGAGCTGGATCACGAGGCGGTTGCCGTAATGGCGCGGGCCGGTCGGGATGATCGAGAACGGCATGTCGGCGAACTCGACCACGATTTCCGACTGGCGGCGCTGCAGCCGCTTGCCGGTGCGCAGGAAGAACGGCACGTTCGCCCAGCGCCAGTTGTTGATGTGCGCGCGCAGCGCGACGAAGGTTTCCGCACGGCTCTCCGCCGGCACGTTGTCTTCCTCGAGATAACCCTTCACCGGCTGGCCGTCGACCGCGCCGGCCGTGTACTGGCCGCGCACGGTGTCGCGCGCGACGTCCGACAGCGACATCGGCCGCAGCGAGCGCAGCACCTTCAGCTTCTCGTCGCGCACCGCGTCCGGATCGAGCGACACGGGCGGCTCCATCGCGACGATGCACAGCAGCTGCAGCAGGTGGTTCTGCACCATGTCGCGCAGCGCGCCCGTATGGTCGTAGAAGCCCGCGCGGCTGCCGACGCCCACCGTTTCCGCCACGGTGATCTGCACGCTGCGAATGTTCGGCGCCTGCCACAGCGGCCCGAAGATCGGGTTGCCGAAGCGCAGGACCATCAGGTTCTGCACGGTTTCCTTGCCGAGATAGTGGTCGATCCGATAGATCTGCGATTCCTCGAAGTGCTTGCCGACCGCATTGTTGATCGCCTTCGCCGACGCGAGATCGTGGCCCAGCGGCTTCTCGAGGACGACGCGCGAGCGCGCGTCGACGAGGTGCGCGGCCGACAGGTTGTCGCAGATCGTCGTGAACAGCTCCGGCGACGTCGACAGGTAGAACACGCGGATCGCATCGCCGCGCGCTGCTTCGGCGAGCCGCAGGTAGTCTTCCGGCGCGTTCACGTCGATCAGCACGTACTTGAAGAGATCGAGGAAGCGGCTCCACGCATCGGCGTCGAACGCCTTCTCGTCGATGAAGGGGCGCGACTGCTCCTCCATGAACGCGCGATAGCCGTCGATGCCCCAGTCGCGGCGGCCGACGGCGATGATGCGCGTCTCGGGCGGAAGGTTGCAGTGCAGGTGCGCCATGTACAGCGCGGGCAACAGCTTGCGGGCGGCCAGGTCGCCGCCGCCGCCGAAGATGATCATGTCGACAGGCCGGTCGGCCGCGGTCTGGGTAGGCTGATTCGTCATGGGAGGTTCGCGGTTTGAAACGGTGAACGTGAAACGAACATCGAGGCACCGGGCGCCGATACGTGAACGCACCAGTACGTGAAAACGCTAATAGTGCACGGTTTTGATGGTTTGCGTATGCGTTCCGCCGGATGTAACAGGGCTTGCATTTCACATGATCGCCCTATTATGATTGAGCGCTCACTCATTAAAGGAATCGAACGTGGCCCGACCGCGCAGTCCCGACAAGCACGAAGCCATCCTCGCCGCCGCCGCCCGCGCGCTCGCCGAGGACGGCGCGACCGCGACGACCGCACGCATCGCGCGGCTCGCCGGCGTGGCGGAAGGCACGGTGTTCACGTATTTCGAGACCAAGGATGCGTTGCTGAACGCGCTGTACCTCAGCCTGAAGGCCGAGATGCGCGAGGCGATGGTGACCGGGTTTCCGGAGCACGCGCCGGTCGAGCAGGCCGTGCGGCATGCGTGGAACGGCTATGTGTCGTGGGGCGTCGCGAATCCGGACGGGCGGCGCGCGCTGCAGCAGCTAGGCGTGAGCGGGCGCATCGACGACGTGCATCGCGCGGCCGGCGCCGAAGGCTTCGGCGGAATCAACGCATTGCTGCGCGAGCAGGTTGCTGTGTCGGGCGCGCTGAACCGCGACGAGGCGTATGGGTTCTGCGCGGCGCTGTTCATGTCGATCGCGGAAACGGCGATGGAGTCGATCGCGCGCGATCCGGCGCGGGCCGATGCGTACCGGGAATCCGGGTTTCGAGCGTTGTGGGCCGTGCTGCACGCGGTGTGAGTCGGGGATTGCCGTCGTGGCGGTACGTGCGGCTGCGCGCCGCGGCGGCTGGAAGTGAGTGCTAGGCAGGGCGATGCAGGTCATGAGGGACCGGTACTTCGCCCATATTAATGAGTGAGTAATCATTCATTTTATGATTTCACCACGATCAAGGAGTGGAAAATGTCGAAAGTCTGGTTGGTAACGGGGGCCGCGCGCGGCCTGGGGCGAGCGATTTCGGAAGCGGTTCTCGCGGCGGGCGACCGGCTGGTGGCAGGCGCACGCGATCCCGCGCGGCTGGCCGATCTGGTCGAGCGTTATGGCGACCGGCTGCTGCCGGTCGAACTCGACGTCACCGACGAAGCGGCGGCCGCGCGTGCGGTCGCGGCGGCACGCGCGGCGTTCGGCCGTATCGACGTACTGGTGAACAACGCGGGTTACGGCCATACGGCGCCGTTCGAGCAGATGGGCGCCGACGACTTCCGCGACCAGATCGAAACGAACCTGTTCGGCGTGGTCAACCTGACGCGCGCGGTGCTGCCGACGCTGCGCGCGCAGCGTGCGGGGCACATCTTCCAGGTGTCGTCGGTCGGCGGGCGCACGTCGATGGCCGGGTTGTCCGCCTATCAGGCGGCGAAATGGGCGGTCGGCGGCTTCAGCGACGTGCTCGCGAAGGAAGTCGCACCGTTCGGCGTGCGCGTGTGCACGCTCGAGCCGGGCGGGATGCGTACCGACTGGGCCGCGCAGGCGAAGCGCGGCGTCGACGATCTGCTGCCCGACTACCAGCCGTCGGTCGGGACGATGCTCGACCTGCTCGGCGCGTACGGCGGCCACGAGGCCGGCGATCCGGCGCGGATCGCGGCGCTGATCGTCGACCTGTCGCGCCGCGACGACGTGCCGCTGCGTCTGCTGCTCGGCGGCGACGCGCTCTATGTGTGCGAACAGGCGGAAACGCAGCGTGCGGAAGAAGCGGCGCGGTGGCGCGATGCGACGCTGTCGACGATGTTCCCGGATGCGAAGCTGCCGGACGGGCTGGATGCGCTGAAGGCGACGGACTGAGCGGCGCTGTTGGTGCTGCCCGGCTGTTCGAATCGCTTTGCACGGAAGTCGTGCCGGCAATGGGGCGAACGGACAGCCGGGTCGATGCCCGTACAAACCCTGATTAAAAAGGTTCATCGCGGATTACCGGGGAACGCGGCACGGATTTTGAGGAAGAAGTATTC